>CBFGOP010000148.1:0-5592 GCA_965650415.1 uncultured Prosthecobacter sp. | reverse complement strand
TCATCTTCGCCGGAACTGGCTGCTGCGGCCGGAGTTCCGACATCCTCGAGAGGGAGTTGTTCCTCAGTGGCAACTTCCTGGGACTCCGCAGCAGGTTCCGGAAGTTTCACCCGTCTGAGTTCGGAGGCGTTGGGGAGTTCATCGATGCTGTTGATACCGAAGTGCTCGAAGAAAAGATCGGTGGTCTGATAGAGCAGTGGCCGACCCGGGAGATCGGCGCGCCCTCCGATACGGACAAGATCGCGGTCGAGCAGTTTCTGAATCATGCCATCACAGGAAACACCACGAACCGCCTCGATGGCGGCTTTGGTGATCGGCTGGCGGTAGGCGATGATGGCGAGGGTTTCCATTGCGGGACCCGACAGGCGTTCGGGCTTTCTGCCAGGGAACAAATGGCGGACGAAATCTCCGAAGCTCGGATGGGTGTAAATTTTCCAGCCCTTGGGTCGATCCAGAATCGTGAAGGCCCGTTGGGTGTCCGCGTAATGTTGATTGAGTGTGGTGATGGTTTCGGTAATTTGCTCGGCAGAGGTTTGTCCAAGTCCTACAAGCCAGTCCGGAAGAGGGGTTGGATTGCCACCATCCTCCGTTTCACGAGCGATCACATCCTCGGCTTCCGCGACACGAGCGCGAACAAGACGAGCCATTTCCTCAGATGAAAGAGGTTCTTGGGAGGCGATGAGAAGGGATTCTAGGATGGCACTGAGTTGCATGTCGGGTCGGCAGATTAGGCAAGGCGCGATGCATTTCAAGCTCCACGGTATAGAAGGAAAAGAAAGATATTTTGAGGAATATGAAGTTTCCCCTTGATGTGTTGGGTTTGAGGGGCTAATCCACCGCGCTCTTTCCCTCTTGAAACCTTGTATAGAAGTCGGGTGAGATTTTCCGTTTGATCCATTTTCCACATCAATCTCCGTTATGGCCGCTAAGAAAAACACCAAAAAAGTTGCGAAAAAACCTGTAGTTACCAAGGTGAAGCCCAAACCAGCCGCTGCAAAGAAACCTGTGGCCAAGAAGGCAGTGAAAAAAGCGGCCCCAGCAGCCAAAAAACCGGCTGCTGCCAAGAAAGCAGCCCCAGCTAAAAAAACGGCTCTGGTGAAGAAAAAGCCAGCAGCTCCGGTCAAGAAAGCAGCCCCTGTCAAGAAAGCGGCTCCTGCTCCGAAGAAAGTCGAGACCAAGAAGCCTGCGGCGGTTAAAAAAGCTGTGAAACCCGCTGCCAAAAAAGTTGAGGTCAAAAAGCCTGAAACGAAAAAAACCACTCCTGTGGTCAAGAAAACGGAAGCCAAGAAGCCGGAAGTGAAAAAACCGGAGATCAAGAAGGCCGAGGTGAAGCCCGTGGAAGTCAAAAAAGCCGAGCCTAAAAAACCGGTAGCACCGAAGAAGCCTTCCTTGGTCGACACCCCACCACCAGCACCAGCCAAACCAAAATTTGTTCCGCCCAAGCCGGAAGCGACCCAAAAGCCATCGACCACGGTCAAAGGCACACACAGCCCCGCATTTATTGAGAAACAGCATCAGCGTTTGCTCGATCTGCGTGATACTCTGGTCGATTCCATGTCCGGCATGACCCGAGACACTATCCGCAACGCGCCGGAAGGTAGCGAGGCATCCGGCAGCGGACAGCATCAGGGCGATGCGGGAAGTGACGCCTATGACCGCGATTTCGCCCTTTCCGTGTTGGCGAAAGAGCAGGACGCCCTGTACGAAATCGAGCAGGCCCTGCGCCGCATCAAGGCCGGAACTTACGGCGTTTGTGAAATTTCCGAGCTTAAAATTCCCACCACGCGTCTTGAGGCAATCCCCTTTGCCCGTTTGACTGTGGAATGCCAGGCTCAATGGGAGAAAGAATACGGCAACCGCCGCTTCCGTCCGTCCGATGAAGTCGGCTTCAGCGGTGGAATGCCGCAAGAAGATGAAGAATCTGTTACAGTTTCTCTTGACGACGACGACGAATAAATCCATATCGCCCCTCCACCAAACAAATCATGCCACGCGAGATCATCATTTTAGAATGCACCGAAGCGAAAGCCGAGGGCAGGCCGACTTCCCGTTACGTTACGACACGTAACAAGAAAAGCCTTCGTACTCCAGGTCGCTTGGAGAAAGTGAAATTCAATCATTTCCTCAAGCGCAGAACCCTTCACCGCGAACTTCGCTAATTATCATGTCCGAGCCAAAGACCGTACAACGCCGTATCAATTTCCGTAAGGCCAACCGCCAGATGACCCGCCGCAGGCAGGACATCCCTGTCGAGCAACTGGTTCCTACGAATCCTGAGATCCTCAGCAAGTTCACCTCAGAGACCGGGAAGATCCTTCCACGTCGCGTCACGGGTGTGACTGCCAAAGTGCATCGCAAGATCAACAACGCGATCAAGCAATCCCGCGCGATCAATCTCATGCCTTGATTGGTTTTGAGTTTGGTGATGCCAATTATGGATTCATTCAATCTTGAAGCCCGCCCGAACCACCGGGCGGGTTTTTTTGTCTCTCCTTTTTACCGAAGATAATCAGATGCAGGTTTTGCCAGATACGCAGAACGAACAGGATCACCGCGAGATCGTGATCGACCGGGTTGGCGTGAGGGAATTGCGTTACCCGGCTTCCTATCAGGGCCGCGATGGTGCGGTGCAATCGACCGTGGCCAAATTTGAAATGACGGTGGAATTGCCGGCACATTTGAAAGGCACCCACATGAGCCGTTTCGTGGATGTGTTGCATCAGCTCGATGAGCCCTTGTCCGGTTCCGCGATGATGCGTTTGACTGAAAAACTGGCAGCCCGCCTCGATGCGGAGCGCGCCCATGTGAGTTGCGAATTCACGATGTTCCGCGAAAAGCAGGCACCGGTTTCCGGTATGAAAAGCCTGATGGACTACGAGCTTGAGATCGAGAGCCGGTATTCATCCGATGGGGATCATGATCTTTTCCTCAGTGTGCGGATTCCTGTCGCAACGCTCTGTCCGTGTTCCAAAGCGATCAGCGAGCGCGGTGCCCACAACCAGCGCGGAGTGGTGACGATTTCGGTCGAGACCTCGGTGGAAATGAATTTTGAGGATTTGATCGAATTGGCCGAACGCTCGGCGAGCTGTGAATTGTATGCCGGACTCAAGAGGACCGATGAAAAGGCGGTGACCGAGCGCGCTTACGATCAACCGGTTTTCGTGGAAGACCTCGCCCGCAATGTGGCGGAAGGATTGAAACAGCATCCGTTGGTGAAATGGTATCGGGTGGAAGCGGAAAACTTCGAGTCGATCCATCATCACAACGCGTATGCGATGATTGAAGGCTGAAACATTCGCCGCAGGCCGGCGTTACTTGAATGAGGGATTCACTCCCGATAGAAACACTCTCATGTCGCGCTGGATGATCAGGTTGCTTTCATGGTTCGCAGGTAAGATCGCGATCTACCTGCTGATCGTTGCGCTGTTCCTCGTGATTTTCCTGCTCAAGGTATTGCCCCCGATGATTGTGGGGCATCACGAGGCGGAATTGGAGAAAGCCGTGGCCGAACTAAGCGAGAGCCGTGAATTGGTGGGGGAGTATGCGGAAAAGGTCAAGCAGCTGACCCAAGAGATCAACGATCGCAAGAAGCAGTTGTGGGAGTTGGAACAAAAGCGGCAGGAACTGGAGAAGTTCATTCAGAAAGTGCTGAATTTGTTCCGTAAGGAAGAACTGGAAGCCGAAAAGAAGCGCATTGAGGAAGCTCAACAGAAATTGCGTTTGGAGATAGGGGAATTCGCCCGCGAGAGGCAGGCGATCAAAGTGCAAGGCGGTGAGACGGAGGAAGAGGTCGCGCGCAGGGAGTTTCTCAGGGATGAAAAGCAACGTGAACTTCAGGACATTCAGAAACTCCGCCAAACCATCGATAATCTGATCCAGGAGCATCTGGTGAAAATCCTGTTAGATGCTCTGTGGATCCTGCTGGTTATCGTTGCCGCTCCGTTTGTTTGGAAACTTTTGGCCTACTATGTTCTGGCTCCTGTGGTTCAGAACTCGAATCAGATTGTGTTGGGGAATGATGAAGCTCCGGACGGCGAAATCGGATCGACACCAAGCCAACCCGCGCAACGCGTGAAGATGGCGGCAGGTGAGGTGTTGTTGACACGGGTCGATTACCTGCAGGGATCGATGGGAGAATTCCACAAGAGCACCAAGTGGCTGATGGATTGGAAATATCCGCTCTCCAGTCTGGCGGCTGGGCTTTTCATCCTGACCCGTATCAAACCGATCGGTGAGTTCGTCGGTGATGTGACCTTGTCGACCCAGGACAATGCCACGGAAGAACTGGCGGTGATCGAACTTCCTGAGGGAAAATCTTTGGTGTTCCGTCCCCATTTTCTCGTCGCGCTGGCTCATGCGGAGGATCGGGCTCCACGAATCAAGAGCCGTTGGGTTTTCTTCAAGCTGCATGCATGGGTGAACCTGCAGTTCCGATACCTGTTGGTCGAAGGCCCATGCCGTTTGGTCTTTTCCGCACAGCGGGGAATACAGGTGGAAAACGTCGCGGAAAGCGCGTTGGGTCGCAGGGTGAACAGTCGCTTGTCGGTCGCATTCAGTCCATACCTGAAATACTCACCCAAGCGCGCGGAGACATTCGTTGCGTATCTCTGGGGCAAGAACGCCTTGTTTGACGATTACTTCCAAGGCTCCGGTCTGGTGATCCAGCAGCAGGTCGTTGGCGGACGACGCAATGTCGTGATGCGGATCTGGGACGGATTCTTCGGAGCGCTCGGAAAGGTATTTGGGATCTGAAGTTCGCATCATTCTCTAAAAAAGATGAGTGCGTTCTCTGGATCGTTGAATTTTAGATTAAAACTTTGATCGCCAACATCCAATTGCAACGAAGAAAAAGTTTCACTCTCGTGCCACGGTAATGAAACATCCATTTTTTCCCCCGAGGAGTCGATGGCAGATACGCCTAATCTACCATGAATCTGAATCAGTTTGTCTCGCAAAAGAATACACAACTTTTTTTCATCTTCGCTATTTTTACTAGCGCTCAATTTCAAAACGATCTGATTCACATCGGAGTCATTCTCACGTTGTGCATTCTCACTGCAGCAGCACATCAGTAACGAGATAAGAATACTATTTAACTTTAGCATTTTTATTACCCCTTCATATTTGCATCGATGTCGTAGATTGATCTGAGGGATCTGAGAGATCTGATTACCGTTTGAACTGGAGCATCGCCTTGGCGAACTCATCGCCGAGGCGGATGAAGAAGCGGGCGCTGCCATCGTAGTGGTAACCGAGGTTGCTGCCGTGCAGAATCCATTGTTGCTCGGCCTTGGTATATTCCTCGGCGTTCGATTTCGGAGTGTTGTCGCGTTTCATTCTCCAGAGGGCGACCTCCGGTGTGGTGAGCGGCCAACTTTCGATCGCGGTGACGTTGGTGAGAGCGGGATTTTTAACCGCTTCGCGTTGCGCGACCGCGACGTTGTTGGTGAGGGCTTCTTCAGGAAAAGCCGGTGTTCCCAAGATGCCGATGACGAAGGGCATGTTGGGTTGTTTCACTTCCTTGCGCAGATCCTGAATGTAGTGAACCATGTTGCTGGCGTAGTTGCCGTAGTATTCGGGATCGAACTGGTC
>CBFGOP010000147.1:0-5674 GCA_965650415.1 uncultured Prosthecobacter sp. | reverse complement strand
TCCTTCTGGTCGCACTCACCTTATCTCCGTCCCATGGCCAGGAAAAAGACCTCGCCAAACTGCCAAAATACCTGACACCGCTCCCATACGCTGGGATCCGCAACTACCACACGACCCAAAACCTGGGTGCCACCGGGGCCCGTGGTTGGATCTACGGCCACGTTCAGGATACCAATGACAGCCGGGAAATTTTGATCAAAAGCATCGAACCCGGTTCGCCCGCAGACGGAATTCTCCACCCCTACGACGTGATCATCGGTGCCGCCACTCCTCCGGAAACTCCCGCAGCAACCTGGACCAAAGCCCCAGAACTGAAACCCTTCGATTCCGATGCCAGACTCAGCATCGCCCGAGCGATCACTTGGGCCGAAAGCGATGCGGGAAAAGGATTGCTAAAACTCCTGGTCGCACGCAACGGCCAGACCAAACCCGTGACCCTCACCTTGCCGGTCATGGGAACCTACGCGGATGGCAATATCAACACCTGCCCCAAATCTCAAAAAATTGTGACGAACGCAGCGGCGTTTCTCGCCAAACACATGCCCGCCGACGGATACGCCGAGGGCGTCGGTGAGCCGCACAATGCCGGATTGCTGCTCGCCACCCACGATCCGAAATATCTTGATCACGTCCGCCGCTCCGCCATGCGGATGAGTCTTCTGCACACGATCTCCGATGCCGGACATGAGACATGGCGGTGGGGGAATACCAATACGTTTCTCTGCGAATACTACCTCGCCACGGGCGACGAACGCGTGCTCCCAACCATCCGTGAATATTCCAAAGCGCTCCAAGCAGGTCAGTGCAACCCCGGAACATGGGGCCACAGTTCCGTGCCCGATTACGTTCCGCCCGGCTACGGATCGGTCAATTCCACAGGCGTGATCTGCTTTCTCTCTGTGGTCCTGGCCAACCAGGCAGGTGTGAACGAGGGTGACAAAGCGCTCTCTAACAGCATTGATTTCTACGGTTCCTATGTCGGCCGTGGCGGAATTCCTTACGGAGACCATGCACCTTACAATGCCTCGACCAGCAATGGCAAAAACGGGGCGGCCGCAATCGCCTACCACCTGCTCGGTGCCGAGCCATCGGCCCAGTGGTTCGCACGTCTCTGCGCCAGCACCAACCTGCTCGGCTTCGAGGACGGCCACTCCGGCAATTATTTCAACCAAACCTGGTCGCCCCTCGCCGCATCCCTGACAGGCCAGGAAAACTATATCGCATTCTGGAAACGTTTTCATTCCTATCGCGACCTGGCGCGCCGCCATGACGGTTCCTTTATCGCCCAACCCATGGCCAACAAGCGCGAGGGCGATCTTGGCTCCGGCAACTATGTCAACGCCGGCCCCCTCTGGAGCACAGGCAGTTATGCCCTCAGTTACCTTGCAGGCAGCGAACGCCTTGCCATTCTTGGCCGCCGCGAAAGCGTGTTCGCCCCCAATCCTCCAACTGAGCTGAAACCTGCTCTCTCGCTGTTCCGTGCCAAGGATTTCACTGCCGCTGCCAATGCCGCCAACGCCCTGGTGAAATCGCCTGACCCGCGCACTGCCAAATTTGCCGCCCAACTTGCCGACATCAGCAAACGCAACCTTGCCAGTATCGATATCACCCTTTCTGATATGAAAATCCATCTGCAGGACGGCGATTGGTTCACCCTTAAACACCAACTCCTCGGTATCGAGTCGATCCTGGACCCTTCGGACCCGCGCCTGAAAGATTTCCAAGCGGCTATTGCCTCCCCGCAAGCGGAATTGGCAATGAAAAACGGCGCAAGCTACGACCGCGGAATCAAAGGAGTCAACTGGCTGGGGGAGAAAGGCTTCAGTGCCCTGGTGCCTGCCGTAAACCATGTGGGACGTCGTCTTTTGCAGCCTCTCACCCGCAAACCCGCAGATCCTTATGGCAGCATTGCGGTCGAGACTCTGGAAAAAAATCCGGACTTCTCCAAGCCCGTGACCAAAGCATTGGTCACGCTCAAAGCAGGCCCCGAACACGCCCTCAACAAAATTCATTCGCTCAGCACCGAGTTTGATGTCTCCGATCTCGATAAAATCAAGGATCTCTACCTATCCTATATCGCAGTGAAGAAGTTGAAGGTTCAACTCAACGGGACAACTATCCTGGATAACACCATGGAGACCGTGGACAGCCGCCCGGTCAACATCCTGCTCAAACCCATCACCCGCGAGCTACTCAAACCTGGAAAGAACGCCCTCAGTATCGAACTCCAGCCAGGAGCCAAGGACTGTGAGATCTCACTGAAGGGCTGAGACGCTGTAAATGGCCTAAAATCAACCATTTCCAGACCCTCGGACTGCCAAAATCATCGAAGAGCCACTTTTTGTGATTTTTTCTCAAAAAAAACTTAAAAAGGTCTTGTCAGATCAGTTCGGGTGAATAAAGTCCCGCCCCCCACAGCGAGGCTGACCGGCACAAAAATAGCCGTAAATCAGCCACAATATAGGGAAATTATCGGGTGCAGCTCCGGAAAAAAGCGATTGCGGGTTATGAAAACCCCGTCTTCGTGCCGGTTTGTCCCAACGCCTTTTTTTACAAGACAAATCCAGAAACACGAAGGAAATCATGCCGACCATTAATCAGCTCGTTCGCAAAGGACGCCACGTTCCAGTCGAGAAGTCGAAATCGCCTGCTCTCGTCAACTGCCCGCAACGCCGTGGTGTCTGCCTCCAGGTAATGACCCGGACCCCAAAAAAGCCGAACTCCGCGCTTCGTAAAGTTGCCAAAGTTCGCCTCACCAATGGCTTTGAAGTCATCGCTTACATCGGTGGTGAAGGTCACAACCTCCAGGAACACTCGATCGTTCTCGTTCGCGGTGGCCGGGTGAAAGACCTTCCAGGTGTCCGTTACCACATCGTCCGTGGTTCGCTTGACACCCTCGGCATCGACAAGCGCCGCCAAGGCCGTTCCAAATATGGTGCGAAACGCCCGAAACCCGGTGCTGCCGCCGCTCCTGCCAAGAAGAAGTAATTTTACCAATCCCTAACCTTTCCAAGTTATGCCACGTCGCAAAAGAATCTTCACCAAGCCGGATCGCCGCGATCCACGTTACGACAGCCCGGTTGTCGGCCACCTCATCACCAAAGTCATGCAGGACGGCAAACGTTCGCTCGCTCAACGCATCGTTTACGCTGCGATCGACCGCGCCAACGAAGGCACCGACACCATCGACCCGCTTGAAGTCATCACCCGTGCGGTCGAAAACGCCAAGCCACGCGTTGAGGTCAAGTCCCGCCGCGTCGGTGGTGCAACCTACCAAGTGCCCCTCGAAGTGGATCCGGATCGCTCCGAGTCCCTCGCCATGCGCTGGCTCGTCACCTACGCCCGCAACCGTAAAGGCACCCCGATGCACGTTGCTCTCGCCAACGAGATCAAAGACGCCGCGAACAACCAAGGTGCCGCCGTCCGCAAACGTGACGACGTTCACAAGATGGCCCAAGCCAACCGCGCCTTCGCCCACTTCCGCTTCTAATTCCACCTCTTTTTGAGATTTAAAGTTTAGAGTTTAGAGTTTTGAACCCCAACCATCCAGATCGTCCTTATACGCTTGAGCGGACCCGCAATATCGGGATCGCTGCGCATATCGACGCAGGAAAGACCACTCTGACCGAGCGGATTCTTTTCTATACCGGGATGATTCACAAAATCGGGGAAGTGCACGACGGTGCGGCAACCACCGACTGGATGGAGCAAGAGCGCGAGCGCGGAATCACCATCACCTCCGCCGCCGTCACCACCGAATGGTGGCAGCATGAGGAGGAAAACGTCATCAAGCTCTCCAACGGCGAAAAGCACCGCATCAACATCATCGACACTCCCGGACACGTAGACTTCACCGCTGAGGTGGAGCGCTCCCTCCGGGTTCTTGATGGAGCCATCGTCGTCTTCTGCGGTGTGGCCGGTGTTCAGCCCCAAACCGAAACCGTCTGGCGCCAAGCCACCAAATACAACGTTCCGCGTATCGTCTTCGTCAATAAGATGGATCGCACCGGAGCCCAGTTCGAACGGGTCGTTTCCGAGATCAAAGAAAAACTCGGTGCCAACGCCGTCCGCATCCTCATCCCGATCGGTTCGGAAGATTCGCTCAAAGGTCAAATCGACGTGGTGAACCAAAAAGCCGTTTACTACTCGGACGACGATCAATTCGGTTCCACCTACACGGTCAAGGAACTCGACGCCGACCAGCAAGCCATCGCCAAAGCTGCCTACGACGAACTCGTCTCAACCACAGCTGATTGTGATGAAATCCTCGGTGAGAAGTTTCTCATGGAAGAGGAAATCACTCTGACAGATCTCAAACAAGCCATCCGCCGCGCCACGATTGCGAACAAACTCGTTCCTGTTGCCGGCGGTTCCGCTTTTAAAAACAAAGGCGTCCAATACCTCCTCGATGCCGTCATCGACTACCTTCCTTCTCCTCTCGATATCCCAGCCGCCAAAGGCATGAACCCGGATAACGAAGAGCAACTCATCGAGGTCCCAACCACCGACAACGCCAAATTCACCGCCCTCGCTTTCAAACTCTGGGCAGACAAGTTCGTCGGCAAACTCGTTTTCTTCCGCGTCTATTCCGGAGTCGTTCGCAAAGGCGACACCGTTTACAACCCACGCACCCGCAAAGCCGAGCGCGTCGGCCGCCTGATCCGTATCCAAGCAGACGAACACCGGGACATCGATGCCTGCTTCGCCGGTGACATCGCGGCCATGGTCGGGCTCAAGAACGCCACCACTGGAGACACCCTCGCAGCCGAAGGACACGATGTTGTCCTCGAACCCCCAACTTTCCCCGAGCCGGTCATTTCGATGGCCGTCGAGCCAAGAACCAAAGCCGACCAGGAGAAACTCGCCCTGGCACTCGCCCGTCTCTCCGACGAAGATCCGACCTTCATGGTCAAGACCGACGAAGAAACCGGCCAGACCATCATTTCCGGAATGGGTGAGCTTCACCTCGAAATCATCGTCGACCGCATCAAACGCGAGTTCAAGGTAGACGCCAACACCGGCGCGCCTCAAATCACTTACCGCGAGACCATCACTAAGCCAGCTGGCGGTGAGGGCAAGCTCGTCAAACAATCCGGCGGCCGCGGTCAATACGGCCACGTTATCCTCTCCATCCAGCCCAACGAGGCAGGGAAGGGGATCACCGTCGAAAACAAAACCGTTGGCGGCTCGATTCCCAAAGAATATATCAACGCCTGCATCAAAGGCTGCCGCGAAGCCACTACCAACGGTGTCATCGCCGGTTACCCGGTTATCGATGTGCACGTGGATATCCTCGATGGTTCATACCACGACGTCGATTCCAACGAAAACGCTTTCACCATGGCGGCGATTTTCGCGATGCGCGATGCATTCAAAAAAGCCGGCCCGATCCTTCTCGAACCCATCATGGCCGTCGAAGTCACCACCCCTGACGATTACCAAGGTGATGTCATGGGCGACCTCAACCGCCGTCGCGGACAGATCCAGCACATGGAATCCAAAGGCTCATTCTCCGTGGTCAACGCCAACGTTCCTCTTAAGGAAATGTTCGGCTACTCCACGGCTGTCCGCACCCTCTCCTCGGGACGCGCTTCATATTCCATGACGCCATCCCACTTCGAACAAGTTCCCAACAACATCGTCGAGGAAATCGCCATCGACCGCGTTGCTTGAT
>CBFGOP010000146.1:0-5697 GCA_965650415.1 uncultured Prosthecobacter sp. | reverse complement strand
TCACCATAGGCACGGATCGTGAAAACATCCGAGCGGACCGTCATGTAAGGCGCCAGGGATTGCAGGATATCCCCCTGTAGCAACTGCCCCGGGAATCCCGCGCTTTGTTGGTTGATGCCATAGTCGCTGTCGATGTTCGCGTTGACGGTCTGGTCCAGTGCCGCCTGAAGCGCGCCGGACTGACCAAGCGCGCCGTTTTCCAACTTGCGGTTCACGAATTCTGCCATGCTGAGAAACGGTCCGCGTTTCTTCACTTCACCAACGATGGCTTGTGCTAAAGAGCGAACTTCGGCCTGCTCGAGTTCACGGAAGCCAACCCAAAAATTTTCCTCAAGATCATCCTTTTTCGCACCTTCGCCGAACACGCTCTGCACGCGCGGAAAGCGCACGGATTCGGAGGTTTCGAAGCCGTCGATCTCACCTTTCTCGTTTACTTTGGCAACGGGCAAGGAGTGGGTGCTTGAAAGAAACGCCTCCCATGCATCAACCGAGCTTGAGTTCACATTGAACGCGCCATCTATCAGCACGTGACCGGCATTGTGAAAGAAAGCTCCAGTGCCGGCGGTTTTGTTGCTCGCCATCTGCAAGGTGGCGATATCAAATTTTGAGCCAGACGGCACATAGGGCATATACCTGGCGTTAGTTAGATATGCTTGCCCTTTCGCGAGTGCTTCAAAATGGAGGGCATCGGGTGTGGCTTCTGTCAGTGCATTCACATTGTCTGCCACTTGGGGAATGGTAGTGAAAGTGTAGCGATCCCAGATTACTTCGTTGGTTAAATAGGATGCGTCATACAGGTTGAAAGATCCATTGATCGGAAAATACTGTAAGCCTCTTGCAGTTGTGCTGAAGGTATCGGTTACGGATTCTTTCCAGTTGGCTTGAGAGATGCGAGGGTTGGCGTAGGAATTGCCAACAATGTAAGTTGGTTCGTAGCTAAAACGGCCCGCTCCGGCATGTTGCAGTTGACCAAGCGAGACCAAATCGGAACGGGGTATATCAAACAGGATTACACGTTCCATGCCATAGGATGGATCGCGCCCAGCACCCCAGTAGGTGTATCCTTTTGGGCTGTCGACGGTCGACATCTGCATGATCATCTCATCTGCTTCGCCCAAGTTCTCGGTGGAATAAGAGGCCAGAGCTGGCAAATTCAGTGGAGAATCCCAGCGGGAATTGCCAAACATGCAGCGGATATTCGCGTCGACCAGCGGCCGTATGGTCGAGCCTGGTTCCCGTGTGCTCCGCAGGTTGAATCCAAGAGAAGCCATCCGATTCTCGTTGAGGGTGCTTACTTGAACCGAACCCCAGTTGAACAGTTTGCCTGGCCTGGTATTGACATTATCCCATGCGAAAGGAGCCCAGAAGGACTGGCTCACCTCGAAATTTCCGGGCCCACCATTGTTATCATCCACCCCATGATGCATGGAGGTAGATTGGAGTGACATGTTGATTACGAAACTTGCGGTCGCGGGCAACGGCGTTGTGAACTCAAAGTCCCTGAAAATGCTCTCCAAGGTCAGATCCTTGACCACATCGTTGTAAAGAAAACCATCGACGCTCTCTTCTGAATTACCACTGCGCTCGTAAGCCAAAACATGAGAGCGGCCCGGCAAGGCCATGACCGGAGTCTTGGATTGGAACTGTGCCTTGTTGTTAGTAAACGGCTCCCGATCAAGGTAGGTGACCCAATCGCTACCACCGAACTGAAAATAAGGAGTAGGGAGGCCATTCGGATTCCTTATTTTACATGTGAGACGCGGGGTCATCGTAGCGGTGATGCGCGGTGCGCCGAGAATCCGCGGTCCTCCGGTCCATCCAAACACGCGGAGCGAAATGTTGTAAGGATTGTAATGGGAGCTCCACATCTGTGCATGGGTGCGCAGGGTGTTAGCATCGATTTGCTCCAGCCACGCATTTGCCTGCATACGCTGTAAGATCGGAAACACAGGACTGTGCTTGAATTCCCTATGGTTTTTCGACTCCCTCGGATTCGGATCATCCACCCGGTAGTCCGAATAAGGGATTCCCGCCAGTTCAGGATACTGAGAAGTGGTGGAATTCCCGATGCGATGCGGTCCCAGGCGCCCCGCCATAAACAATGAACCCGCCGCATTGCCGGCTGGTTCTCCCGCAGGATTTACAGACCAACCCGGGAGATCGCCGCCATTGTTTGCAGTATAAACACCTGCCTTTGTATAACGGACCGGATCGAGATATTTCGTGCCATCTGTGTGGGTCTTGATATAGCGCTTGGTGTTGTAATAGTCCTTGAAAACATCCCAGTGTATGTAGCCGTTAGTCTGCAAATCGGTGCATGTGCTGAGCTTGTCCGCGTCGATCACCAGATAATCCGATGTATTGCCCACGGGGAATACCGTATTGAAGGTGGTATCGCTCTCGAAAGCTGCAGTTAGATCGCGCTTCAGTCCGCCATTTTTCACGTCGCACAACACCCCGCGCGAATAGGTGGTGTAACCCAAACGTTTACTGGCTGCCAGAGTCTTGTCTCCTCCTTCCAGCAAAGCCAAGTCGCCTGTCGATAAGAGTTTTCGATACATGGACAAAGAATTCCCATTCAATCCAGCCATGCCTTGCAAGATGCTCACATCATAAGCTCCGGGCGTGAGGTCGCTATCCTTCACAGGAGTTGCCGTATTGATCAAATCGGCATGACCCGGTGCAATGGTCGCCTTGGTTCCCTCGTCATCAACCAAATAGGCATAACCTCCAATTCGGTTTTTCCCACCACCATCAACTTCGACGATTCCGGCAGTCAGTGGTTCTCCGCCAGTCAATGCAAGATCGATACTGTAATCTCCAAACAAAACGACCGGATTGCTGAAGGATTGATCGAGCTGAGCCGATGCGGACGTATTGCTGTCGAGCCCAGACACGAGCCAAACGGCAGGTGGATTGCTTGAGGAAACGGGGTTTACCCCATCGATGCCATAGCTTGGATTTGTGCAAGAGACACCCACCCACCACGCACGTGGGTTCGAGTCCGAAATGGTCACTCCTATTTGTGGATGGCTCGCCATGATTTGTGCCCTTGCGCTAATTCGGCGATCAGGTCCCAAGGTGTTTTGCAATTGTGCCAAGGCCAGCATGAGTCCCATTTGCGCATTGGCACGGGCATCAAGCATATCCTCATCCATTTTCGTGGTTCTCAGGCTTACGGCAGAGAGCGACATGAAAGACAATGCAACAATGGTCAGAAGCACCATTAGCATGAGAGTCGACACAAGAGCGAAGCCCCCTGCTCGGGCTTCCCCGCATAACTTGTGCGAGGTAACCCGAACTGGGCGAGGAGATCCAACAGTTCTTGCTTTCAAGTTCATGCAATTTGCGTTGTGAATGGTAGCTAGTTGAATGATTGATTTGGCGATGTGTTTTGGAATGCAAAGCATCAACGAGAGGCCAACGATAATCCTCCGGATCCATGATTTTCGCTGGTCACCATTTTTCCATACACACGGGATATTTTCCGGCATTTCGGAGAAAATCGCAAAATAATCCATCTCTTGCAGCTGGCACCAATTTCTGATAGTTGCTTACCCATGTCATCACTTCGCGTTCTTTCCGCCGCTGAACAAGTGGCCAACTATCTGCGGGAAGAGTTGGCCAATGGGGTATGGACAGGCAAAATGCCGGGAGGGGCTGCACTTTCACGTGAACTGGGAGTCGGCCGCATGACGGTGGATGTTGCCCTGGAGCTTCTCGAAAAGGAGGGACTGCTTCTCGCACAAGGTGCCGGGCGCAGCCGGGTGATTCGACAGTCAACAAAGGTCACCGACTCACTAAAAGTTGGCGTCTTGCCCTTCCTGACTGACGACTTCCGGCTTGATTACGTCATGGATTTTCAGCGCCTGCTGCAAGAGGAGGGACACACGGTGATCTTCTCCAAAAAGTCGATTAGCGAAATGGATTCGGATGCCACAAAGGTCGCCAAGCTGGTCAAGGAAGTACGCGCGGATGCCTGGGTGGTCATCGCGGGGCCACGAAGCGTATTGTCATGGTTCGTCGAAAATTCCATTCCGGCGTTTGCTCTGTTTGGACGGAGGCACGGACTGCCGATCGCAGGTATTGGGCCGGACAAGGAAAAGGCCTACCGCTCATTGGTCAGGCACCTTGTGAAGCTGGGGCACCGTCGCATCTGCCTGCTGAACAGACCTATGCGCCGTCTTCCCGCGCCCGGTTTACCCGAGCGAGCATTCCTTGATGAATTGGAATCTTCCGGAATATCCACCAGCTCTTATCACCTTCCGGACTGGGATGGCAAAATCGAATCCCTGGGTGACTTGTTGGATTCCATGTGGCGATACACGCCACCCAGTGCGATGATTGTTGATGAACCGCCTCTTTACTTCTGTGCTCAAAATCACTTGGCCCGCCGGGGTGTTTTGGCTCCCCAGCATGTCTCTTTGATCTGTACGGATGGAGATCCTTATTTCGATATGCAGGTGCCATCCATCGCCCACATTCGATGGGACAGCCGACCATGGGTGCGACGCGTGATTCGTTGGACTAATGGAGTTGCCAATCGAGAAATTGACCATCGGCAATCGCTGACCAACGCCGAGTTTGTCGATGGGGCCAGTGTGGGGTACCTGCCCTGAAACCTTTTCAGCAGACTCTCAAACTAATACGCGGCATTCTGAAAACCACGCTCTATGCCGCCGGTGGCTTGGCCAATGCCACGCAAAATGTCGAAACGATCCACGAACGCGTTGCCAACACTCGCGCGACTCAGTTCGAACTTAAAAAAAGCCAAGCTTGTCACCAACTCCGTCATGGGCGCACGCGAAGTTCGTGAGCACTGCAAACTCGATATCACAGGCAATGAGGTTTTGGAGGCGATCCAGTTTCGCTCACTTGATCGGCATTTGTTTGTGTGATGCTGCGAAGTGTCGGCGGATTCCGAGGCTTGTGGAGTGCTTTCGGATTGTCCACCAGTCTTCGAGGATCTGTGCACATATCAAATCATCGTAAGAGGCCAGACAATCACCGAGTCTTCAAGTTGGCGATCATTCTAACATGGCTATCCTGCGATATGAAGAAGTCGATCATCTCGGGCTCCGCCTAGCAGAGCCGGTAAACCGAGCGATGCCGAGCACCATCACCGCGCACGTTCCAAGGAGTGATCGTTTTACCGTGGAGATCGTGCGTAAGTCCGACCATGAGAACGTTCCGATCCACCCGGATTTCCCCGCCAAAATCTTTCGCAAAGCCTATCGGGCGGATCCTCACTAGCCTCTGGATCACCTGTCCAAAGAGATGTCTGCGAGCGGGGAAGGGGTATGGAAAACAAAAAACCTGTTAGATAAAACCCAATGATTACCCAAAAACGTGAATCCAATTTCGCCATAGACTGTTACTTTCTGTGAGACAGTAGCTTGGCAGCATTTGTTTCGACATCAGTTAACCATTCCTTCTATCGAAAGGGTTAATCATGAAAACCCTGAATGTTATAATTGGTGGCGTAATTCCCATACACGTCCCCTCCATCGCACCCACTCCCGGGGATTCAAACAGATTGGCACCATTTCTTTCCTCTTGCCAGGGTCTGTTGCTCGCGTTGTTTATGGTTGCCGCTCCCGCAGCCATTGGCGCCGCACCCGATCTGACGAATGGCGAAGCGCGCACGGACAACGGCGACAACAACCTCGGTCCCACCGGCATGCGCGGATGGATGTA
>CBFGOP010000145.1:0-5805 GCA_965650415.1 uncultured Prosthecobacter sp. | reverse complement strand
GATCCACAATCTCGAATCCGGATATTTCTGGCGGATGCTCTGCACCGCGAGACGAATGGCGGTCGGATGGTGCGCAAAATCATCGATGATTTTGATCCCGTTTTTTTCGCCTTTGAGTTCCTGCCTGCGGGCGACGCCTTCGAAACTCAGCAATCCATCGCGCACTTCCTCCATCGTCAAACCGGCGAACCTTGCCGCGGCTGCGGCCATCGCGGCGTTGCGGACATTGAACTCACCGGTCATCGGCACGTTGTAGGATTCCTTACCGAGAACAAACGAACTACTGGATTCATCGTATTTCACTTCCGTGATCCGCAACGCGTTGTTTTCCCCGAAACCAACCGTCGTGACCGGACATGGCGCGTTGGTGCTGACATCCAAGCAGTTTTGTTCATCGCCGTTCACAAAAGCCATGCCGTTGCGCGGCACGATATTGAGCAGGCGTTTGAAGGTGAGTTTGATTTCATCGATCGATGCATAGATGTCCGCATGATCGAACTCGATGTTGTTCACGATGACGCATTCGGGAAGGTAGTGGAGAAACTTGGAACGCTTGTCAAAGAAAGCCGTGTCATATTCATCCCCTTCCAGGACATTGATTTCCGTGTTGGGAAAGTGAGCGCCGCAGCCGAGGTTTTTCGGCAAACCGCCGATCATGAAGCCGGGTTCTTTTCCGGCACTCATGAAAAGCCACGCGAGCATGGAGGAGGTGGTGGTCTTGCCGTGGGTGCCGCTGACCACGAAGTTTCTTTTTCCACGCAGGAAATGCTCCTTCATCACTTCCGGCAGGGAATGATAGAGCAGTTTTCTGTCGAGCGCGGCTTCGGCTTCCGGGTTGCCGCGCGAGATCGCATTTCCAATCACCACCACATCCGTACCTGCAGGAATGTTTTCCTCGCGATAGCCCTCGAAAATCTCGATCCCCTCACCGCGCAGGAAATCCGACATCGGAGGATAAACGTTCGTATCGCTACCGGTGACCACAAAGCCGCGACGCTTCATCGCCGCCGCAACCGAGCCCATCGCGGTCCCGCAGATTCCGGTGAAGTGGAAATGTTTTTTTTCTGACATAAACTAAAAAGTCGGTGCGGCGACGGTGGCTTTGTCGCGTTCTTCGGCGCGTTTGCGCAAGATGCGGTCCGCCATTTCGGTGACCATTTCCTTCATCAACAGCCACAGGTGCGAGCCCTCGCGGTAATCCGCCGGAGCGATGTGTTTCACGCGTCCGGCGTGAGTGCAGAGATCGAAACACTTGCGGAAAGACCTGCCGGATGTGTCTTCCGGGTTGTAAACGGCAATGCCATGGCCGCCGTTGCGATTGACCACGGTGAAACACGGCACATCGGTAGGGCCGTCACCGACATAGACCATGTTTTCGAACGGGATGGGGCGTTGCTCGGCAGGCATGTGGTCGTTCACATCCTGATCGTACCGCAGCATGCCTTTGTTGATGCGGAAGAGGAACTGGGTCTTGGTGGTGTGGGAAATGACGCGTTTCGGGAAACTGATCCGGCCCTCGGCATCCTCCCCGAACTCGCAGCCGAAGATTTCCCGGACATACGGTTTGAGGCGGGAACCGTCCAACAGCGCTTTGAGGCCCGAGGAAATGATGTAGTGCTCGACCTTGATTCCGGCCATTTCGTGCTCCGGCTTCAGCGCGGCCTTGGGCAGGGCCTCGAAAAGCTCGGGTAAACCGGGGAAAAAGGTCAGTCCGGCGCCCAATTCGGTCAGCATCGCGTTCGTGACCCGATCCATCCCCAGATAATCCAGCAAACACTTCATGTAGGCCAGCTCCCCGTCCCATTTCTGCTCATGGACCAGACTGTTGCATTTTTTCCAGAATTGCGCCGGATCGATCCCGAATTTCGGGAAAAGCACGTCATCCTGCATGTATTTTGAGCTCAAAGTCTGGTCGTAATCGTAGACCAGAGCGATTGTGTTTTGCGGGGCAGCCATCGTGTCATTACAGGCAACCAAGCCCTTCTCTCAGGGACAAGGCGGAAATTTTTTAAAAAAGATCCCACTGCCGCATTGACAAGCGCAGCCAGATTCCTAAAGTCCCGCCCCCGCGCCTTCAGAAGCGCTCAGAATTTTACCACAGACTGCCATGAGCTTCCGCACTTACCAGCCCACCAAACGTACCCGTAAACAACAACACGGTTTCCGTGCCCGTATGGCCACCAAGGCAGGTCGCGATATCATCAAGCGCCGTCGCCAAAAAGGCCGCAAACGCCTGATCCCTAAAGGTGCGGAGCTTCACTTCAAGCGCCACATCACCCAGCACGGCAACTGAATGGACCGCGTGATTTCCATCACGCCCTTTTCGTTTCACCTGCCTCTCCGGAACCCCTGATTCATGCGTTTCCCGAGAACACAAAGCATCAACCAAAGCGAGGATTTCCTCCGCATCCGAAAAACCGGCCAAGCGAAAGCAGGCCGGTTTGTCATTGTCAGCACTTTGGCAGATCCGACCCTACCCGCCATCCGTGCCGCTTTCGTGACCAGCAAACGCGCCGCCAAAAAGGCTCATGACCGTAACCGCATTCGCCGCCGACTCCGCGCCTGCCTCCAAGCTCATGCCGAGAGCTTTGCCGATCCCAAACGTTTCCTCGTCACCATCGCCCGTCCGGGTGCAGCCGAGGTCAGTTATGCCGAACTTGAGGCCGACTGGCTGGCTCAATGCAAGCGCTTGAAACTTTTGCCCTGAGCAGGAGTAGAGGTTGACCATCTCTCCCCGACCACCTAAGCAGCGCGGGGACTTTCACCACTTTTCAATCCGAACCGATTTCCAATTCCATGTACGACCGTAAAACCTGGATCATTCTGATTCTCTGCGGAGGCCTGCTCGCCCTGCATTTCCATTTCGCCTCAAAAATCCAGCCGAAACCGGATGCTGCTGCCAAAAAGACCGAACCCGCTGCAGTGGTCAGCCCATCTGGTGAAAATGCCGGAATGACCGTCGAGACCCTGCCCCCTCCGACCGCCGAGGATCTGGTCATACTGGAAAACGATGAAGTCGCCTTCACCCTCACCAACATCGGGGCAGGTATCAAATATGCCGACTTCAAAAATCAAACCAACGTCGGAGACAACAAAACCCCCGTCCGTATCAACCGCCACGGTGGTGGCGCCATCGGCACATTTGTCGATTCCGATCAGAACCTCGACAGCACTCCCTTTGCCTACAAAGCCGATCAATCCGTAGCTGGCAAGTCGGCCGTTTACATAGCCCAGCTGCCACAGGGCTTGATCGTCAAAAAAACCTACACGCTCGAGGATTCAGACCTTCCGGGCCAGCCCTACTTCATGAATCTCTCGGTCGCCGTCGAGAACACCACCCAGGCGAATGTCGACCTCTCCAATTTCTCTCTCTATCTCGGCTCGGCCGCTCCCCTTCATGAAGCTGAGCGCCCCGATCACACCGGATTCTTCTGGTATGAGAATGGTGAGATGCATTTTGAAGCGGCCACCGCTTTCAAAGGTGGTTGGTTCTCTTCTGAAAAACCCATTATCTCAAGTGAAACCGAGAATCCTGTCATTTATGCCGGGGTTAGCGATCAATACTTTGCAACCGTCATTCGTCCAAAAAAACCGGAAATGACGAGCGTATGGGGAAAACCCAAACAAGTCCGCCTGACAAAAAATGGCGCGTCTCTCTCGGCGGTGCGGGCCGCCATTTCCCTACCGGAAACCACACTCGCCCCCTCCGTGCCCACCACTCTGGATTACAAAATCTACATCGGGCCCAAAAACAACACCACTCTCCGCAAACTCGATAACAACCAAACCGTCGGCGAAGGCTGGGGCGACATCATGCAATATGGCTGGTTCGGATTCGAACTCGTCTCACGTGTACTGAGCTGGTTGTTAGATCATCTCCATTCCGGCATCAATAAACTCTCCACCACCCAATCGTGGGGGCTTTCCATCATCTGCCTCACCATTATCGTTCGTATCTTCATCTGGCCATTGCATGCGAAATCGACCCGCTCGATGAAACGCATGTCCAAGCTCCAGCCGAAGATGGTCGAGCTGAAGGAGAAATACAAAGACGATCCCAACAAGCTCAACATGGAGATGATGGGGCTCTATCGCAAATACGGTATCAACCCCCTCGGCGGCTGTTTGCCCATGCTAATCCAGATCCCGATTTTCTTCGGTTTCTTCAGCATGCTTAATCACGCGGTCGAGCTGCGTGGCGAATCTTTCATGTGGGTCAACGACCTCACCCAACCCGATACTGTCGCCATTGTCATGGGTATTCCTATCAACCTGCTCCCCATCGTGATGGCGGGAACCAGTGTGATCCAGATGGCGATGATGCCGAAGACCGGAGACAAAATGCAGCAGCGCATCATGATGCTGATGCCGCTTCTCTTCTTCCTCTTCTGCTACAACTACGCCTCCGCCCTCGCGCTTTACTGGACCGTTCAGAACATTTTCTCCATCGGTCAAACCTACCTGATGAACAAGATGCCCGAGCCCGAACTCGTGCTGCGCAAAGACGGCGGCAAAAAATCATGGGTTCAGCGCATGGCCGAGAAACAAACCGAGATGCAAAAGCTCCAACGCCAACGCGCCAAGTCCGGCGGCATGCGCAACGTCACCCCGGAAACCTCCAAGAAAAAACGTCCCCCACGCACGGGGGGCTGAATCGATATAGGTAGGGCGCCATCGCCGAGGGCGCCGTGCCAATGAAAAGATAAGGATTTCAATTGCTCATGATTGTTCATCCATTTCATGCGGCGGCCTCCCCCGAGAAAATCGGGGCTACTTTTTTTAACCAACCATTCCCCATTCACATGCTCACCCTCGCGCTCACAGGCGGAATTGCTTCCGGGAAGTCCACCGCAGTCCGGCTTTTCCAAGAGTTCGTTCCGGACATTGTTGTGTTCGATTGCGATGCAGCGGTGAAAACGCTGTTGGAAAATCCCGACGTGATCGCCGAGCTCACCGCAGCATTCGGAAATGATATCGTCGAACCCGAATCCGGTAAGATCATTCGCGAGAAACTCCGCACAGAGGTCTTCGGCAACCCCGATAAACGCAAGGTTTTGGAGGGAATCCTACATCCCCGCGTCCGCAAGGAATGTCTTGAACTCAAGGAAATTTCCTCTAAACAGGGGGCGCGGTGCTTCCTTGCCGATGTCCCGCTGCTTTTCGAAAACGGTTTCGATTTCGGCTACGATCAGGCGATCACCATCGCTACCAGCCGCACCACTCAGATCGACAGACTCAAGGCCCGCAATGGCTGGAATGACGAACTGATCGAATCCGTGCTCGCCGCCCAACTCCCCGTCGAAGAAAAAATTTCCCGTGCGGACATCGTCTTCTGGAACGACGGACAACCCGATATCCTCAGAGCTCAAATCCAACGCTTCTGCAAAATTTTCCCAGCACTCTCCATGTCAGAAACCCCTGAATCCCAAGCCCAATCTCCCGAAGCGACGGAGCCCACCATCGCCGTCGTCAACGAGACTCCGGCATCGCCAGCCCCGATCGCCGAAGAACAGGCGCCTTATCCCGTTCCGGAACACGTCAATCTCAACGAGTTCCGTCTCAAGCCTCTGGCCGAGCTGCAGAAAATCGCCGCCGAACTCCCGCGCAAAATCCAAGGTGGTATCACCAAGGCGCAGCTCGTTTACGAAATCATCTGCTTCTACACCATGAACGGCAGCAACGTCACTTGCGAGGGCGTGCTGGAATTCGGCAAAGAACATTTTGCGATGATCCGTGATCCGCGTCGTTCCTTCCGCCCTTCCCAAGACGACATCCACATCGGTGGCCCCGTCCTCAACGACGCCA
>CBFGOP010000144.1:0-5892 GCA_965650415.1 uncultured Prosthecobacter sp. | reverse complement strand
TCTGTTGGCTGGATTTTTTTCTGATGATTGAGGCGAATATTTTCACCAATTCTTCGGTTTCTGTAATCAGCAGGTGGAGGGATGTATGAGTTTGATGGTCAATCGGGTTGCAATCATTCAGAAGACGCAGCCACATGCCGGATTCACGTGCCTCTTTTTTCGCGATTCTTAGTCGATAAAGTGAGTCGGAATCACTGATCGCCTCAACGGATTCGACATAATTCGCCGCTACAGAGCCTGAGGAACGCAAAAGCTGTTTCATATCAGGCCAAGAAACCGCCTCCCACTTTGTGTTCCTGAGAAACAACCGAACCTCGACCGCAAAAGCATAAGTTCGCTCTTCCAGATCATAGGGTTTCGATTTTTCTAACAGCTTATCCATTCCAAAAATTGAGGTTTAAAGTTTAAAATTTAGAGTTTTCAGCGGGCGATGGGGCCGGTGATGATGGTGGTCGTTTCCCAGTCGATCGATGGGTGGGTTTCGATGGCGGGCGCTTCGGTGGTGATGGCGATGTAGTGGCCGTTGCGTTCCTGGACTTTTTTGAAGAACGACTGGTTACGCTTGGTGAATTGTTTGTTGAGGTCGTTCAGGATGGGCTGTGCCATCGTGGGATTGATCGGGGTGAGCGCGATGGCTTTTCCTTTGGAGAGGTTTTCCGCGCGATGCCAGTTTCCGTCATCGTCTTTGAACAGCAGGGTCTTGATGGGGAAATCGAAACTTGAGATGATTTTGTCAGCTTGTTGAGAGCGCTCGATTCTTCCACGGGTGGGAACCACGGCGGTGAGAAGCTGACCTTGTTCAGAGCGGCTTTGGAACCAGCTGCCTTTGACAAACAACTTTCCGCCTTCGGGTTGAATGTCGTAGTTGCCACTGGTTTCGTGATCGCCGGTGAAACGGGACCAGCGATTGGAGTCGATCACCACCGGAACAAAAAGTGCCGATGCGTCGATGCTGAAGCTGGGGGATGTCATCACGCCGGTGCGGGAAAATTGTTCCTGAACCACGAATGCGGCGTTTTGCTGATCATCGGGTCGGACTTCCATCAGGGTCAATCGCTTGCCTTCACCTCCGAAGCCGTCTTCGAAAATAATCAGGACGATGAGTATGAGCGAGGTCGCGACCGAAATGATGGGTGTGGTGATGAACAAACGATGTCTGCGACCCGATTTCGCGAAAACGAAGAGATTGATTGGTCCGACGATGATCCCGAAGGCAACCAGGATCAGGATGAAAGCGGTGGAATTGAAGGTTTTCTCCCCGAGTATATCCTGAAGATGCCATTTGGATTTGAAATCCTTGGTGACGGATTGGATGCGCGTATCATGCTCACGTGTGAAAGCCAGATTCACTGTGGCCTTGTGATTGAGTTTGTTGCCGGTGATGGGTTTGATTTCGTATTTTCCGAAACTGCTGTTCGTTGGAAGACCCAGTGAGTTCGGAGTGGGTGAGCCTTCGGAATAAATGACCAGATGTCCGCCGAGACGCACCCATGCAAGGATGGCGTTCTTGGCGCCGGGAGGAATCATCATCCAATCGTTGTCCGTCATCATGATGGTATCGAAGCCGGAGAACGCGCGCCAATCATCCGGCAATTGGCTGGGAGAGAAATGCGATGCGAAGTGGTTGTAGCCCGAGTAGTGACGTGACGAACTGCCGAGGCGGGAGGCGAGCTCTGCATCGAGCGAAGACCCGTTCGGGGTGTGCAGGGTTTCGCTGATCAGGACAGCCGGTTGACCTATGCTAAACCGAACGGTTTCATTGAATTCACTATCACCCATGGAACCGCTCAATCTGACTTTGAACTGTTCATAGGATGAA
Source organism: uncultured Prosthecobacter sp. (assembly GCA_965650415.1). Taxonomy (GTDB): domain Bacteria; phylum Verrucomicrobiota; class Verrucomicrobiia; order Verrucomicrobiales; family Akkermansiaceae; genus Luteolibacter. The sequence continues at coordinate 4,073 of CBFGOP010000144.1, read as the reverse complement.
GTTCCGTTTTGCGGTGTGAGCGGCACAAGAATGTCGTAGGTGGCGACTTTTCCCGGCTCGATGCTGAAAGAGTAGTTCGATGTGTTGTTTAACTTTTGATTGTAATCCGAGCTGCATTCAAAATTCAGGAAAATCCTGTGAGGAATCAGCTGGTGGTTCGCGATGGTGACACGGACAGGATGGTAACCTCCCAGGCTCGGGGATGAAAACAATGCGGTGACCTCGACGTGGGTGTCGGTTCTTTTATGACCGACCTGACGCATGAGGACTTGTTGCGCGCCGGAAAAGCCGGTGAAAAGAACAGCGATTCCGAGAACGATGCGGAACAGGTGTCCGAAAGGGTTTGATACGTAATTCATTCAGGCAGGGGTGAGGTTTTTCGGAGTGGCGTTTCCTTGGAATGGAATTTGGTTGAGCAGGTTATCGATAACAGAATTCGCGGTGTGGCCGTCCACTTTCGCATGGTAGTCGAGCACGATCCGATGGCGCAGAACGGCGGGAGCGACGGCTTTGACGTCTTCGAAGGAAGCGTTGCAGCGGCCATGGATCAGGGCGCGCGCCTTGGCGGCGGATGCAATGGCGAGTGCGGCACGGGGGCTGGCTCCGAAACGGATTTGTTTCGCGGCTTCATGTTGGGAAGCGTGGGTGGAATCGACCAATCGCGCGATGTAGTTCGCCACCACATCCGGGAGGAAAATCCGACGAACCAGCGCGAGCAGGTTGGCAAGGGTTTCTGCGCTCATGATTGCGGAAACCTGCGGTTCGGCTCCGAGCTCGCGATGGGAAACGATGCGTTGCAGGGTTTCGACGTTGTTGCGGGTGATTTCCAGTTTGAAAAGGAAACGGTCGAGTTGGGCCTCGGGAAGCGGGTAGGTTCCCTCGAGTTCGATGGGGTTCTGGGTGGCGAGGACGAAAAACGGCAGCGGGAGTTCGTGGGTTTTTCCGAGAACGGTCACGCGGCGCTCCTGCATCGCTTCGAGCAGGGCTGATTGGGTTTTGGGAGATGCGCGGTTGATCTCGTCAGCGAGGACGATGTTGGCGAAAAGCGGACCCGGTTGGAAAACGAACTCCCGGCGTCCGTCGACTTCCTGCAGAATGGGGTTTCCGGTGATGTCTCCGGGCAGGAGGTCCGGGGTGAACTGGACACGTTTGTTTTCCAGGTGAAGCAGCTTCGAGAGACCTTTCACGAGCTCGGTTTTGCCCAAACCTGGCAGACCCTCGAGGAGAATGTGGCCGCGTGCGAGGATGCCGGTGATGACCAGGTTGATGATTTCCTGCTGACCGAAGAGGATTTCGTTCATTACCTGTTCCAGTGAACGGAGATGTTTGGCGGCATCGGCAACTTCGGTTTCTGTGGCATAATCCATGGGCTAAAGTTTCAGAATATGGTTCATGTGTGCAAGATATTAGATCGGTTTCCGGTTAGGGGATTTCCGGCATCGCGTGCGTATTGCCACCTGAATATCAGGACAGCGAAGAATTTTCCGGAAAAACGGCTTTGGAAATCTTGCCATCAGGGGCTTCCTCGCTACGTTGCGAGCACGTGATGGCCGATCCACAACTAGAACCCGTAATACCCGATCCCAAAAAGCTGCGTCGAACCGCTCTGTTTCTCGTTCTCGTCATGATTGTCGGGGGCGTGGTGATTCTGAAAGCCTATGAAAAACGCACAAAGGATGCATCCATGGACGATCGTCCGAGTTTCGTGACCAAGATTTCCGAGCGCAAAGATCTGGTCTACATGCAGCAGGACGGTGAGGTGAAAGACCTGCTCTCGCTGCGCGGAAAAGTGCTGGTGGTACAGAGCCTGCCATCCACCGAAATCGATCCGCTGACGACCGCTATCATGCAGCGTTTGAAAGAAACCTATCGCGATGACGAAAACTTCGCTCTCGTGACCCTGATGCTGGATTCCGGCGAGGAAAATGCCGTCAAAAACCAGTTGGCTGGTTTGGCAACCCAACTCGGTGCCGAGTTGCCGAAATGGACGGTCGCGACCAACGAGCGCCCGACCCTTCACAAGTTTATCAAAAACGAATTCAAAGCAAACCGGCTGCCACACGAAGCGGAAGGGAAATGGGAATACGATCGCTCATTAGTGCTGATCGATAAGAACCGTCATGTCCGCAAAGCCGTGGTTGCGCAGCAACGCGGTGGCGCGCCCTACGTCGCGAGCTTCGATTTCGAGCAAGCTCAGGAATGGGACCGAAAAGGCATCAAGACCGGAACCGATAAAAACAATGTCCAGCAACTCGAGGTGCTGTTGAATGAAACTATCCGTGAAGTGCTCGCCGAGAAAGTGGAGGAACCGAAACAGAAGAACCCCGCGATCGTGCTTTATGTCGGAATCGGCTTCGTGCTGCTGTTCGCGATTCTGATCATCAAATCGAGGAGAAATCCATATCCGCAACCTTTATGAACAAGACGAAAACACTCATTCTTTTTTATTCAGGCGTCGCCCTGATCTGCATCGCGATCCTCGCGGTGGTGAACCTTTTCATTCTGCCCCGCGTCAAAGAGCAGGGAGAAAAACAAAGGGCCGTGTTTCTGAATGTGAAACAGGAGAAAGTCGAAAAGTGGCACGAGATCGAAAAAGATCTGGTCGCGACCAATCAGGCGGGTGAGCAGGTGAAGTTGTCCGATCTCAAGGGAAAAGTCTGGGTCGTTGCGGAGTTCTTTGCGGTCTGCCCGCATTGTGCTGTTAGAAATGGAACCGAGCTGAGAGCGATTTATGACAAATTCAAGGATCATCCCGATTTCCACATGGTCTGCATCAGCGTGGATCCGAAGCAGGATGATGTGGAGAAACTCAAATCCTACGCCACCGCGCTCAATGCGGATGTCTCGAAATGGTGGTTCCTCAACGGCGGCGACGAAAAGGCCACTCATGAATATCTCGAACAAACCATGAAGTTTTTCTCCGTGCGCGAGCGCAGCGATCCATCGGATATCGAGTCCAACGGTCGCTTTGATCACGATTTGGGAATCATGGTCGTGGACAGGGACATGACCGTGATCGGCAAATGGGCATTGGCAGATGCAAGATCCGAGGAAGGAAAAAAACTCAATCCCGGTCTGTACGAAGAACTTAAAAAGGATTTGTTGGACCGACTTTCCCGCGAACTGAATCAGAACAAGCCAGCAGAATAATTTCACCAAGATGAGCACGGAAAGAGAACAATGGCTGAGAAGGGAACCGAACGAACGCCTGTCGGTGGTTCTGAAACGCGTGACATGGATTCTTACCGCAGCGGTTTTGATTTTGGTAGGACTGATGCGCCGACCCGAATTGCGCATCCCTCTGCCCGAGGGTGTGGATCTGGGTTTCCTGCCGCCGTTTCACGCCATCGTTAACAGTATCGTGGCGGTGCTTCTGGTGTTGGCCATCATCGCCGTGAAATCCGGAAAAATCACCCAGCACCGCAATTACATGTTGGGAGCGATGGGGATGTCGGTGATCTTTTTGTTAGGTTATGTGGCTTACCATTTCACCAACGCGGAAATTCTTTACGGTGACGCCAACGGGGATTCCGTGGTGGATGCTGCGGAGCTCGCCAAGGTGGGCGCGATGCGCACCGTTTACCTGATTATCCTGATCACCCACATCGTTGCCGCTGGCGTGAGTCTGCCTCTGATTCTGCTCACCTTCGTCGCCGCATGGAGTAACCGTTTCCAGATCCACCGCAAACTCGCCAAATGGGTTTTTCCAATCTGGTTGTATGTCGCCGTCACCGGCCCGATCTGTTACCTGATGCTCCGGTCTTATTATCCGTAGTCGAAACCCATGAATGTCGAATCCGTCAGAACCGATCTCACCGCGCTGCTTGGGCAGGAAAAGGTGAGTAGCACACAGGAAGCAATCGCTTCCCATTCTGGCGACAAATGGTTCGCTTCCCATCCACCCGATGTCGTGGTTTTCGCGGAATCGACCAAGGATGTTTCCGAGGTTCTGTCCTACGCCAACCGCAACCGGATTCCCGTGACCACACGCGGTGCCGGAGTCGGCTATGTCGGCGGTTGCGTTCCCGTGCAAGGAGGCATCGTTCTCACCACCGAGCGGATGAAACGCATTT
>CBFGOP010000143.1:0-5961 GCA_965650415.1 uncultured Prosthecobacter sp. | reverse complement strand
GCTCCGTAGTAGTGGAAGCCTTGGTTGGATGCGCCTTTGGCGATTTCCTCTTCCTCCGGGGTGCGCTCTTTTTTATCGCGGGCTTTGGCGAGTTCGTGATCCCAGAAATGCTCTGTTAGAACGGCGGTGACGTTGCCTTTGAACTCCGGCATGGAGGCGGGAGCGGCTTGGGCGTCGCGGAAGGTTTGATAGATGCCTTTGTAACGAGGGCCGTCAAAAGTCTCCACCGGACCGTTGACGCCGAGGACTCCGATCACGAAATGCATGTTTGGTGCGTTGAAATCCTTGCGGACGTCGCGAATGAAGTGAGCCATGTTTTCGGTGTAGGAATCGTAGCTGCCGGGTTGGCCGCGCTGCGGGTAATGCTTTTGATCCACGATATCATTCCAACCTTGGAACCAGACGAAGCCTGCGATTTGGTAGCCATCTTTGGGATTGTAGGACGGTACGACTTTCTTCGGATCTTCCAGGACTTTTTTGACGTGGTCGGCCATGAGTTTGTAATACACACCCGCACCTTCTGGGGAAGCGGATGGCGGACGGAAATCGGTATGAATGTTTTTGCCGCCCCATGCGGTTTTGATGATGAGGATGGGTTCCTTGTGGAGTTTCTGCGCCGTGATGCCGAACATGAATTCGGGCCCGATGGTGTCCTCGCGTGCGGCGAAGCCTGCGGTGAGTTTGCCTTCCTTGACGACGGGTTGTCCGCCTTTGTCATCGGAAAGATAGCTGATCCAGACCCGATCACACACGGTGGGTTTTCCGTTCTTGTCGCGCATTTCTTCGAGGAGCGGAGCGGTTTTCGGATCTTTGGCCAAGTAGTCGAACGTGGTGATGCTGGCGTGTCCTTGCATGTTGGATTGCCCGGCAAGGATGTAGACTTTCAGCGGAGCAGCATGAGCGCAAAGCGTGAGGGCTGCGGTGAACAGGATGGAGGTTTTCATGGATTTAATTGATTTGGTTGGCTTGATGTTGGTGAAGGGTTTTTCCGCTCTCATCGCGGAGGCTGATGGTGAGAACGGATGTGTCGCTTTCGGTAGAGGGTTTGAGATCGACATGGAGAAAACCTCCGCTGGCGGGTGAGTCGGTGTAGGGTTGGCGGATTTTGGCGTCGGGATCGTTCGATTTCGGATCGCCAGGCGCGCGCCCCAAACGTGCGTTCTCCCGGTTCAATGCGCCACAGGAAAATTCACTGAAGCCGACGGGGTGAATGGATAGATATTTCCAATGACGATCGCCACAGAGGATGAAGAAGGTATTGGGATCGATACCGCTGGATTTCAACCAATCGAAAAATGATTGGGCCTCGTGATGAAAACCGTTGAGATTGGCATGGTTGTCGGTCTTGTAGCCGTCATCGGGACCGATCATGGGAGTGGGGGAAATGAGGATTTTGAAAGTAGCATCGCTGTCCTTGAGAGTGCGCTGCAGCCATTCGCGCTGTTCTTTTCCCCAGAGGGACTTGTCGGGTCCGTCCGTCATCTTGTTGGGGCTGCGGTAGTCGCGGCCTTCGACAAACCAGAGTTGCAGGTCTTTTCCCATGCGATGGGTGCGGTAGGTGGGGGAGTCGGAACCGGGAGGCACGATGGGTAATTGTTCGCGGAAAGTGGCGATCCCGAGTTGGTTGGAGGGCTCTTTGTCGCCGGTGGTATCGGAGTCGTTGTAGCGGTGGTCGTGATCGTCCTTGAGCCAGTAGGTGGGGGTTTGTGAGAAAAGTTTCACGAAACGCGGCATGACGTATTGTTCGTGCCATTTTTTACGGAGTTCGGCTTGGGTTTTGGCGGCGGTTTCCCATGGGTGATCGTAGTAGACGCAGTCTCCGTTGAAGATGACGAAGTCTGGGTTGAGCTGAATGATAGGTTCGAGCGCCGGGTAGCCGAGAGCACGATCCTCGGGGTTTGCGGGTGGTTTGCCTTTGTCGCCGTTTTGAAAAAATGCGTAGTTCAGGCAACTGGTGAGAACGAATTGAACGGGTGCGGATGCATCTCCAGCAGGAAGGGTTTTGAAGGTTGCGGTGTTGCCGGGTTTTGCGGATTCCTTGTTAGAGCCGAAGATGAGCCGATAGTGGTATCGGGTTGCGGGCTTGAGGTCGGTAATTTGGGTTTTGAGGATGAAATCGTTTTCGGCCGTGGCTTCGAGCCAGTCGCTGTAAAGAACCGAACCGAAATCGGGCGTCTCGGAAATTTCGAATTTTCCTTTGCCTGTCACACCGGGGACATCGCCATCAATGGGTTTGGCAGAGGCTGTGAGACGGGCTTGAAGAATGACCGAGGAATCGGTGACTTCTCCCGCGAGCAAGCCCTGGGCGAGGTGAATTTCAGCGGCAGACGTGATTGGAAACGCCAATACTGAGGAAAATAGGATCAACGCGAGGAGACGAGGCATAACGGAGACGGTTTGATACGACTCACATAATCCAATTTTTCGGATCGGGAGTATGAAAAGGTGGAAAATTTCCCCGATGGTTCATACGAAGGCTTGCGTTTTCGGTCGATTGGGTTGGGTTAGGTGGCGTGAGAGAGGAGTCGAAAATCCATGCCCTGCTGGCGACCGCGAGAATTGCGAATGTGCCGAGTGTGGTCAGCAACCTCGGGGTGGGAGTGTTTTTGGGTGGAATGGCCAGCGGGCAAACATGGGATTGGCCGTGGTGGCTGATGCTCGCGGGAATCTTGTTTTATATATCCGGAAATTTTCTGAACGATTGGGCGGATCGGGAATGGGATAAGGAAAAAAGACCTGAGCGGGCATTGCCGCGAGGGATGTTTTCCGCACGGCAGTATTTCGTCCTGGCAGGGTTCGGCTTTGCGGGGGGGGGCGTAATCGCGGGCATTTATGGGATGGCGGTCTTTTGGGTGGCTGTCCTGTTGGTGGTTTTGATTATTTTATATACGGTGATCCATAAGAAGACTCCGTTCTCGGTGGTGCCGATGGGCATGTGTCGCGCTTGCCTGCCTATGATGGGGTATTTGGCGATGATGGATCAGATTTCCCTGCTGATCTGGTATCCTGCGCTGGCATTGCTGGTTTACATTATCGCCTTGTCGCTGAGTGCGAGATGGGAGTCGCTCGGAAACATCCCTCGCGAAAAAATCCGGTTTTCCCGAGGACTGCTGGTCTTTTCCGGTCTGATTGCCATGTCGCTACCGATGCAGGTCAACTGGATGCTCGGATGGATCGGGTGCATTCCTTTCGGAATCTGGCTGTTCAAGTCGCTCACGAAATATCGCTCGCCCGTGCCAGCCCACGTTTCCGCCTTGTTGGCGGGAATTCCTTGGCTGGATTGGATCGCGCTTTTGCCCATCCTGCTGACTCTGCTCGGTCATCAAAAGATCACGACTTCGGATCCGAACTTTTGGATCGCTTTGTTGTTGGCTCCACTGGGTTTCGTCTTGGGTCGATGGTTGCAACGGGTTGCGCCGGCGACGTGAGAATAGTAAAGATTGAATGTTGAAGATTGAATTGGAAGACAGGGCTTGATGTTTCCATGGTCATGGAGTCCATTTCGGGCAGATAATCATGAGTGGCATTGCAGAAAAACAGGCGAGGTTGTTGGAGGATTTGTCGCTCTTTCAGGATTGGACAGAGCGATATGAATACGTCATCGGCTTGGGCAAAAAGCTGGAAGCTCTGCCGGAGAAAGCCAGAAATCCGGATCATTTGATCAAAGGCTGTCAGTCGCAGGTGTGGCTGGACGCAGTGGCAAAAGACGGTTTGGTTTATTTTTACGCGGACTCAGACTCCTTGATCACCAAGGGCATGATCGCACTCTTCATCTTGGTGCTCAATGGGGAGAAGGCGGATGATATCCTGACAGCGGACATGGGTTTCATTGAAAAAACCGGTTTGAAAGAGCATTTGGCACCGACACGGGCGAATGCCCTGAACCTGATGGCGACCCAGATGAAACAGCGGGCGTTGGGATTCGCTTGATGATTTCAGAGGATTCACCGCAAGAAACGCAAAAACACATAGAGTAGAGAGTGAGCTCTCGCACTTTTGTCCAAATCATCTCCTCTCTGTGTTCTCTGCGTTCTTTGTGGTTCAAATTCACATTCCAAAGGGAGGGTGACAGTGAGGCTACTTTCGGGTTCAGGTCGCGCATTGCCGTTGACGGCTCGGTTTTGATGCGTAGAAGCTCTAGCCATGTTCATCGATCACATCAGGATTTTGGCAAAAGCAGGCGACGGCGGAGACGGCGCTGTTTCATGGCGCCGTGAAAAGTTTGTGCCCAGAGGCGGTCCTGATGGCGGCGATGGTGGAAATGGCGGAAAAGTCATCCTCGTGGTCGATCACTCGACGGATACCCTTCGGAATTACCACTATGATCCGAAACTGATTGCCGAAAATGGCAAACCCGGTGGCGGTGCCAGAAAGACCGGCAAGAGCGGGAAAAACAAGATCGGCAAGGTCCCTCCCGGAACCGTGGTGTATCGAACCAATGTCGGAACGGTGAACGAAGCTGTCGATCTCGAGCGCAGTGACGACGGAATCGAATTGGAGCCCATTGCCGATCTCGTGGAAGACGGAGATACTTTTGTGCTCTGCGATGGCGGGGTAGGTGGTGAGGGAAATTTCAAATTCCGCACCGCAACCAACCAGACACCCACCGAATTCACTTGCGGCACACCGGGCCAGCAGGGGGTCTTCTACCTCGAACTCAGAAGGATCGCGGATGTCGGTCTGGTTGGATTCCCGAATGCGGGAAAGTCCACTCTGTTAGGAAAAATTTCCGAAGCCAAACCCAAGGTCGGATCCTATCCGTTCACAACTCTGCAACCGATGATCGGTGTCGTGGAGTTCGGTGGATATCGTCGCTGCACCGTTGCTGATATCCCGGGATTGATCGAAGGCGCCCATGAAAATCGCGGACTGGGTCACGAATTTCTGCGCCACATCACCCGTTGCAGAATGTTGCTGTTCGTGATCGATATGGCTGGTAGCGAAGGACGCGATCCCATCAGCGATCTGGAAATTCTGCGCAAGGAGATTAAGGAGTATGATGCCGATCTCGCCAAATTCCCATGGAAAATCGTCGCGAACAAAATGGACTTGGAAAGCGCTCAGGAAAATCTCACCGCGTTCAAGGCACGTTTCCCAAAAGTCGACATCATCCCGATTTCCGCCGACACCGGACTCGGCTTGGAAGATCTCAAAGTGATGCTGGACAGCGAAGTTTCCCAACAACGCAAAAAATGAACACGCAGGCCGTATTCGTTTACGGAACCCTGAGGCGAGGTGGCTCCAATCATTTCAGAATGGTTGGAGCGGAGTTTGTCGGAAAAGCCACGGTGGAAGGTGAGATCTATGTGATCGATCACAATCCCGCATTTTTATTTCCCGCTCTGGTGGATGCAGGCGGAAAACGCGTTGTTGGAGAATTGTATTTGTTAGGAGATGAAACGATGGAAGCTCTGGATCGTTTCGAGGGAGTTTCCGAAACACCCCAAGCCAGCGACGAATATGTGCGGGTGCGGCGGCTGGTGAAATTGGAAAACGGTGAGGAGTGTCCGGCCTGGATCTGGATGTGGAATCGTGGGTTGGGTAATGCGAGATGGATTGAAAGCGGAGATTGGTTGGACATCGAACCGAACCCAAGCTGATGGCAGAAACGATACCCTTGGATTTTTTACTCCGCGCCTACAGCCAGGGAATTTTTCCCATGGCTGATGAAGGTGAGATTTTCTGGTATCGGCCCGAGATGAGGGGAGTCATTCCGATCGATGACCGATTCCATATCCCGCACGGATTGAAAAAGTCCCTGAAGAAAAAACCCTTCGAGATCCGGCATGACACCGCATTCCGCGAAGTGATGTTGGGCTGCGCGGAGAGAAAGGAAACATGGATCGATCCCGTGATCTTGGAAACCTACTGCCAGTTGCACGAGGCGGGATACGCCCATTCGGTCGAGTGCTGGGATGATGAAGGACTGCAGGGCGGCTTGTATGGCGTCGCTCTCGGCAA
>CBFGOP010000142.1:0-5963 GCA_965650415.1 uncultured Prosthecobacter sp. | reverse complement strand
CTCAAAATGTCTCCCTCCACATCCGGCATGAACTTGAACTTGATGTGGCCATGAACCACCGCTGCCAACGAGAGAACCAGCACGGCGACGAAAGCCACCACCGTCACGTATCTCCAGCGCAGGCAGCGTTCCAAGGCCGGTTGATAGATGTGTTCTACAAATTTCTCCAGGCTGTCGGCGATTCTCCGTTGCAGGCGAAACAATGCGTTCACCGGTTTGTTCCGGTCCGTCGGCGCCAGCAGCGCGAGATGGGACGGCAACACGAACTTCGATTGCAGCAATGAAAACGCCAATGTAGGAATCACCACCCATGGAATGTTTGGCCAGATTTTTCCGCTCACACCACTCAAGCCGAGCATGGGAGTGAACGCAACCATGGTAGTCAGCACGCCGAACACCACAACGGTCCCGACTTCGCTCGTCCCCTTCCATGCCGCCGTGCTGGGATGCTCCCCTTTCTGAATGCGGGTATAGACATTCTCACCGGTGACGATCGCGTCATCGACCACAATTCCCAACACCAAAATGAATGCGAACAGGGAGATCATGTTCACGGAAATACCGAAGAACGGCATCAGCCAGATACCTCCCGCAAACGACAAGGGAATGCCCAGAGCAACCAGCAAGGCCAAAGACGGACGCAGGAAAAGGGTGAGGACACACAGGACGAGAATCAAACCGGTGATGGCATTCCGTTTGAGCAAATCGAGTCGACCTAACAGATAACGGCTCTGGTCATTCCAGATCGAGAGTTCAACCCCTGCAGGCAGCCGCTCTTTGCTATCCTTGACATAACTCCTGACCAATTCCGCCAAAGCCAGCGTATCCTCCGATCCGACCCGATAGACATTGATCACCACCGCGTTCTTTCCATCGAAACGACTGCTGAGATCGACGTCCTCAAACCCATCCACCAACTTCGCCACGTCTCCCAAAAAAATCGTGCTTCCGTCAACGCCGGTTGCGACGGGAATGCTTGCCAGATCGGAAGCCGCGTATTTCTTGCCCAAAGCGCGCAAAATCACCTCGCCCCGCTCCGTCCTCACCGATCCGCTGGGCAGATCCAGATTGCTGGATCTCACCGCCTGGGCGATGTCCGAGAGCTTCAGATTCAACTCTCTCAGGCGCGATTCTGAAACCTCGATCGAAATCTCATACGGACGCGTGCCGGCGATCGTGACCTGACTGATGGTCGGCTCCCCTCCGAATGTCCTCGCCATCAAATCGCCAAAACCCTCCGGTGACTTCGCTTTGTAATTCAGCAAGTCATCGCGAACCTGCTCCGCCAGCTTCCGCATGGTTGGCTCGTCGGTTTCCGCCGTCAGGGCGATACTCATCACGGGATTCTTGACCAGAATCTCCTCCAGAATCGGCGTCTCCGCTTCCTCCGGAAAATTGTCAATCGCATCAACCCGGGATTTCACATCACCCATCAAATTTCTAACATTGAATCCCGTCTCCGCCTCGATCATCACCGTGCCGACGTTCTGCGATGCCGTGCTGCGGATCTTTTTGATTCCCTGCAAATCGGCGATCGCCTCTTCCACCGGAACCACCACACCCCGTTCGGTTTCCTCAGGCGTGGCGTTTGGATAAGGCAGGGTCACCAAAACCGCATCGATGGCAATGTCCGGAAAAATCTCTTTCTTGAGTTTGAACCAGGTGACGAATCCCGCCACCATGACGATCAGCATCAGGAAATTTCCCGCCACGTGATTTCGGGCGAACCATTTGACCGCATTCATGGACCCTCCTTGGTTTCCGATGTTCCCACAACCACATCCATTCCCTCGACCGGAGATGAGAGCCGGGTGACGACCACACGCTCACCGGCTTCCAGGCCTTCACCGATCACAACGATTTTCTCGTTCGATCTCAGAATCCGCACCTCACGGAAATGGATACGGTTCTCAGCATCAAGCACGATCACCCGCTCTCCATCCAACAAAGCACGTCGCGGCAGCTCGACCACATCGTCGAGGGTTTTTCCAGTCATCCGCGCATCGACGAACAACCCGACAGGTGGCATGGGAAATTCGGAATCGGGATTCGGTCTCACTCTCACCACCACCGCGGCAGAGAGGGTCTTGCGATCAATTTCGGGATCCACACGCTGCGGATCCGCCTTCCACTCGAAATCCCGCGTGCCGATTTTGCCTTTCAAGGTCACATCTCCCACCATCTCTCCGTCCTGGGAACGGTTCAAAAATCCAAAATCCTCCAAGCTGATCGGAAGCCTCACCTCGATTTCCTGATCTGAATACAGCTCCGCGATTTTCATTCCGGGCGATACAACCGTTCCGATTTCCGCAGCTGCCATCCTGACACCGGCATCAAAGGGTGAGATGATTTCCGTCCTCTCGACATCACGCCGCGCCTTCTCGACCTGCTGTCCCGCAGAATTCGATTTCGCCTCGGCGGCCTTCAAATACGGCTCGCGTAGTACCAAGGGATTGAGCGGCTCGCCTTTTCCCAATTTGTTCCAGTCGAGTTTCGCTTGCTCGACTCGCGCGCGCTCCTGCTCCAGCGCGAGGTTCGCATCCGCAGCAGATACCTCCGCCGCTGCCAAGGCCGACCGATAATCCGCCGCATCCAATCTTGCCAGAACCTCACCTTTTTTCACCCGACCACCGCGTTTGAAATTGGGAGAAATCTCCACCACACGCCCCTGAACCTCTGCGGCCAGACTGGTCTCTCTGACGCTTTCAACCACTCCATCCGTGCGAATTTCCACGGCATGGTTTCCTCTGAAAGCCTCGACCACTTCGACCACTGGTCGCGGCCTTTCCTTGCTGACCTCCTCCGACACGGGCTTGGTGCGCTTGAACACAATCACACCAACAATGGTCAGGCCGATGATACCCAAAATAACGATGAAAGACACCACCGCCGTGAGTTCCGTTTTGCGTTCGGTTTCCAGTTTTTCATTCATGGGATTGTCTATTTTCCTGCTTTGAAATCCCCACCCAAGGCGAGATGGAGATCGATGCGGTTTTCCAGGCGCAGACGCCGGATGGCGGCGTGGCGGCTCTGTGAGTCGATTTTGGAACGTGTCGCGTCGATCAACGTCAGCACATCACCCGTCCCGGCGGCGTATTCCTCCGCCGCACGCTCGGCCGCCTCCGTGGCGACCTGAGCCGCCTGTTGGCTTGCGGTCTCGCGTTGTGTTAGAAAATTCTCCGCCACCAGCGCCTGCTCGATCTCTCCGAAGGCGGCCAACACGGTTTTCTTCAGGAGCGCCAGGTTTTCCCTGTCCTCCGCTTCCGCCGCTTTGATCTCTCCCGAGATGGCTCCGCCCTGAAAAATCGGCTGGGTGATCCCTCCTCCGATCGACCATACGGCCAGGTTGCTGTTGAGGACGTCGCGGATCGATTCCGATGTTGTCCCGCCCGATCCTGTTAGACGAAGGCTCGGAAAGCGGGCGAGCTTGCGTTCCTTGACGCGTCTTCCCGCCGCGGCAAACATTCTCTCAGCAGCGAGAATGTCCGGACGCCTTTGCAGCAGCTCAGAGGGCAAGCCCGCCGGCGTCGCGCCTGGAAACTTCGGCAGCGTCACGCTTTCGGAGAGCTGTCCCGAGGGATAACGCCCCATCAGGATTTCGATCTGCCGCAAAACACGTTCGCGTTCCTGTTTGCGTTGTGCGAGCGCCTCGGTCCGGTTCGCGACCTCGACCTCCGTGAGCCTGACCTGGGCGGCCGATCCGCTATCGGCATCGATCGCACGCTCGAACCGCTCTCTAACAGAATTCGCGAGGATTTGGGATGCGGTCACCGCCTCCGTGGCGAGCCTGATCTGTTCGTTTGATTCACCAAGAGCCAGCCAGGTTTTGGCAACTTGTGCCGCCAGGGAAACCTGCGCGGCGCGATATTCATAACTTCTGGCCTCGGCGTTTGCGATCGCGGCTTCCTGCCCCGCTTTCACCCGACCCCAGACATCCAGTTCCCAGGAAGCATTGAGCTGCACGCCGAACTGCTGGGCGATGTTAGAACCGCCGAAAGGGAAACCGATGAAGTTCTGTTTGTTGCGTCCCGCATCCGCACCGAGACCCAAGCTGGGAAGGCGACCCGCACCTGCGAACCCGGCCTCCGCCGCAGCCCGGTCCAATCGCGCCGCAGCCGCCCTCAGATCGGGATTGTTGGAGATCGCCTCATCAACCCATTTCCCGAGCTGGGAACCTCCGATTTTGCCAATCCAACGCTGATCGATCCCCGCCCGCGCCTCTTTGCTCGCGGCCCATGAGGTCGGTGCGGAGACCTCGTCCATCCGGCTTTGTGGCGAAAAGGCCACACATCCCGCCAACAACCAGAAACATGGCAGGACGACATACATCGCTAGACTTAGGTTGGACATCGAATGACGGAATCAGCTTTCGCTCGGGATTGACCAACGCGCAAGCGCCAATCTTGGCATTTGATCGTCTATATTCCTTTTGAGCTTTGCTTTGACGTGCGTGAGAGTCTCTCCTATCCCTGCCCTTTGCCCGTTTATGAAACTCGCCATCCTCTCGTGCTCCCCCAAGTGTTATTCCACCCGCCGCATCATCGAGGCCGGGCGCAAGCGAGGGCATAAAATCGAGGTGCTAAACACACTCCGACTGACCATCGGTCTCGATCAGGGAGATCCGCACCTTTACTATCACGGAAAAGAACTGCGCACTCCCGATGCGGTTTTGCCCCGTATCGGAACTTCCATCACCCGCTACGGCACCGCTGTTGTTCGCCAGTTCGAGCAGATGGATGTTTTCACTCCGAACACGGCGGCCGGTATCAGCAATTCCCGCGACAAACTCCGTTCTCTCCAGATCCTTTCCAAACACGACGTAGGCATCCCGAGTTCGGCTTATGTCGATGACAAACGCGATTTGGAAGACGCGCTCAAACGCGTCGGCGGCGCACCTGTTATCATCAAGCTGTTAGAAGGCACACAGGGAGTCGGCGTGATCTTGGCGGACAAGATCGAGATCGCAAAAGCCATCGTTGAAACCCTGCACTCCACGAAGCAGCAGGTGTTGTTGCAGAAATTCGTGTCCGAGAGCAAAGGCAAGGACGTGCGCGCGTTTGTGATCGGGGATCGCGTGGTTGCCGCGATCCGGCGCGTCGCGCAAGGCCAGGAATTCCGCTCGAACGTGCACCGCGGCGGCAAGGCCGAGGCCATCACTCTTGATCCGCGTTACGAGGAAGCCGCAGTGCGTGCCGCACAGATCATGGGTCTGAGGATTTGCGGGGTGGACATGTTAGAAGGAAAAGACGGCCCACAGATCATGGAGGTCAATTCCTCTCCCGGACTCGAAGGCATCGAGGGAGCCACCGGACTCGATATCGCCGGCGAAATGATCGACTACATCGAGGATCAGGTGAAATTTCCGGAAATCGATATCCGCCAGCGTCTCACCATTTCACGCGGTTACTCGGTCGCGGACATCCACATTCCCGTCGGCAGCACCTACATCGGCAAAACCATCGAGGAAACCGGGCTGCGTGAGCTGGATGTCGTGGTGCTCACTCTGAAAAGAAAAGGCTCCGTTGTCTCCAATCCGAAAGGCAGTCGTGTTCTCGAAGCTGACGACACCATTCTGTGTTACGGAAAATCCGAACACATGAAAAACCTGATCCCCGCGAAAAAGAAAAAGCGCAGGAAGGTCAAAAAGCTCCCCAAATCCAACGATCCAAGCACATGAGCATGATCATCGGATGGCGCGAACGGGTGGAGCTGCCCGATTGGAATTTGAAGCTCAAAGCCAAGGCCGACACGGGCGCGAAAAGCTCCGCGATCGATTGTGCGGAAATCACCGAGCTGCCCGACAACCGCGTCCGCTTCACCGTCCGCCTCGATCGGAAAGATAAAAAACTCATCACTTTGGAAGGCGACATCCATTCGCACAAACGCGTTCGTTCGTCGGATGGAAAATCCAGCAACCGCATTTTTGTCTCCACCACCCTGCGCCTCGCAGGCATCGAAAAGCA
>CBFGOP010000141.1:0-6106 GCA_965650415.1 uncultured Prosthecobacter sp. | reverse complement strand
ACATCTGGATTTCCCGCATGCCGGGGTTGTCGATGAGCATGCCACCGGAATCGAGAGGAACGAGTTCGCGACAAGTTGTGGTGTGACGGCCTTTACCGGTGATTTCGTTGACCTCGCTGGTCCACTGCCATTCATCGCCATAGAGCTGGTTGACCAGAGTGGATTTGCCAACTCCGCTGGAACCTACGATGCACATCGTAATTCCCGGAGCGAGATGGGAGCGGATGGCTTTGAGTCCTTCACCTTTGAGCGCTGAGGTGATGTGGATTGTGGCATCCGGCGAGATGGCGGAAATTTCCGCAGCGGCTGCGGCGAGTTCCTTTTTGGTAGAGAGATCGGATTTGTTGAGGAGCACAACCGGCTTCGCTCCGCTTTTGTGAATCAGGGTGAGGTAACGCTCGAGCCGGCGGATATTGAAATCCGAGCCAGCATCGGTCACGACGGTGACGATGTCGATGTTGGTGCCGATGACCTGGGCCTGGCTGCTGTTTCCCGGCATTTTACGCGAAAACACGGTGCGGCGTGGCAGTTGGGCGCGGATGACATGGGGGTTGTTTTCGTCACCAAGCTCGATCGCGACCCAGTCGCCCACGGCGGGAAGGTCGGCATCGATCGCCGCGGCATTCCAGAGACGACCGCAGAGGATGCAGTCGATTTCCTCTCCGCCTTCGAGAAAAGCCGAGAAATTGATCGAGGTTTCACGGATCAGACGTGCGGGCACCCAGCCTTTTTCGCTGTAAGGCGCGAAGGAGGTTTCGAGTTCCGGGGTCCAGCCGAGTTCCTGAAGGGTCATGTGCTGCGGGAGGCTAGCGCAGGAAATCGCAATGATCGAATCAAAAAGAAAAAGCATCGGAGTGGTGGTTCCGATGCTTTTGGAGAGGAGAAGAAAGGCAGGTTACTTTTGAATACTGGCCTCGATGCGTTTTTTAAGGCCATCGATGTGTCCGGCTATTTCACCTTCGGGAGCGACCGCTTTGGCATCGTCCAGGGATTTCAGAGCATCCTGGGGTTTCTCCAGTTGCATGAAGGTGATCGCTTTGAAAATGAGGGTTTGTTGTTTGAGCTCACCTTCGAATTCGTTGGTGGCGATGGATTCGTCGATGATTTTCAAGACGCCTTCGAAATCGCCCTTAGTGGCAAGGCCGTTCAGTTTTTCCTGAAATTCCACGAATGCTTTTTTGGTATTGGCTGCCTTGGCATATCCGGTTTCATCTTTGGGATCGGCTGCCTTGATGGCTTCGATCTCCTCGGCGTAGAATTTGACGAGCATTTCTTCATCGATTTGGAGGGATTTTAAAATATCCACCAACGCCTTGGCCTTGGCGACGCCCTCGGCTTTTGCAGCTTCCGAAAATCCGGCGTCACGCTTTTGGCGAACCGTAAGCAATTCATTCAGGTGGGTGACATAAACTTCCGGCCCACCTTCTTTGTATCCGGTTCTTGCGAAAGGCCTGCCTTTTTCATCGGCAATCAGGATCGTTGGAAATCCCTGGACGGAGTATTCCGCCTGCAATGCTTCATTCTGTTTGGCGATTTCCTCGGTGATCTTGCTTTTGTCTCTGGGGAAATCGAGTTCAACCAAAATGAATTTATCTTTCACACCGTTCTTGAAAGCATCGTGGGCGAAGACTTCCTTGTTGAGCTTGATGCACCAGCCGCACCAGTCGGATCCGGTGAAATCGATCAAGAGGCTTTTCTTTTCAGCGGCGGCTTGTTTTTTCGCAGCTTCAAAGTTGCTGGTCCAACCTTCGCCACCCGCATGCAATGAATTGCCTGAGAGTAAACAAAGGCATGACAGCGTGACGACAAGGGATAGAATTTTCATAAGTTTCCAAATCTCCACCTTTTTCGGATCGAGTCGAGTGGAAATCATGACGCCGGAGCGTTCCTTTCCATCCGATGCCTCAGGGGCTGATCTTGCAAACACGGAAGCCGAGATCTGGGCGGCGCAAGGAACGGTTGTCGGTCCACTCTTGGCTGAGCGCGCCGTTTCGCGGATTGATATAGGAGCCGCCGGTGATGACCCATTGAGGTCTGCCTAGCGGGTTGGATGGGCTGACGCGAGGTTCGGCAGTCCATTCGGCTACGGAGCCTGCCATCGCGATGATCCCGTTCGGAGTCCTGTCCGGGGTTTCCTCGGTGACGGGTAACCACGAACTGATCGGGAGTTTCACGCAATCTTTCGAAGAGCTGACGAGAGCCGCGTGCCATTGCTCTTGGGTCGGGAGAACACATTTTTTCCACTTGGCGTAGGCGAAGGCGTCCCACCAATCGATCCCGACAACCGGAGTGTTGAGGTTGATCCGCATGTCTTTCCAGACTTTGGATTTTCTCGCGGCCTCGATCATGGCATCCCATTCATCGGGTCTGTGATGGATTTTCTCGGCGGGTTGTTCCGGATGGTCGAAAATTTCGTGATTCGAGTCTTTTGCCAACAGATCAAGGGTTTGGAGAAACTTGGCGTAATCGCCGATCGTGACTTCCTGATTCGAGATGGAAAAAGTGGTGACCGAAAAATCCGGGCCTCCGGGAATCGAATAGCTGCCACCTTTGATCTCGATCCATGACTGGGTTGCATCGGAAGGACGCGATCTTGGGTTCTTTTCGCCGGTCATCTGGATGATTGCGAAAACCAAGACGGCGACGAGGGCGACTCCGCCGCCAATCCAGGGAGTCAGGTTTCTTTTTTTTGTCGCGATGGCCGCGGTTTTCAGAACATTGACATCCGAGGGTTCCGTCAGTTGTTGATCGATTTGTTCGCAATAGTCACGAACTTCATTCCAGTTCAGATAGTGATCGGTATCTTCACCGCGCATCCATGAGAGAAGCGTGAGGCAACGGGTGGTTCCGGGATGTCCCTGGTCTAGCAGATGTTGAAAAAACGATCCGAGACTTACGATGTCACGTGCTGTTTGCTTGTCCGTGCGCTCGCCCTGAACGACGAGGTTTTTGATGCGGATGATGCCTTGGGCATCGATGTAGATGTCATCAGGCCCGATAGGCGATGTGGAGTTCTGACGGGTTTCGTGATAGATATTCGCTTCGGCGATGCGACGAAGCAGTTGAACAAATTGTTGCGACTTGAATTTTTGTTTTTCCCGGATCAGCTCGGTTATGTTTTTCCCCGGCAAGAGTTCGTAGGCGAAAAAGCAGACTCCGCGATCGTTGCAGGCTTCGTAAATAGAACCCACGAGCGGATGTTCGACAGAGGCTTTGGTGCGTACATCGGCGAGGAAAGCGTCTCGATGTTCGGCGGCTTCCGCTTTCAATTCGTCAATCAGAACCGAGCGGCCGACGGAGACCTGTTTGGCAGACCAGGTTCGGTAGAGTTCGGTTTCTCCCAAGAATTCCGAAATCAGATAATCACCAAACTGGCTGTTGATAGTAAAGGTTTCCATGCAGGTTCAGTTTGATGGTAATGGCAGAAGAGGAATGGCAGGGTCGAAATTCGGTGGCAAGGAATCCATGTCGAGAAATTCGGGAAAATCATTGACGTTCGGATCGGACTGGGAGTTTTGGCCGATTCTTGCCGCGAGGTCTCTGGGCCATGCCTGGACATCGAGGATCTCGTTTTTATAACTCAGCGTGGCAACCTGTCCGTAGTAATCCAGTTCACCAAAAAGATGGTTGGTTTGGGTATCACGTGATGGGATGACATAATCGACGCGGAGGGTCTCCTCGCCACCCGCCCAATCGAACGGCAGCGTGGCCCAATTCATGGTGGCCCATGATTTGTCCTCAAGTTTGACGATTTCTCCTTTGGACGTTTTATTGAAGAAATGAACCTCCACCTGAAGGTCGGGGAGTTGGACTTCCTGATCCGGTGCCTTGATCACGGGAATGGAGAGGATGACGCGTTCGTCCTGATCCGTTTTGGGGTCTTTGAAAACCCGAACCCGACCTAAGGCGATTTTCCCGCGCAAATCACCGGGTTGCTCGAAGCCGTCACGAAGCTTGGATGCCGCACTCTTGTAAAGTTCGCCAGAACGGCCGACACCCAATTGAAAGACTTTTTCGTAAAAGTAAGAGGCTCGTTCATAAACCCCCATCATTTCATGAACGAGTCCCAGCTCGTAGAGCGCGTTGGGTTCGTCAGGGGATTCTTTCAAAGCTTCTTCCAGTTTCACGATGGCCATACCCATATCGCCCGCAACGCGTGCGGTGCGGGCTTCGTTGATCAGCCGTTCGGCCCGAGGATTGGCAATCGGCGGGGTGGTCAAAGGCGTTGGATTGGGAACGACAGGTGAGGAGGCCGAATCCGCTGGTGGGCGGGGAAGGGTGTCTAATGGGGCCGGAGGTGAGGACAACGGAGCTGCGCCCGGCGGAGTCACATAATAAGGAACAATTTTTTCGACTTCACGTTCCACGATGCGAACTTTCTGATTCTGTTCCAAACGCGCTGCGAGGGCGATGCCAGAAATGAGCAGTTGGGAAAACGCGATTATACCAAGCGCACAGCAGGCGATAGCAAAGACGCGTTGAGGTTTCATGGGTTGGCAGCTTGGAGAGAAAAGGAAATTTCGTCAAATTTGATGTGCGTATCGAAATTATAGGCTAAAAACGCCGCATGAAGAGAGTCGTCCTCGGATTCATACTGTTGCTGGGGATCGTTTTCTATCTGCCTTTGCCGGAAAAGAGTCCCGTGATGGATGGGTTGGATTCCGCTCAGGTGAGGCTGGGACTGGGGTTGTTCGTATGCATTGCCTTTCTATGGATGACCGAGGCACTGCCGTTGAGCATCACGGCACTTTTGGTTCCTTTGCTGGCTGCAATCATGGGTCTGGCGGATGTGAAATCGAGCCTGATATCCTTTGCCAACCCATTGATTTTTGTCTTTTTCGGGGGATTTGCCTTGGCTTCCGCGCTTTCCGCGCAGGGTTTGGACCGTTGGCTGGCCGGGAAACTGGCGCAATTTGGAAAGGGAAAATTCATCCCGATGTCGATTTGGTTGTTTGCCGGAACCGCGGTGCTCTCGATGTGGATGAGCAACACCGCCACGGCAGCGATGATGTTACCGCTGGCACTGGGGATGTTGGGCCGGTTTGATAAAACCGATTCACATGGGAGCAATGCTCACTTTTTGCTCTTGGGCCTGGCGTATTCGGCAAGCATCGGTGGCCTGGGCACCAAGGTGGGCAGTCCGCCAAACGGAATTGCTGCGGACAAGCTGGGAATCAGTTTTTCAGAGTGGATTGTGTTCGGTGTTCCCGCGGTGGCGGTCTTGCTTCCGGCCATGATCGTGCTTCTTTGGCTGATTCTCAGACCGAAAAACCTGTCGATGGAGCGATCCGAAATCACCGAGGAAACATTTGTGTTTCACCCCCAGCGCTGGCTGACACTCGCGATCTTTGGATGCACGGTGCTGGCATGGATGTTTGGATCGCAACTCGAATCCCTGTTAGGTTTCGAGGAGATGGATACGTGGGTTGCGCTGTTGGCGGCATGCGCGGTGGTATCGTTCAAATCAGTGAGCTGGAAAGAGGTTCAGGAAAAAACCGACTGGGGTGTGTTGCTGCTGTTCGGAGGCGGCCTGGCCTTGAGCGCGGTATTGGGATCGTCCGGAGCAAGCCTGTTCCTGGCGCGATTGTTAGGCGCAACGTTGGAAGCATGGCCGCTCTGGGCAGTGATCGCTGCGGTTGTGGCCTTTGTGATTTTCCTCGGCGAACTCACCAGCAACACCGCGACGGCCGCTTTGCTTGTTCCCATCTTTTATGCGATGGCGACTGAGTTCGGCCTCTCCGCAAACCAATTGGTCCTGCCTCTTGCTCTGGCGACCTCATGTTCATTCATGCTGCCAGTGGGAACTCCGCCGAACGCGATCGTTTTCGGATCCGGTCGAATTCCTCAACGCGTCATGATGAAAACAGGTTTCTGGCTAAACCTCGTTTTCATCGTGCTGATCACGTTGCTCTCTTTGTTGCTGTTTTGATTTTTTTCGGAGTCGCCCAGTGATCGACCAGGGAGTTCACAAGGAAATCGTCACCGAGGGCTTCGCGGCCTAACAGAAGGCGGTGGATCATGCGTTTGCGCGAAACCAGGGAGACGACGATTTGCTTTTCGATGCCTGCGAGGCGCAGGGTGGTGGAGACAAAAATGCGGTTGCTGG
>CBFGOP010000140.1:0-6119 GCA_965650415.1 uncultured Prosthecobacter sp. | reverse complement strand
TTTGAAGAGTGGATGCTGAAAATAAAGAGGTAGATCAGATCATGTAAGGTCCGCTTCCGTCTTCTTCTACTTGCCAAACTCCACTCTGCCATTTTTCAGCTTTGCCTGAATCACATCCCCGTCCACGAATTTACCTTCGAGAACCTCAAGGCTGAGCGGATCTAAAAGATAGTGCTGAATCGCACGTTTCAGCGGACGCGCTCCATAGATAGGATCATACCCCTGGTTGCCAACGAATTCCTTCACCTCTTCCGCAAGCGCCAAACCGAGACCTTGTTTGGCAAGACGTTTCCTGACGCGCTCCAGTTGCAGATCGACAATGGTGGTCAAATCCTCGCGACCGAGTCGATCGAAGATCACGATCTCGTCGATCCGGTTGAGGAATTCCGGGCGGAAGTGTCCACGCAGGGCTTCCATGACCGCAGCCTCGCGTTGCTCGGCATTGCTTTCACCCAGGATGTACTGGGAACCGATGTTGGATGTCATGATGAGAACCGTGTTGCGGAAATCAACCGTCCTTCCCTGCCCATCGGTGATGCGTCCGTCATCCAGAACCTGCAAGAGGACATTGAACACATCGGGATGCGCCTTTTCGATCTCGTCGAACAAGACTACCGAATAAGGCTTGCGGCGAACGTGTTCTGAAAGTTGTCCGCCCTCGTCATAACCCACATATCCCGGAGGCGCACCGATCAAACGCGAGACACTGTGTTTCTCCATGTATTCCGACATGTCGATCCGGATCATTGCTCCTTCGTCATCGAAAAGAAACTCCGCCAGTGCTTTCGATAGTTCGGTTTTACCCACTCCGGTCGGACCGAGGAAAAGGAAGGATCCGATCGGACGGTTTTCATCCTGCAATCCGGCGCGGGCGCGACGCACGGCGTTGGCCACCGCGGAAATCGCTTTGCGCTGACCGACCACGCGATCTCCCAAGCGTTTCTCCATGGTCACGAGTTTTTCCTTCTCGCCCTCTTGCAGGCGGTTGACGGGAATCCCTGTCCATGAGGAAACCACACGAGAAATATCCTCTTCGGTGACTTCTTCCTTCAGCATCGCTCCGTTTTTCTGAAGTAACCCAAGTGCCGCCTGTGCAGTTTCCAATTGTTTCTGAGCTTCAGGCAAATCGCCGTAGGTAATCTGTGAGGCGCGAGTCAGATCTCCGATCCGTTGCGCCCTCTCGACTTCGGTTTTCAGAGTGTCGATTTTTTCCTGCACCACGCGAACCTGATCGATGACTTCTTTTTCATTTCTCCATTGCGCCATCAATCCGGACGACTGCTCTTTGAGATTGGCCTGCTCTTCCTTGACCTTTTCCAAGCGTGCTACGGACGCCTTGTCGGTCTCTTTTTCCAGAGCTTTTTTCTCCATCTCCAGCTGCATGATCTGCCTCTCTAGCACATCGATCTCGGTGGGCATGGAATCCAACTCGATCTTCAGACGCGAGGATGCCTCATCGATCAAATCCACCGCCTTGTCTGGCAGGAAGCGATCCGAGATGTAGCGGTCCGACAACATCGCCGCTGCCACAATAGCGCCATCCTGAATGCGAACTCCGTGGTGAAGTTCGTAGCGTTCTTTCAAGCCGCGCAGAATCGCAATCGTGTCCTCGACCGAAGGTTCGCCAACCATGACCGGTTGAAAACGCCGCTCCAGGGCCGCGTCCTTCTCGATATGCTTGCGGTATTCATCGAGCGTGGTCGCACCAATCGCATGGAGTTCGCCACGGGCAAGCTGGGGTTTCAGCATATTGGATGCGTCTGCCGCACCTTCCGCCGCACCGGCACCGACGATGGTGTGCAATTCATCGATAAACAAAATGATCTGACCCTCGGCATCGGTCACTTCTTTAAGGAATGCCTTGAGCCGCTCTTCGAATTCACCTCGGAATTTAGCACCCGCAAGCATCGATCCGATATCCATGGAAATCACCCGTTTGCCTTTCATCGAATCCGGCACATCTCCCGAAACGATGCGTCGTGCCAGACCTTCGACAATCGCGGTCTTGCCCACTCCAGGCTCACCGATCAGAACCGGGTTGTTTTTGGTCCGACGGGATAACACCTGTAGCACCCGGCGGATCTCATGATCCCGACCGATCACAGGATCGATTTTTCCCGCGCGCGCCCGTGCTGTGAGATCGGTTCCGTATTTCTCCAAGGTCTGGTATTTGCCTTCGGGATCGGCATCGGTAACTTTCTGGGAACCCCTCACCTCCTTGATGGCGGTTTCGGCTTTCTTCTCATCCAGGCCCGCGTCTTTGAGCAATTTTCCGGCAGGTGAATCACCTTTCAATGCGCCCAGCAAAAAGTGTTCAACCGAGAGATAATCGTCTCCCATCTTTTCGCGCACTTTCTCGGAGTCCTCCAAGGTCGCTCGCAAACCCGCACTGATCTGGGGTTGTGTAGATGCTCCCTGCACGCTCACTTCTTTGGCAAGGGCGGCAGCCACAGCGGCTTTCAACTGGGTAACATCCACCCCGGCCTTCTGCAGAATGGGAACAGCGATCCCGCCTTCCTGCTGCAGCAAGGCAAGCAGGACATGCGAACTCCTCAGCTCGGGGTGGGAGGATTTTGAAGCCAATCCTTGCGCGGTTTGCAGTGCTTCCTGAAGTTTTTGGGTCAATTTATCGAGTGCCATAATATGATGCGTTCTTTACTTACATCATGAGCGTTACCGTCCCGAAATCAAGTTTGCACATCAGGCAGATTTTATGAAATCCTACGCATGAATCATCAGTTCTATCCTCCATGAAAACCCTGCTCCTTCCTCTCCTCGCCATGGGCGCTATCTCGGTGGTTATATCCACCAAACCACCTGAATCCACTGTGAAATGGGAGACGCACAAAATCAGCCGCTACTTTTGGGCGGAAGGCGCGTGCGTGGCGGATGTGAATGGTGACGGCAAGATGGATGTTCTGAGCGGTCCTCACTGGTATCAGGGACCTGATTTCAAAACCCAACATGCGATCTATCCGGACGGCAACCATTTCACCAACGAATCGAAAGAAACCATCCCGGGATTCATGGGTGAGCTGAGCAACAAAAACGGCTATTCCGACAATTTCATCTCCTACGCCCACGACTTCAATGGCGATGCCAAACCCGACTACCTGGTGATCGGTTTTCCCAACAAGGAAACCTTCTGGTATGAAAACCCTGGCAAGTCGGGATCGCCATGGAAACGCCATACCGCTCTGGCTTCGACTGATAACGAATCCCCCATGTTGGTCGATATCAACGGCGACAAACAGCCCGACCTGCTCTGCATGTCAGCAGGACAAATCGGATACACGACCTACGACCCCGCGAATCCTACCGCTGAGTGGAAATGGATGCCCGTGACTCCGGTCGACAAGAAATCCTTCCAGCGCTATACCCACGGCATCGGCCACGGCGATATCAATTCAGACGGCCGCATGGATATTTTGGAAAAACGCGGTTGGTGGGAACAGCCCGCCGAATGGGATGGTGTTGCTCCATGGAAATTTCATCCCATGAATTTCGGCGAAAAAGGAGGTGCACAAATGTTCGGTTACGACGTCAATGGGGATGGCCGTACCGATATCATCACTTCCATTGATGCCCACGGCTACGGACTTGCATGGTTTGAACAGAACGCCGATGGCTCATGGAAATGCCATCATCTGATCGACACACCTGCGGAAAAAGGCTCCACCGGAGTCTCCTTCACCCAACCCCACGCCCTCGATCTGGCCGATATCAATCAGGACGGCACGCTCGACATCATCTCCGGAAAACGCTTCTGGGCCCACGGACCGAAAGGCGATGCAGAACCGGAGCAAGCTCCCGTTATCTACGCCTTCCTACTCGACCGCAAGGACGGCAAAGCAAGCTATAAAGCCGAGTTCATCCACGCCGACAGCGGTGTCGGCTGTCAGGTGATGGCGACCGATGTGAACTCCGACGGAAAAGTCGATATCGTCTCCGCCAACAAAAAAGGCTGCTTTGTGATCTATCAAAAATGAAAATGCACCGGGAGGTTTCTCCCGATGCATCTCCAATCGAATTGCTCTATTAGAACGTTGCGGTGATTCCTGTGAAGAATCCAAGCCCCGCACCCTGGACAGGTCGACCTGACCTGCTGAAGAGCTTGTAATTCTGATCTGCTATATTTTCAACCCGGGCATTCAGGGTGATCATCTCGTTGAGTTGATAATTTCCGTGAATCCGCAGTAGCATGTAGTCATCCAAACGGCTGGCTCCATACGAACGCGTATCAACGTAAGTGGCACCGACACCCACAGACAGCTTCTCGGTCGCTTGCCAATCCAGAGAGGCGTTCGTTGTGTTCTCAGGTTGATCCTGCAGGGAGGCACTCAACCAGGTCCACGCAATCACGTAACTAACCTCATCGGTGATGTCGCCTTGGGCTGCGAATTCAATCCCCCTTGTCGGCGTGGTTCCGTCAAGATTCACCGGAGGAGTCGGTGAGGATCTGATCCGGTTCTCGATCTGGTTTTGGAAATATGTTACTGAGACCATGTGATCATCCGTCAGATCCTGTTCGACACCGAGATCCCAACCCAGGCTTTCCTCAGCCTTCAGGTTGGCATTTCCTTTGCCGAATCTCGTTCCATAAAGATCCAGAAACGTCGGTGTCCGGAAAGACTTGCCGATTCCCGATCTCAAACGCGTCTGCTCCAGAGCCTGCCAGGATCCACCAACACGCCAGGTTCGCTGATCATCGTAATCCGCATAATCCTCCCAGCGCATCACCGCGTCTCCAACAAAGCTGTCCACCGGAGTCCACTGCCAGCCAAGATGCCCACCGTAACGGTATTCATCCGACTTGGTCCCAATGGTGTTTTTGAAATCGGTATGTTCGACAAATCCGCCCGTCAGCAAGGTGTGTCGATCATTGATTTCGATCTGATGATCCATCGAAGAAACAACGCGTTCCGAGTCCGTGCCGTAATTTGATGAGGAATCGTTGTCATAACTCTCGGTATATCGCCCCAGTACGAAACGTGAATCCCATGAAGGGCTGAATTTCACGTTCGCGTAAGTGGTCACCAATTGGGAATCGATGTGATCCGTATTGATCCCGGAGCTATTGTATTGGAAACGGGAATCGACTGCGCGATAGGTCATGCCGAGCGTGACATCTTTTCTCTGGGCCCACTCCAGACGCATCGATGCTCTTGTTTGGTCGAAGTTCTGCCTTGCTGCGTCATTATGAGTGCCGTCATAGCCGCCACCCACATACCAGGAAAGCGGTCCTTCGGTGCCGGAATTGGAGCCGAATGCATTCAGCGAGTCGAATGATCCGCCTTCCATGCGGAGTTTTGTTTTCGGATCTCCCTCACCTCTTGCCGTTTCCAGCCAGATCACACCGCCAACGGATTCTCCACCATGGATTGCCGCTTGCGGTCCGCGCAGGACTTCAATCCGGCTCAGGTCATCGATTCTCGCACCGGAGAAAAAGTTGCCCAAAGGAACCGTCGCATCGCTGACACGAATGCCGTCCACCACAAGTTGCGAATAGGATGTCACGGTGCCCCGGATGAAAACCGACCCCGCTGCTCCGGTCTGACCGGCTGTGGATGTGGCGATCACACCCGGAACCCGATTCAACGCATCGCGCAGATTCAGGATACCCATTTTCTCGAGCTTTTCCGGATCCATGATCGTTAAAGCCGATGTCGCTTTCGAGGGATCGCCGGGAATTCTCATCGCGGAGACCACCAGTTCATCCAGTTCGTTTTCAACCTCTGCGGCCAATGAGCCGCAAAGCACCAACGTCGCTGCCGCAATCACGGCGCAACCCTTCTGCCTTGTCCGCGCATGTGCGGACGTCTTGTTTTTTATCATTATGTTTTTTCTTCTTGAGCCTGAGTTCCGCAGGTTCGTTCAGAGACTCCCAAGGCTGGCGATCTGACTCGGCTTTCCGCTTTCACGAAAAGCCACACAGTGGCGGTACCGCTCCGGATTCACACCGGATTCCCCATCAATTGACTGTCCGTGCGACGGACTTCCAAAGGAGTGCCGCTGCGATTTCAACAGCGACGCAAGGGTCTTATGCGCGCGATGGATGATAGGGAAGGCAAATTTTCGGTAGGGTCGTTTTGATAAAACGACCGCCATCTTGAGTCTCA
>CBFGOP010000139.1:0-6234 GCA_965650415.1 uncultured Prosthecobacter sp. | reverse complement strand
ATTTCCAATTGGAACACAGGGGTCGACTTCGGATCGCGGGGATCGACCGTTTTCTTGTTCTTGATCATCGGCAAAGGCAGCGCCCCTGAGTCGGCCAAGAGCTGGGCTTTGAGTTTCTCAAGATTCAGCCACAGGCTGTTGGTGTTGAAATACTGGTGCTTCTCGATGTTCTGGAATTCATCCAAATCATCATCCGGACATTGCGCGACCTCGCGCAGCAACAAGCGTCCGTCGCTTTTCCGTTTGGCCAAGTGGCCGCCTTTTTTATCGGCAGCGGTGCGGCGTGTGACTTCCATCATGAAAGGCGCGCCGGAAGCGGCGAAAAACTCCAGCAGCGCCGCATCGAAGATCGCACCGAGGTTGTCGGAGTTGGAAACGAAGGCGTATTTCACTCCTTCGGCAAGCAATCGATCCAACCAACCGCTACCGACCAGAGCCGGATAGAGATCTCCGTGACCCGGTGGGCACCATTCCTGTTCTGGATCGGCTGGCCACTCGACCGGTTTCAAGGTGTTCGCATCGATTTTCGGCACCATGTTCTGCATCATCTCCACCTCGTCGGCCGATGCCAGGCCCTGCGCTTGATACCGCTGGAGATGTGCCAAAGTGTCCTCGCTGGTGCTGAAACTGTTCATCAGCAACAAGCGCACATTCTGTCCACTGGTTTCACGCAGCGAGAGGGTTTGCTGAACCATGAGATCGAGGAAATTGATTCCGTCGCGCACCGATAACAAACTTTTCGGTCCCTGCAGACCCATGCCCGTGCCCAGGCCACCGTTGAGCTTGATGACAACCAGCTCGGAAATCTTCGCCGTGTTTCCTGAAGATTTCAGCTCGTCCGACTTCGCCAAGCCACTCGCCGGCTCGATGCTATCCTCGGGAATCAACCCCGTTTCATTTCGCAGCAGGGCTTCATAATTTCTTTTGAAAACCGCTACAGGAGCATCGCCCATTCCGGCGGCTCTCATTTTTTTCTCAAAGGCATCGAAGTCGGACATGGGCGTATGTTTCACAAACCTTGCTGCAAGGTAAATGCTGAATCGGCGGGAAATGGAAGATAGAACCGCGGATGGACGCGGATGAACACGGATAAGATCTGATCACGATAACTGAACATCACTGGATCCGTGTTTATCCGTGTGCATCCGTGGTTCAATTTTTTGAATTGGCCAGAAATCATCATGAGAAAACCTCAACCCTTCGCCAAATGCTCGACGCAAAGCTGGCTCCAGGTTTCAAGGCGCTCGTGGAGGGCACCGTTGAGTTCGGAAAGCGTGGCCCATGACAGATCGGTCAACGCGTCCTCGCGGGAGGAAACCTGATCGTTTTCCAGCTCCACGAGATGCACCACGCCCAGATGAACCTGGCCGACCGGATTGGAGTCGTCGTTCAAAAGGCCGATGATGCGCATTTCGTAATCCCCGGCAATATCGAGTTCCTCATCGATTTCCCGCTGCACGGCTGCATAGTAGGCGGCCGCACCTTTGCGTCCCTCCCCCATGTCCACCGGGTTGATGTGACCGCCGACGCCGACGGAAATCTTGGCGTGCAAACGGTTTTCCCCGCCCGCCTTGCCACGCGTGTAATGCAGGACACGGTCGCCACATTTGAAAATGCAATACGGGATCAGTTGCTTGTGAGTCGGATCTTCCTCTGCAGCAGCACGATCCATGAAAAAGTGATTGTTCTCACTCAAAAGCACGGCCACAGCATCGTCCACGCCCTCGGCTTTCAATCCCTGAAATTTTCCCAAACCCTCCATCAAGGAGCGCGTCACAACCAATACTTCTTCACCTGCGTATTTCGACATGCCTGGATGATCGAAATTTCAAACCCTGACGACAACCCCGAAATGAAGGATATTTCTCACTCCTTCTTCCCAACCAACACCGCATGGGCCGCCTTCGCCATTTCAGCGGCACCTTCGGCATTCGGATGGACTTTGTCGGGAATCAGTTCCGGTTTATTTTTCAGAGCCGCATACATGTCGATGATCCCGACGCCTGTTTCCTTGGCGATTTTATCAAGCATAGGCATTTGCTCCTGAACCCCCGCTTCAGTGATCTTGAACGCACCATCACCGATCACCGGAACCGGACGACAGATGAAAATACGCGGTTTGCTCTCCAGAGCTTGGAAGGACGCGATCAGAGATTTGTAGTCGGCTTCGAACTCCTCTTTGAATTTCCAGTTCTGCGGCTTGGTGTCATTGGTGCCGAGCTTGATGATCACCACATCGGGTTTCATCGCCAAGGCATCCTGATACTTCTGTTCCTTGGTGTATGGATGGTCACCTTTGTTCAGCAGAGTTCGACCGCTCACACCGAAATTCCCCACCTCCCATTTGTCTCCCAACAGCGCCTGCAACTGCATCGGATAGGGATTCCCCTTGGTTCCGGATCCTTGCGTGATGCTGTCACCTACGCAGGCCAGTTTGATTTTGCCCTCAAATTTCGTTGCATCGATCGGCGTCATCGGATCGGCTGCGAACGCCAGAGCTCCCGAGAACAACATTCCAAAAGCCGCCAAAAACTGGGTTTTCCATTTCATGATGCAAAGACCCTTAGCCGATGCAGCCAGATTCGTAAATGAATCGTTATGGAAATTTCCCGGAAAATCCCACCTAGCGATGGATCCGGTATTTAATTGAGAAAACAACCTGTCCTTCAGCGTAAGCGACCCACGCCCATGAAATACCTGCCCGTCTTTTCGCTCCTCCTTTCCTTCTCACTCCATGCCGAAAAGCCCACCCCCTCCCACTTCAAAGTGGATATCCTGGCCGAAGGCTTCATCGACCCACAGGAAATGGTCATGCTTCCCGATGGACGCATCTTGATCTGCGAACGGACCGGCAATCTCAGAATCTGGACACCCGGCTCGAACCAACTCAAGGACGGCGGATCATTGAAAGTCGCGGTCCGCGACAAGGAAGTCGCCCGAGAATGCGGTTTCATCGGTCTAACAGCCGATCCGGATTTCGCGAAAAACTCCTGGATCTATTGCTACTACTCCCTCCCCGATGTCAGCTCGCATCGCCTCTCACGTTTCACGTTCAAAGACGACAAGATCGACCCCGCTTCCGAGAAAATGATCCTCGAAGTTGCCACGGATCGCGAGGACTCCACTTGTCATGAAGGAGGTTCTCTCGCCTTCGGCCCAGACGGTTTGCTCTACCTTTCCACTGGCGACAACACCAATCCCTTTTCCAAACCCGCCACTCCCATCGAAGAAGACAAGAAGGAACGCGACGCCCAACGCTCCTCTTCCAACAGCGATGACCTGCGTGGCAAAGTGCTGAGGATCAAAGTCAACGCCGACGGAACCTACACCATTCCCGAAGGCAATCTCTTCAAACCCGGCACCCCGAAAACCCGTCCGGAAATCTTTACCATGGGTCTGCGCAATCCCTACCGCATCTCGGTCAATTCCAAAACCGGAACCCTCTACTGGAGCGAGGTCGCACCTGACAAAAAACCCACCGGAGAGGAAATCAACCAGGCCAAAACCGCAGGTTACTACGGATGGCCTTATGTGATCACCAACACGCAGGTTTTCAACGATCTAACAGGAAAAGCGTTCGATCCCAACAAGCTCCAAAACCTCTCCAAAAACAACACCGGCATCACCGATCTCCCCGTCCCTCGCGAACCCCTTCATTTCTACGAACGCAGCTGTTCCATCATCGGCGAAGTCTATCACTCCACCAAGGCGGAACACGCGTTTCCGGATTACTACAACAACCACCTGTTCTTCTCCGACTGGAACCGCTCGTGGTTCAAAGTCATCAAACTCGACAAAGATGAAAACAATATCGGCGTCGAGGACTTCCCTCTCAATTTCAAGTTCCGCAAACCCATTGACATGTTCTTCAACCAAGGCGTGCTCTACGTGCTCGAATACGGAAATGGCTGGTACAATGTGAAGGATGGTCGACTCCTCAAAATTTCCTACTCCACCTCCTTCAACCAGGTCGCCGCACCCGAAGGCGATCCGCGTGTCCTCGGCATGAATCAGAGAATGAAGGGGATCAAACTCATGCAAGCCACCACCTGCCTTTCCTGCCATACGGCTCAGCAAAAATTGGTCGGTCCTTCGTTTGCGGAGATCACCGAGAAATATGGCAACGACGCCAAAGCCATCGACACGCTTTATGAAAAAGTTCGAAAAGGCAGCGTCGGAGTATGGGGTCAGCAAGCCATGCCCGCCCACACCCTGAACACCGATGACGAGGTCAAGGAAATGGTCAAAGCCATCCTCTCCACAAAAAAAGAAGCAGGACACGTGAAGTAAGCTCCAAGTATGGAGTGGCGGTTTCCAACCGCCATGACTTGCATCATAGGCTTCCAGCCTCTCTACGTGTGAGAATCTTTGCAGAAGGTAACGAAGGCAAGGAAGGAGCTTCGCGCTATGCTTTGGCTCGGGATATCACCATTCTCTCGTAGGATTTTTCCTGACCACGGAATACACAGAAGGCACGGAATGGGAGCTAAAGCTCTTAATTGACGCTGTCCTTTTACTGCTAAAAGAATCTTACGAAAATTTTAATGATACGTGTGAATACACTCAATCCGTGAATTCCGTGTAATCCGTAGTTAAAATCTCTTCGTCAAAAAAATGCGAATGAAGTGACTCTTCTCTTCATTCAAAAATCATCAATCGTCATTCATCAATAACCCTGATGTGAAAGCGATCTTTGGAGCCATTTACTCACATGGTATTTTCACTTAACTTGGAGATTTATTGACGATTGGCTCTGCTTTGCTCCGCCCAAACGATCAGGACTTCGTCTTAAAATGAAAGTTCGCTAATGCTCACAAAGCGTTGTTGATTTTTGATTTGTTAAGAATTCCACCTCTTCATCCAAAGGACTGCTGACTCCTAGCCCATGACTCATCGACACATGCAGATAAATCTCGGTCGTCGTGATGTCTTCATGACCCAGCAGTTCCTGGATCGTTCTCAGATCCGTTCCGTTTTCTAACAAATGCGTTGCAAATGAATGCCGTAGTGCGTGACTGGTCACTTGCTTCTCGATTCCCGCTGCCTTGGCGGCTCGCTTGATCGCCTCGTTATAGACTTTGTCATGCATGTGATGCCGCATTCTCCGTCCACTTTCCGGATCTGTTGAGAGCTGCTTCGCCGGAAGCAGCCAGAACCACTCAAAAGTTTCCGCCGCGTTCCGGAATTTCCGCGCCAACGCGCCCGGTATGTAAACCCCCGCCTGACCATTTTCGGTATCTCTCTGCCACAAGCCGCGCGCATATTCCACCTGAGCAGAAAGGTCTTTCATGATGCTTTTCGGCAGTACCGACATGCGGTCTTTTCCACCTTTCCCCTGACGGATCGTCACAGTACCACGCTCCAAATCCACGTCCTGCACCCGCAACCGCATCACCTCAGATAAACGCAAACCCGCTCCATATTGCAACCTTGCAGCCAGCGCATAGCGCGCATCCTTCGTCTCCGTCTCTTCCATTTTTCCGATCAACTGCCGCGTCTCCGACTTTGCCAATACCACCGGAATCCGCGTTCCTGTCTTATTCAGCTTCACCCCAAACACCGGTTCTTCGATATCCAAAACATATTTGAAAAAGAACGCCAAGGCGTTGAGCGCCTGCTTTTGTGTCGAATACGCACAGTCTTCATCCTCTACGACCGATGTAAGAAATTGCGTCGCGGTTTCGACTTCCATCACCGCCCGCTCATCTTTGGAAAATATGGCATAGCGCGCCGCCCACGCCCCATAACACTGCTTGGTTCTCAAGGATAATCCCCGTCTTGCACAAGCCGACCGCACCGCTGCGCGAACGCGTTCCGCCAAACTCCGGTGATCCAGCCCAGCTTCGGCGCACGCATCCAACCATTTTAAATACCACTGAATGGCGTCTGCCCATTGCTCTAGCTGCCATGTCTCGCGAGGTCTATCTTCCCGCAAAACTTCGTGACGCCAAAATGCTTTTGCGGTAGAACGATTTGCCTCCAGCTCATTGCGCAAACGGAAATTTTCGAACCATTCTAGAACCAAGAGAAACCCAGCGCGTTCGCGATCTGTTAAATTTCTGAACTCTGAAAGATCCTTTCTCCAGCAACTGCGTGTTTTTGTGGGGGTCATAAAATCTAAAAAGCAGCCACTAATGTTCCCGTCAATCACAAAGTGTTCATAAGAACACTTTGTGAGAAAATAACCCTCGATCCCAAGCTGATATCCAGAGTCACTTTAGGCTTGGACGGATG
>CBFGOP010000138.1:0-6248 GCA_965650415.1 uncultured Prosthecobacter sp. | reverse complement strand
GCTGGCCGGGAAAAATCAAAGCGGGATCGGTCGACTCCGAACACCTCATCTCCGGAATCGATTATATGCCCACGGTTCTCGATGCTGTTGGATTAAAACAAGTCGATGGTATGGATGGAAAAAGCTTCGTTCCTCTGTTGGAAGGCAAAACCCAGAAGGGTCGTGAATACGCATTCACGGAATACCATTACACCTATGCGCGCCAGCCGTTCCCGACACGCGCGATCCACAGCACGCGTTACGGCTACATCATCAATTTCTGGGCGGATCGCACTCCGGCCATGCGTATGGATTCCACATCCGGCCTGACCTTCAACGCCATGCAGGAAGCTGCAAAAAACGATCCCAAAGTCGCCGACCGGGTGAAACTCTTCGAGCACCGCGTGCCTGAGGAGTTTTATGATTTCGAAAACGACCCAGACGGTCTGAATAATCTGATTAATTCTCCCAAGCACATCGCGCAAATCGAACTCATGCGCGGAATTCTCGCCGCTCGCATGAAAGCCACCAACGATCCGGTGCTTGATGCTTTCCTGAATCGCAAAGATCCTGCAAAACTCGACGAGCTGATGAAGCAGTATTCTCCCAAAAAGAAAAAATAATCCCCCATGCCTGAAGAAAATTCTCCCAACCCCGCCAAAGAACATCCATTGGTGAACATTTTCGTAAATGTTCTCATTCCCGTTCTTGCCCTGAGTCATCTTAGCAAAGACCCGACTATGGCTGATGCGAAAGCCTGGCACATCGGGCCGCTGTATGCGCTGTTCGCGGCGTTGGCTCTGCCGCTCGCTTACGGAATCTGGTTTTTCATCAAAACCCGAAAGATGAATTTCTTCTCAGCTCTCGGGTTGTTTTCCGTGGTGCTCACTGGCGGGCTCACCCTCTTTCTCTGGAACGAAGACGGCACGGTGAAGGAACAGGCAGCGTTGTTGTTCGGACTCAAGGAAGCATCGATTCCCTTCGTCCTGGGCTTTGCCGTGGTCGCTTCCCATTGGTCGAAAACACCCTTGCTGCGCACGTTTCTCTACAGCGACAATATTTTCAACATCCCAAAAATCGAAAACAGGATTTCGGAGTTGGGAAAAGAAACGGATTATCAAAAAGTCATCCTGAACGCGACCCTGCTCTTCGCGATGTCGTTTTTCGTCAGCACTCTCCTCAACTTCGGAACCGCCATGTATTTCCTCGGTGATCTCGACCACACCGCCCACAACGCTCGTGAAATCTACAACGAAAAAGTCGCCAAAGTCACCGGTGCCGGATTTCTCATCATCGGCCTACCCATTATGGCGTTCCTTTATTTCACTCTCAAGAAGCTGTTCAGTGGTCTTCGTGAGCTCACAGGCTTCAAAGACGAGGAACTGATGATGCCGAGGTGAAATGGTAGGGTCGTTTTGATAAAACGACCGTCGTTTTTCGCTCCTCTGACCATTCGGTCATTTTATCAAAATGACCCTACCACGCTTATTCATTTCCAAATCGTCTGCTCAGCAGCGGATGCAGAAGATTCGCCAACACAATCGCTGCTGCTCCTAAATAAAATCCCGGTCTGAGGCTGGCGTGCTCGTTGAAAATGATGGCTGCCGCAATCATTCCATAGACCGGTTCAAAGTTTGCCACCAGGTTCAGTTTGTAAGCACTGATGGTATGAAGGAGCTTGTTGGTCCATGCCTGCGCGAATACGGTGCAGCCCCAGGCGAGAATGATGATCCAAACCCAATCCATCTGATCCTTCACGACAAGAGCCGGGAAACCGAGCGGGTCGAACAGGGGAATCGCGAGAAAGCAAACCCCTGTCGAAGCCACCATTTCCCAACCCACCATCGTCATCGGATCCTGACCGGCGATGACAAGGGTTCGGTTCATCACCAGAAATATGGATGCGAGAAACGCACTCAACAAAGCCACACCCAAGCCGAGGGCATACTGCGTTTCCACACCCACGATCAGACAGATACCGGCTAGGACAATCAGACCGAGAAAAACTTCAAAGAGCTTGATGCGTTTGCGGTTCAGAATCGGTTCCGTGAAAGCGGTGAACAGGGAGAGCGTGGCAAGACCTGCGAGTGCGATGGAAACGTTGGCGATTTTTACCGCACCGAACAAACACAGCCAATGCATACCCATGATGGCGCCGACGGCAAAGAGTTTCACGAGCGATTTGCCTGCTATCCAAATGTTCCGTTTGCGAACGATTGATACCCAAAGTAGCGCGCCCAATGCCGCCAGCAGACAACGCCAAGTGACCAATACCGGGGCACTCACGCTGATGAGACGACCCAATACTGTGGTCGCCGCAAAGATGACCACAAGCAAGTGAAGTTGGAGAGTGAGGTTGATGGTGAATCCTTGTTTTCCTGAAACCGGGTTGGAAGCGAAATACGCCGGACAGGATGAGAATTTTGATGACAGAACACGCACGGCTCATGAGTGCGCCATGATCCACCGATGATTTGTGCGGCGGGTCATATTTTCATACCACGGATTCATCGCAAAAGCCGGGTTTTTAGCTTTGATTCCACGATGGGGAACGGCTTAGGTATCTCCGAATTCGCCCAGTCATCCTTTTCCATCCCGGACCCTGAACCATGAAAGCTCTCGTCAAATCCAAATCCGAAGTCGGCCTCTGGTTGCAAGATGTTCCGGAACCTGAAGTCGGCCTCAACGATGTTCTGGTCAAAGTTCACAAGACCGGAATCTGCGGAACCGATCTGCACATTTACCTGTGGGACGCATGGGCAAGCAAAACCATTCCGGTGCCTATGGTGGTCGGTCACGAGTTCGTTGGCGAAATTGTCAGTGTTGGCAGTAATGTCAGCGGGTTCAAGATCGGAGATATCGTCAGTGCCGAAGGGCATGTGGTCTGCGGAGTTTGCCGCAACTGCCTCGCGGGAAGAAGACATCTTTGCAAAGACACCAGTGGTATCGGTGTGAACCGCGCGGGTGCTTTTGCTGAATATATCAGCGTGCCGATGACCAACGTCTGGCTTCATTCTCCGGATGTCGATCAGGACATCGCGTCGATCTACGATCCCTTCGGAAATGCCGTCCACACCGCGCTTTCTTTTGATTTGTTAGGTGAGGATGTCCTCATCACCGGTGCGGGTCCCATCGGGGTTATGGCGGTAGCGATCGCGAAATACGCCGGTGCCCGCCACGTCGTCATCACCGACGTCAACGAATACCGCCTCGACCTCGCCCGCCGCATGGGCGCGGATGTCGCTCTCAACGTTTCCAAAGATCCAATCGACTCCGTGACGAAAAAACTCGGACTGAAGGAAGGTTTCGATGTCGGTCTTGAAATGAGCGGCAATCCCTCCGCATTCCACTCCATGATCGGTGCGATGTGCCATGGTGGAAAAATCGCGATGTTGGGCATTCCGGGTCAGCCGATGGCGATCGATTGGAACAAGGTCATTTTCAGTATGCTGACCATCAAGGGTATCTACGGTCGCGAGATGTATGAGACCTGGTATAAAATGAAAGTCCTGCTTGAAGGTGGTTTGGATATCGCACCGGTCATCACCCATCGCTACGGAGCGGATGAATTTGAAAAAGGATTTGAAGTCATGAAATCGGGCATGAGTGGGAAAGTCATTCTCGATTGGTCGGTATTTCACTAAAGGAACAAGGAAATGAATCAGGAATTCAGGAAACATATCGAGTCTGAGCTCGCGAACATCCAAGCAGCAGGTACGTTCAAAAAAGAACGGCAGATCCGCACGCCTCAGGGCAAAAGCATTTCTGCGGATGACGGCAAGCCGGTCATCAACATGTGCGCGAACAACTACCTTGGCCTTGCGCAACATCCACGCATCAAACAAGCCGCCCACGATGCGCTCGATCAATGGGGATTCGGCCTCGCCAGCGTCCGTTTCATCTGCGGCACTCAAACCCTTCACAAGGAACTTGAAAAAAACCTCACCGAATTCCTCGGCACGGAAGACACCATTCTCTACGGTTCCTGTTTCGATGCGAACGGCGGATTGTTCGAAACCCTTCTCGGTCCCGAAGACGCCGTCATCAGCGACGAGCTCAATCACGCCTCCATCATTGATGGCGTGCGTCTCTGCAAAGCCAAGCGCTTCCGTTACAAAAACTGCGATATGGCGGATCTCGAAACACAGCTCATCGCAGCGGATGCCGCGGGAAGCCGTTTCAAACTCATCGCCACCGACGGGGTGTTCTCGATGGACGGCTACATCGCGCCTCTCAAGGAAATTTGTGATCTCGCGGACAAATACAACGCCATCCTGATGGTCGATGACTCTCATGCCGTCGGCTTCATGGGTGCGCACGGACGCGGAACCCACGAGCACTGTGATGTGATGGGACGTATCGACATCATCACCGGAACCCTCGGTAAAGCCCTCGGCGGTGCCAGCGGTGGCTACACCAGTGGCAGAAAGGAAATCATCGATCTCCTTCGCCAACGTTCACGTCCTTATCTTTTCAGCAACACCCTTGCGCCGATGATTGCCGGAGCAACATTGGAAGCTCTCAGGCTTCTCAAGGAATCCACCGATTTACGTGATACCCTGGAAGAAAATACCCGTTACTTCCGCGAGGAAATGTCCCGCGCCGGTTTCAATATTGTCCCCGGAACCCATCCCATCGTTCCGGTGATGTTGGGCGATGCCGCACTCGCCGCAAAATTTGCCAACGCCATGCTCACCCACGGAGTTTACGTCATCGGCTTTAGCTACCCGGTCGTGCCCCAAGGAAAAGCCAGAATCCGCACCCAAATCAGCGCAGCCCATACGAAGGAAGATTTGGAAGCCGCCGTCAAAGCATTCATCGCGGTGAAAGCCGAGTTGGGGTTGTAGTCACCAAAATCAGTTCTTGGTTCTTGGTTCTTGGTTCTTGGTTCTTGGTTCTTGGTTCTTGGTTAGAACCTCGAGCCTGTGAGGGGTTGGTTAGAAAAATACAGCGCGAAGCCCAACCACGAACGAGGAACTAAGAACCAAGAAGATTGCCAAATATTTTCGGCAACGCCTCTTTCAGTTTGAAAAATCCTGACGTAGCTTTCGGCCATAGGCTCCTGTCCCATTCTCGGACGAAGGGGTGGACGTGAGAGGGGAGTTGGAGAGTGGAGAGAAAGTCCTTGGTCGGTCCGACAGTGGGATAAGAAATCACTACGGCATCGAGTTGTTCCTTCCGAATCCATTCATCCAAAGCGTGATTCAGATCTCCTTCCAATCGGATGCCATTGCGTTGCGCGAGTGTGGAATCCATCGCCCCCTCCAGAAAATTCGCCACAATGGATGTGGTCTTCAAATCCTCAGGAAGATAAGCAGCAGTGGCAGCAATCGGGGTCATGTCTTCCGGCGGTTCGGCAAGATCTTCCGGAAACATCAGATGACCAATCTTTCCCTCTGGTTTCGGGTTTTCGGGAAGCTCCAGTGTTTGTTTTTCGTGAACCCGATCCATCGCGATCGGTTTGGCGGATTCATCCAGTTGACCCGCAGGGTTGAATCTGCCGTTCGTGTATTTTTCAATATTCTCCGCGCGTGCGAGGTAATGTTTTCCCGGGGTATGCAACCCTGCCACCCAACGCCATGAAAGCGTGTTTGCAGCAGGATCGGCATCGATGAGGTGATGGAGGAAAAAATCCGCACCGAGTTGCCATGGGAGCTTGAATGTGAAAATCCAGATCGATGCGAACCACATTCGCGCATGATTGTGAAGGTATCCGGTTTCTAACAATTCTTTAGTCCAGCAATCAAAACAATCGATGCCTGTTTTTCCCGAGACAGCGTTCTCGTAACTTGTGGATTTCGGGATTTCCCGAAGCTGATGTTGATAATCGCTCCAGACTTGGGGTCGCATCTCTAGCCAGCCTTTCCAATACGTCCGCCACGCGATTTCCTGAAGAAATTTTTCTGCCGCACGCGGGCTGTGCTGGCTGAGAACGGCGCGTGTGACTTCTTCCTCCGTGATCAAACGGGTGCGGATATAGGGCGAGAGCCGGGAGACGCCTGAATGGTTTTCCGCACCGAGATCAAAATTTCTTGTCCCTGCATACTTCGCCGTTTTGGGGACAAACGCCTCCAGTCGTTGCAATCCGGCTTCACGAGTTGGGATCAAATCCATAACGCGATAAATTGGAGCGGGTTTCCAAATCCGCAAGTGGGTGGGGCGGTATTGATAAAACCACCGTGTCAGGTAGGGCAGCATCGCCGAGGCCGTCGCGTGGAACGAAAAATCACCAGATTCGATATTGAAGAAGCGCTTCGCAGCGGCGCCCT
>CBFGOP010000137.1:0-6260 GCA_965650415.1 uncultured Prosthecobacter sp. | reverse complement strand
TGGCTCGCGCGATCGCTCAAAACGCCGGATCTTCTCAATACTCTGGAGCTCGGCAGTGGCTATGAAATCGCGCAGATCATCACCCCGCCGCGAATGGTCGGGCTCACCTTGCAGGTCGTTTCGCTTCGCGATCAATACCAGCTCAACCTTATCACCATCGGCAAAACCCGCGGAGTATCGACTTCCGCATCCACCCAACACACAATTCACAAGGTCCTCGGTATTCCCCAGCCGGATCGCTGTTTCGAATCCGATGACATCCTCGTACTTTTCGGCAAAGGACAAGACGTCCGCCGCCTGATGAGTGAATACGCGGAGTGATCAGAACTCGCAATGCCCTGATTCCCCGTGCCACTATGCATAAGATGACGTAAAATGACGGGGATATTAAACTCAAAACATGCCTTAACGGGTGTGAGCGCATTTTCAGGCTAGCTGTATTCGAATTGAGCTGATAGCTCATTATTTTCGTAATTCCTTTCAATGCCAGGCAAACGTAAATCCTCTTCTCCCAGTGAGTCCACCGCTAGCCCCGGTGCATCATCTCACTCATCCATTAATCGTTCGGAGAATGCTCATGACATTCGCCGTATACATCTCCTCGGCTTTGTTAATGAAGTCCGCCACATTCATGAAAACATGCCTGATCGTCGCTTCTGCTTCGTACTAGGGGCTGGCGCGTCCAAACCATCTGAGATACCCACTGCCGGGGAGCTTGGTCTCGACTGGCTGAAGCAACTCCATGCTGAGCTTGTTGGTACTGACGGGGATTTCGCCAAATGGCTCAGTGAAGGGGGCCATGGAATCGATGGTCTTCCCCAAAATACCAGCATCACTGATATTTCTGTCATTGCCGCTGCTTATCCAGCTATCTACCATGCGAAATGGGGACATGATCGTGCCCAAGGACATGCCGAAATCGAGCGTCACATCGAAGCAGCGAAACCCAGTTATGGCTACTACGCCCTCGCAGAAATCCTTGCTTCTGACGACGCAGCAAAACCATCTCGGCACAACGTCGTCATCACTCCAAACTTCGACAACCTCCCAGCTGAAGCCCTCGGTGCGCTCGGCAAGAAAATACCGATCGTGATTGGTCACAGCGCTATCACTGACTTCGCCCGACCCACGCTCCGGCGTCCGTTGATCATTAAATTCCACCATGACTTTCTTCTCTCGCCCAAAAGCGATCCCAAAGATGTCGGCGACATGGAAGATGGGTATTCGAGAGCTTTAGCCGAGATTTTTCGCCTTTATACGCCGATTGTTGTTGGCTACGGAGGCAATGACGGATCTCTCATGGGGCTTCTTGAAAATCTACCGGAAAAATCAATCCCCGGCGGAATACTCTGGTGCTGGCGCACGGGCGATCCACCG
Source organism: uncultured Prosthecobacter sp. (assembly GCA_965650415.1). Classification (GTDB taxonomy): domain Bacteria; phylum Verrucomicrobiota; class Verrucomicrobiia; order Verrucomicrobiales; family Akkermansiaceae; genus Luteolibacter. Next base: position 4,883 of record CBFGOP010000137.1, on the reverse strand, counting down.
AGTGAACGCATAAATACCGTAGTTTCTAAACAGGCCGGCACTCTTATTGAAATCAGTGGCTTTGATGAATTGATGGCTCTGCTCGAAGCGCCATTTGGGCATGTTTTCAATCCCAAAAAACTCAGCGAACGTGCCAATGATCGTGCTGACGAACTCAGTAACGCGAAGGAGCGTCTTACGAAAAAAGCTGAGAGCAGTCTCTCGCCTGCGGCAGCTATGAGTGCTTTAGGTGAGCGAAGACCGCCTTCCTCGGCTACTGCTGCAGCAAGTGCAGAATCTTCTGCTTTGCTGGATGCTCTTAGTCTTCTCACTGCATCTCCAGAAACAACTGTAGCAAAGAAGAAAGACCGATTGCCGTGGTGGCACTGGCAACACCGCATCAACGCCACTCAGGACTTGGATGAAAAAGAGCGTTTGTTCGAAGAGGCCATTAAAGCTACTCAGCAAGCTCATCAATTACTGAGCAACTACGCGATCTTTCTCAGCGATCAGCGCAAGGACTATATGCGAGCAGAGAAGTATTACCTTGAGGCTATCGCAGCCAATCCCAACAAAGCCAATAATCTAGGCAACTACGCGATCTTTCTCAGCGATCAGCTCAAAGACTATAGGCGCGCGGAGGAGTATTACCTCAAGGCTATCGCAGCCGATCCAAATAACGCTAATAACCTAGGCAACTACGCGAACTTTCTCATCGTTCAGCTCAAGGACGATACGCAGGCTGAGGAGTATTACCTAAAAGCCATCGCAGCCGATCCCAATAACGTCAAAAACCTCGGTAACTACGCTGTCTTCCTCAAAAACCAACACAAGGACGATGCACGGGCAGAAGAGTATTACCTCAAGGCTATCGCAGTCGATCCCAACAACATCAATACGCTTGGTAATTACGCCCAATTTTTGATTTGCTGTGGACGATTCAGAGAAGCGGAACCCTTCTCTAAGCGAGCCTGGGCACAGTTCACTGAATGGAATAATATGGGAGTTGCCGAGGTTTTATTTTCGCGCTGGCTCCTGACTGTAATAGACGGCAACGATGGGCAAGCCGCTTTGGGTCGACTGAAGAGTCTTTTGCAAGCCGGCTATACCCGCTTGCCGTGGAGTTTTGATCGCATGTTGGCTGCTTGCGTGCCGAAACTGAACCACAAAGATGGTGCGCTAGCTCGGAGCCTGGCGGCAGCCATTCTTGATGAATCCAAGACTCCTGAACTTAATTCCAACCCGGTATGGAGCCGCATTCGCCCGATTCCGGTAAACGCTCCATGGCCAGATAATTTGGAATCTGAAATATGATGCGAATACCCAAGAGCGTTACAGTTTCTTCGTTGAAAAGATTGACCGTGATTAAGTAATTCATACTCACGCTCATAATTTTTTAACATTCATCCATAAGTCGCTTTTCAGAACTCGCAATGCCCCGGAGTTCTCGGGAAGGGAATCACATCGCGGATGTTCTGGATGCCGGTGACGAACATCAGCAGGCGCTCGAAGCCGAGCCCGAAGCCCGCGTGAGGGACGGTTCCGTATTTCCGGAGATCCGCATACCATGAATAGGATTCGGGATCGATGTTGTGATGTTTGAAATTTTCCAACAAGACATCGTAACGCTCCTCGCGCTGGGAGCCGCCGATGATTTCTCCTATTCCGGGAACCAGCAGGTCCATCGCGGTGACGGTTTTGCCGTCGTCGTTCAGGCGCATGTAGAAGGGTTTGATCTCCTTCGGATAATTGAAAACCGTGGTCGGTTGTTTGAAATATTCTTCCGTCAACCAGCGCTCGTGCTCCGACTGAAGGTTGAGTCCGTATTTCACGGGGTATTGGAAATCCTTGCCGGATGATTCTAACAATTTCACCGCATCGGTGTAGGAAATGCGTTGGAACGGTTTCTCGACCACGTGCTGCAAGCGATCACGGAGGGTTTTGTCGACAAACTTTTCGAAGATGGAGAGATCGGGATCGGAGAGAGCTTCACTTACCAAAAATTTGATCATCGCTTCCGCACAATCCATGTCGCCAGCGAGATCGCAGAACGCCATCTCGGGCTCGACCATCCAGAACTCCGCCGCGTGACGCGAGGTGTTGGAGTTTTCCGCACGAAAGGTCGGCCCGAAAGTGTAGATGTTCGAGAGAGCGCAAGCGAAAGTCTCGCCTTCGAGCTGACCCGATACCGTGAGATAGGCGCGTTTCTCGAAAAAATCCTCGGTGTCTTTGGAAATTTTGTCGTCCGGCAAAGTGGTAACCCGGAACATTTCACCCGCGCCCTCGCAGTCGCTTGCGGTGATGATGGGTGTGTGAACGTAAATAAAATGGCGCTCCTGGAAAAAGCGATGGATCGCAAACGCCATGCGCGAGCGGATGCGGAAAGCCGCGCCGTAGAGATTGGTGCGAGGGCGAAGGTGCGCGATGGAACGCAGGAATTCCGGTGTGTGGCCTTTTTTCTGAAGCGGATAATCCTCCGGCACACCCCCGATCAGACGGATCTCATTCGCCTGCATTTCCCAAGCTTGTCCTTGCGCGGGTGAAGGAATCAATTTTCCCGAAACACTTACCGAAGCACCGGTCGCCATCTTTTGTATATCCTCGTAGCCCGGGATCCCAGCATCAGCGACAATCTGCAAATTTCCCAAACACGAACCGTCATTCAGCTCAATGAAGGAAAAGCCTTTCGAGTCCCGCCGGGTCCTAACCCAACCGGCGACATCGAGGGAATCCGCAGGTTCGGTGCGGGCGAGGACGTGCTTGATGAGCGTGCGCATGCGCAAACTCTAAGTTTCAAGTTTCAAAGTTCAACCACCAAGGAAACTCTAAACTTTAAATTTTAAATTCCAAAATGAGCGATTACGACCTGCTTTCCGTATCATTCTGCCTGTGACAAATTTTCATGTTGCTTGGGAAAATCTGACCGGAATTCTGCGACATTTTTTCGCATTTCCATTATCCAGGAATTCGGAAATTCCCTGATTTGAAAAGGCTTCCGGCGTTTGGCGCGGGTGTTGCATCAGTGGGTTACAGAACGACGCAATGAGTCGGATTAACCCCTAACCTACAAAAACAATGAGCACGATAACCACATGGAATCCCTACCAAGAGTTGGAGCGCCTACAGGATCGCGTCATGCGCGCGATGCGGCTCACTCCCACTCATTCGGACGATGACAGTAACAACCTGTTGGCTGCATCCGATTGGTCCCCCGCGGTAGACATCACCGAGGACGACAAGGAATATCTGATCACCGCAGACCTGCCGCAAATCTCCAAAGAAGACGTCAAGGTCGTGGTCGAAAACGGCTCTCTCATTATCAAGGGTGAGCGCCGCCACGAAGTGGAGCACAAGGACAAGAAAGTGCACCGCATCGAGCGTCGCTACGGTAGCTTCTACCGCAGCTTCTCGCTTCCCGATGATGCCGACGGCCATCGCGTCACAGCCAACTTCAAAGACGGCGTGCTGCGGGTTTCTCTTCCGAAAAGCGAAGAGAAAAAACCACGGCAGATCGAAGTGCAGGTGAACTGATTCGCACAACAAACTTAACGGGAGAGTCTGCCTGGCTCTCCCGTTTTTCATGCAGATGTGACAGGGAGGGAAGAGAAACGGGAGAAAAGGAGATAAAATTCATCATGATAAAAATCTCTTCTCCTCTCCTCCATTGCCTCCTCACTCCTTGTAGAAAGAAGCCCGAAACCATCTCGATTCACTTCCAAAACATCGATACCAACCCGAGCAACGCGCATCCGCCGAGCACGGTGGTGAAAGGAATCTTGAATTTCCACAAGGCGAGGAACGCGGCCAGCGCAGTGAAGGCGACGAAGAGGTCGAAGTTGCCGGGCTCGGGCAATAACGCGGCTTCGCTGAATTTCACGCCGAGATTCAGAATAACACCGACCACTGCCGCGGTCACAGCTGTTAGAGAGGCGCCGATGCGCGGCATGTTGCGGAGCCGATCAACGTATGGCGCACCGAGAAACACAAACAGGAAACAAGGCATGAAGGTGACCCAGGTGGTGATCGCAGCTCCGATGGTTCCCCCCATCAAAGGCGAGAGCTCGCCGGCATTTTGCCAACCGCCGACAAATCCCACGAACTGCAGCACAATGATCAACGGACCCGGCGTGGTTTCGGCGAGTGCCAATCCGCTCATGATTTGCGGATGGGTGAGCCAACCATAGTTTTCCACCGCCTGTTGCGCGACGTATGGCAAGACGGCATAGGCTCCGCCAAAGGTCACCAACGCGGCTTTGCTGAAAAACACGCCTTGGGCGATCGGCGTGCTGTTCCAACCCACCCACAATCCCAGACCGAGAATCGGCAACAACCACAGCGTGATGCAGATCGCGCTGACTTTCACTTTGCGCGACCAGGTCGAGCGAGCAGGTGGCGGCAGTAGCAAATATCCTTCGTCATCATTCTCCCTCGCGCTTCCATGGCCTTTCGATGCGGGAAACTGTTTGGGCAAAGTTTGGTTTCCAATCCATCCGATCAAAGCCGCTCCGAAAATGATGAGGATGAACGACACATTGAAAACATAGATCCCGACGAACGATGCCGCTGCAATGCACCACAACGCGGGGCTGTGCAGGGTTTTCCCACCGATCCGAATCACCGCTGCCAAAATCACCGCGATCACAGCAGGCAGCAGTCCGTAAAAAATCGCCGCGATCCACGGCAAATGCCCGCCGGCCATGTAGAGCCAGCTCAGCGCGAAAAGAATCAGCGCCGACGGAATGACAAACAGCGCACCTGCAGCCACCCCGCCTTTCCATCCATGCAAACGCCAGCCGAGATAGGTCGCAAGCTGCTGCGCCTCAGGACCCGGAAGCATCATGCAGAAATTCAAGGCATGCAGGAAATGACTTTCCGAACTCCATTTCCGTTTCTCCACCAGATCC
>CBFGOP010000136.1:0-6435 GCA_965650415.1 uncultured Prosthecobacter sp. | reverse complement strand
GAGGGCATCTGCGGTTCCTGCTCCCTGACCATCAACGGCGTGCCTCACTCCAAGGAAAAAGGCATCACCACCTGCCAGGTTCATATGCGCAAATTCCGCGATGGCGACACCATCTGGATCGAGCCATTTCGCGCCAGCGCTTTCCCCATCGTTAAAGACCTGATCATCGACCGCTCCGCCCTCGATCGCATCATCGCCGCCGGCGGTTATATCGACATCCGCACCGGCTCCGCTGTCGATGCCAACTCCATCCCGATTTCCAAAAAAGATGCCGACAGCGCCTTCGATGCCGCCGCCTGCATCGGCTGTGGTGCTTGTGTCGCCGCATGCCCGAACGGATCTGCCATGCTTTTCACCTCAGCCAAGGTTTCCCATCTCGGCCACCTGCCGCAGGGACAGCCGGAGCGCCAAAAACGTGCGCTCGCCATGGTTCGCCAAATGGACAAGGAAGGTTTCGGAAACTGCACCAACCATTACGAGTGCGAAGCCGCATGCCCGAAAGAAATCTCCGTGGACCACATCGCCCGCATGAACCGCGACTACGGCAAAGGCGTCATCGCCGAGCAGTTTGCTTAAGCCTTCAGTAACACGGAATAAATCCGGCTCCCATTCATCCCAAATGGTATGAAAACCAAGTTTCATCTTTTTGTCGCGGTCATCACTCTAGGTTTCGGTGCCGCTTGTGCCGACGAGAAGAAAAAAGAAAAACACATGGAAACCTCCGAAAAAGCCCCTCAGGAACCCACCGAGAAAGTCGTCAAAACCGACGAGGAATGGAAAAAAATCCTCACTCCCGAGCAATACCGCATCCTCCGCCAAGCAGGAACCGAGAGACCCAACGGTGAGGTTTACAAGGAATTCAAAAAACAAGGCGAGGGCACTTACCACTGCGCCGGATGCGATGCTAAACTCTTCAGTTCTGAAGAAAAATTCGACTCCGGCTGCGGCTGGCCATCGTTCTACGATCCCGCAAAGGCGGAAAACGTCGTCACCAAAACCGATGCAACGCTCGGCATGGTGCGAACGGAAGTCCTCTGCGCCAAATGCGACGGCCACCTCGGCCACGTGTTCGAAGGCGAAGGCTTCGACACCCCCACCGACAAACGCTACTGTATTAACGGCGTCGGCCTCAAGTTTGTGCCTGCTGCGGAGGGGAAATAGGTATTTCAACGCAAAGGCGCAAAGAACACAAAGTTACGCAGAGCTTGGGTTCTACATTCTTTGAGTGGTTCCTGAAAGACTTTTCAGAAATTCTTCAGAAACTATCAATATTCTCATTTTGCTGGCTTTGCGAGCCTTTGCGTCCTCTGCGCCTTTGCGTTGAAAATTCTTTTTCCGAATGAAAAGAACTTGCCCAATCCGGCGGCTCAAACCATCTTTCGGCAGCAACGGCGGTTTGGCGGAATTGGTAGACGCGCTCGACTCAAAATCGAGTTCCTTGTGAGTGTGGGTTCGATTCCCACAGCCGCTACTTTCCTTTTCCTGAGCCAAATCCATCGCAGCATGTCCACTCCGCGTAGCATCGGCATCATCGCAGGTAGCGGAATTTATCCGGAAACTTTTGTTCGCGCCGCTCGCCAGGCAGAACCCAACACCCGGCTGGTAGTCGTGGGTTTTGAAAACGAGACCCGATCCGATCTCGAACCCCAGGTCGAGGCGTTCAAATGGGTGCGCGTCGGCCAACTCTCCAAACTCATCAAATTCCTCGTCGCCGAGGGCGTTATTGAGGCCGTGATGATGGGCCAGATTTCCCCAAAAAACCTTTTCGACCTTCGTCCTGACCTCCGCATCCTGATGATGCTCGCTAAGGTCAAAAAACGGAATGCCGAGACCTTGTTTGGAGCCATCGCCGATGAACTCGCCAAGGACGGCATCACCCTGCTCCCAGCCACCACGTTTCTCGAAGACCACCTCCCCTCCGCCGGACACGTGATGGGCCCGGTCATCAAACCCCGCACCCTCGAAGACCTTGAATACGGTTTCGACATCGCCAAAAAAACCTCAGCCCTCGACATCGGACAATCCGTCGTGGTTCGTCACGGCACCGTTCTTGCCGTTGAAGCCTTCGAAGGCACCAACGCCTGCATCCGCCGTGGGGGTGAACTCGGACGCAACAAAGACGCCGTCCTCGTCAAGGTTTCCAAACCCAATCAGGACTTCCGTTTCGATGTCCCCGTCATCGGACCGCAAACTATCGAAAACTGCGCAGAGGCCGGCATCATCGCTATCGGCATCGAGGCCGGACGGACACTTCTGTTAGAAAAAGAAAAGGTCACCAAACTCTGCGCGCAGCACAAGATCTGCATTCATGCGTTGTGATCTGAAAAATCCACGCATGCCATCATCCGTGCTAATGTTTTCCTGATCCGAGCTTTCATTTTAAATGCAGCCTTTCCGCTCCTATTGGTGGGGATCGCTTTTGCAGAAACCGCCAGACCTCCGGCGATCAGCTTGAAAGACATCGAAGCATCGATGATCCGTGGGGTCAATTTGCTGATTGCCGACCAAAACGAGAACAGGTCATTTCAGCTGAGGGCCAGGGGTTTGAAGTTTCCTCCATCTCAGTCCACGTACCTCGCCAGTGGTCTGCCAGGTTGATAAACCGAAGGGCGCGCATTCCTCGATCTCACCCTCGCGCAGCGAGAGTTTTTTTCCTGTGGTGTCGACATCGATGACCTTCTGTTCGTCGATCCAAACCCGAAGATTCTCCTGCCCCCTGACCAGTCGGATCCGATACCAGACGTTGGTTTGAAAGACGTGGGAACTGGATGATTCGTTTTCCGATGCGTCGAGTCCGTCGATCGAGGAAATCCCGACCGTTCCGCCACCCCATCCACCAAGCACTAAAGTGACACACTCCCCGCTGTTTCGGACTGGAAACGTCACTGCGCAGAAAAAATCCGAACCATCGATCCGTCTTGCTTCCAGTTCCAGTTCGAACGGCACGGTCGGAACCTCTCCCTTCCATTTCACATTCGTAATTCTCTCGCCCCAGCCGATCCGCAGGGTTTCTCCGACATCCACCTGCCCGCCGCTCAACGCCTCCCACTGACCTTTCATCTCGATCCATGAAATTTCAGCTTCCTTGGTTTTTTTCTTTTCCCCGCACCCTGCCAAACAAAAGCCACCCAGTAACATCATCCATTTCCGTCGCTTCATGCCAGTTGCTTAACAGATTGAATCTCTCAAGTCTCTCAATTCCTCGAAGTTTAAAGTTTAAAATTTGAAGTTACACCCTAGTATCTGTGCATGCTCTCCACACAAAAACTCACCGGCTTCGCTGACGAAGCCTCCCGCGACATCGACAAGCAAATTGCCGCCACCAAAGAACTCGGCTGGTCGGCCATCTCCACACGCATGGTCGGCAACACCAATATCCACGACATGCCTGAGGAGGATTTTCGCATGGCTGCTGACAAACTTGACGAAGCAGGGATCACCGTTCCGGAGTTCGGCTCCGCCATCGGCAACTGGGGGAAAAAGATCAATTCGGACTTTTCCATCACCCTCGCGGAAATCGAACGTGCCATCCCGCGCATGAAACGCCTCAAAACCCCGATGATCCGCATCATGTCCTACGCGCAGGAACCATGGGGCACCGATCAAAACGAAGCCGAACGTTTCCGCCGCCTGCGGGAAATCGTCAACCGTTTCTCCGACGAAGGCCTCACCGCGATTCATGAAAACTGCATGAACTGGGGTGGATTTTCTGCCGAACACAGCCTCCGCCTGGTCGAGGAAGTGCCGGGCCTGAAACTCGTTTTCGACACCGGAAATCCTGTCTTCCAACTCGATCGCTCCAAACCGGAGCCCTTCCCTTGGCAGGATCCGATGGAGTTTTGGCTGAAAGTCAAAGAACACGTCGCACACATCCATATCAAGGATTGCATCAATCCCGTCTCTGAGGACGTCGAGCCTGAATACACCATGCCTGGGCTCGGCCAAGCCAAGCTGCGCGAGATTCTCACCGACGCCCATCAATCCGGCTACAACGGCTGGATCGCCATCGAGCCCCACGTCGCCACCGTCTTCCACGCTCCCGATCCATCAGCGGTGGACTGGAACCAGTGCTACAACTCTTACGTTGAATACGGTCGTCAATTCGTTCGATTGATCGCTACCCTCTAAAGAGGTGAAATTTTTCTGAAAAAATCGGAGGAAATTTTCAGATTTGGAGATAAATGTAAGGGTTATCATCGCTAGACCGGTGTTCTTTAAAACCAAACCACATCATTTATGAAATCATTGATCACAGCCGCCATTGTTGGAGCCCTCACCATTTCCGCATCTTTCGCGAAAGAAGTCGGCAAACCCGCACCCGAATTCACCGCCAAAACGGTCAAAGGCACGGAAGTCAGTCTTGCCGATTACAAAGACAAAGTCGTCGTAATGGAGTGGCTGAACTTTGATTGCCCGTTTGTGAAAAAACATTACTCCGGTAAAAACATGCAAACCCTTCAGGCCACTTATGCCGAGAAAGGTGTGATCTGGCTCACCGTTAATTCCTCCGCCGAAGGCAAACAAGGTTATCTTGAAGCATCGAAACTTGCCGAGAAAGTTGCGGCTGAAGGCAGCAAAGCTACGGAAGTGATTGTCGATACCGACGGCAAAGTCGGCAAAGCATTCGATGCCAAAGTGACGCCGCACATGATGATCATTGCCAAAGACGGCACCCTCGCCTACTCAGGTGCGATCGACTCTAATCCATCCACCAACGCTGCTGACGTTGCCACTGCCGAGAAACTTTTTGCCAACGCACTCGATGCTGTGCTCGCCGGTAAAGAGGTCACCAATGCTTCCAACAAACCATATGGCTGCGGTGTGAAATATTGATTGTTCCGCTGAACAACAACTTATCTCAACCGCCGCTGTTCACCCAGCGGCGGTTTTTTATTGTACTGGGAAATATTTCATGGATCACCAATATGCCTCCATGTTCAGTTCCAAACAGCTCACAGAAGAGCAAATCGCGACCATCAGGCAGTGGGCTGCAAACGGGGCGCAACTTCCCGATATCCAGAAGCAAATTCGCGAAGCGATGAATCACACCCTGACATTCATGGATACACGCTTTTTGATCCTCGATCTGGGAATCGAGCTCATCGTCCCTAAAGAAGCCGATCCTTCGCCAGCCATCGCAGCAGAAACCGAACTGGTTGCCACAGGACGCACGACTCTGAGCGTCGATGCCGTAACGCTTCCCGGAGCGATCATCAGCGGAAAAGTGATTTTCGCCAGCGGCCAGAAAGGCTTTTGGGCATTGGATCAATCGGGTCGACCCAGCTTGGATTTGGATGATCCTGAATATCGTCCGACCCAAGAGGAAATCACAGATTTTCAACAACAGCTGCGCGCCATCATTGAAGATACCAAAACCCGGGGGTTCTAGATCTGACGGGAAAAATGGATGCTAGGCCATTCCGCCAAGTGGCTTGGGAAGTGGCTTTTCCTTCTTGCTCAGAGCCCGGCGCATTTTTGTTAGAGCCGAATTCTGCAGCTGGCGGATGCGCTCGCGGGTGACACCGAACTCACGCCCGACTTCTTCCAAGGTCAGCGGTTTTTTTCCGTTCAAACCGAAGCGTTCGTCGATGATGCGGCGCTCACGGTCATCCAGCAGAGAAAGCAATCCGTCGATTTCACCGTGAAGGTTTTTATCGGCGAGCATGTCCAGGGGATTTTCCGCGCGCTCATCGCTGATGACTTCACCGTATTCGGTGGCTTCACCTTCGTTGATCGGCGCATCCAAGGATGTGGGACGCTGGGAAGCTTGTTTCAGCATCGCGAGTTTGCGACGTGGCAAGCCGACTTCATCGGCAAGCTCCTCATCGGTCGGCTCACGACCCAAGGCTTCTGCGAGGATCGCGGAAATACGGCGCATTTTGGCGATTTTGTCCACCATGTGGACGGGAAGCCGGATGGTTTTTGACTGATTGGCGAGCGCGCGTTTGATGGATTGTTTGATCCACCATGCGGCGTAAGTCGAGAGTTTGCCGCCTTTTTCAGGATCAAAACGCTCCACTGCTTTCATCAATCCGATGTTTCCTTCTGAAATCAGATCGGTCACGGGAAGCCCGTAATTCGAATAGTCTTGGGCAATTTTGACTACCAACCGGAGGTTGGCGCGGATCATGTGCGCCCGCGCCTCAGGATCGCCTTTTTTGATGCGCTCGGAGAGCTCAATTTCCTCTTCAATGGTTAGCAAAGGAGTCTTTGAAATCTCCCGCAAATAAAGTTTCAGGCTGGAATCGGATTCGTAGGGCATAAGAATTGAGGCTGTTTCAGAAGTAAGCGTCATCGGTTGCACATTTATTCCTTTTTTCAACCAAAAGAGCCGAAAAAAATGGGAAACCCCCGTCCGATCAAGAGAGAGGGAGAAGGATTAAATCACTCCCTGCTCGCGCAAAGCTGCCTCGACCTCATCGTGTCCGGGAGAGC
>CBFGOP010000135.1:0-6561 GCA_965650415.1 uncultured Prosthecobacter sp. | reverse complement strand
GCGTCGTTCTGGTTTCGGCGGCGTAGGCGCGCACGAAATTGCGGGCGCTCATCGCCGCGCGCGCGGCGAGACGCTCGACGGAGAGATCCTCGCTGAGGTGCTCGCGTATCCAGGCGTTGAGATCCGAAAATCTCGAGGCGTGCGCCGCGCGCATCCGATTTGACGGTAGCTCCCAGCGGCGCGAGCGCTTCCAGATTGCCGCGTGAAACGATGTGATAATGGATGCGTCAATGTCTTCACCTTTCGCGCGGCGCCCTCGGCGATGGCGCCCTACCAAAAACAAAAAACCCGCACCGGAAGACCGATGCGGGTTTTTGAAGTGGTTAGCTTTGGGCTCTTACTTGCGGAGAGCTTCTTCGCGGGCCTTGGCTTTTGCGATAACTTCGTCTGCGACGTTTTTCGGGCAAGGGGCGTAGTGGGAGAACTCCATGGAGAACTGACCACGACCGGAAGTCATCGTACGAAGGTCGCCGATGTAACCGAACATCGCGGAGAGCGGTGCTTCGGCTTTGACGCGAACGCCACCCGGAGTTGGCTCCTGGCCTTGGATCATGCCGCGGCGGCGGTTGAGGTCACCGATGACGTCACCGACTTTTTCCTCGGGAGCGAAGACGTCGAGTTTCATCATGGGCTCAAGGATTTGCGGACCGGCTTTCGGCATGGTCTCGCGATAAGCGGCTTTCGCAGCGATCTCGAACGCGATGTTGCTGGAGTCAACTGCGTGGAAACCACCTTCGTTGAGCGTGACTTTGAAGTCCAAGCAAGGGTAACCGGCAAGTGGTCCCTTATCGATGGAGGTTTTGAAGCCTTTTTCGACGGCAGGGATGAACTCTTTCGGAATGCTGCCACCGACCACTTTGGATTCGAAGATGAAACCGGAACCCGGCTCGCCGGGCTCGATGGTGTAATCGATTTTCGCGTACTGACCGGAACCACCGGATTGCTTCTTGTGGGTGTAGCTGTCGGTGACGGGTCTGGTGATGGTTTCACGGTAAGCAACCTGTGGGGCGCCGACGGTGACTTCCACTTTGTGCGTGCGCTTGAGGATGTCGATTTTGATGTCGAGGTGAAGCTCGCCCATGCCTTTGAGGATCATCTCGTTGGTTTCCTCGTCGGTTTCGACGCGGAACGACGGATCTTCCTGGATCATTTTACCGATCGCGTTGGCAAGTTTCTCGGCGTTGGCTTTGTCCTTGGCGGCAACGGCGATGGAGATCACCGGATCCGGGAACACCATTGGTTCGAGGGTCGCTGGGTTTTTCTCGTCGCAGAGGGTGTGACCGGTCTGAACGTTTTTGAGACCGACGATGGCGACGATGTCACCCGCTTGTGCGGAGTCGACTTCGTTACGGTCATCGGCATGCATTTCAACCATGCGGGAAACGCGCTCGGTTTTGCCGGTGAAGGAGTTGAGGATGGTGTCGCCTTTTTTGACCGTACCGGAATAGATACGGGTGAAGGTGAGGGCGCCGAACTTGTCGTCCATGATCTTGAAAGCGAGCGCGCGGAGTGGTTTGGTTGGATCGGAAACGGCAAAGTTGCCGGTTTCGTTGCCTTCTTCGTCCACTTCCGGAAGCGGTTTCACTTCGAGCGGAGAAGGGAGGTAATCGACCACGGCGTCGAGTACGAGTTGGAGTCCTTTGTTTTTGAAGGAAGATCCGCAATAGGTCGGGAAGAACGCGAGATCGATCGTGCCCTTGCGGATGCACTTTTTGATTTGATCGATGGTTGGCTCGGTGCCTTCGAGGTAGGCTTCCATGATTTCGTCGTCTTGTTCGACGGCGGTTTCGATGAGGGCTGCGCGGTATTCCTTGGCTTTTTCAACCATGTCGGCAGGGATTTCCTCGATCTTGAAGTTTTCCGGTTGTCCGGATTCGTCCCAGATGTGGGCTTTCATGGTGAGGAGATCGACGACGCCGACAAAGTCGGATTCGGTTCCGATTGGGAGCACCATCACGAGCGGGGTTGCGCCGAGGATTTTTTTCACCTGAGCGACAACGCGGTAGAAATCAGCACCGATACGGTCGAGTTTGTTGACGTAGATGACGCGGGAAACCTTGGAGTCGTTCGCGTAGCGCCAGTTGGTTTCGGATTGTGGCTCAACGCCGCCGGAACCGCAGAAAACGCCGACGCCACCGTCGAGAACTTTGAGCGAACGGTAAACTTCGATGGTGAAGTCCACGTGTCCGGGAGTGTCGATGACGTTGAACTGGTGGCCTTTCCAGAAGCAAGTGGTGGCAGCGGACTGAATGGTAATCCCGCGCTCGGCTTCTTGTTCCATGAAGTCCATGGTGGATGCGCCGTCGTGGACCTCGCCGATTTTGTGAATTTTTCCGGTGAGTTTGAGAATGCGTTCGGTGGTGGTCGTTTTGCCCGCGTCAACGTGGGCGAAAATTCCGATGTTACGGTATTTGCTGAGGTCCTTCATGCCTGATGTGTGTGATGGTTGTGGGGCCGAGGGGACTCGGCGGGGCGGGGTTTTAGCGTCCCAAGCGGGTTTTGCAACCTTTGATTGAGGTTTTTGGAGGGGTGGCGGACTTTGTCGAGGTGTTGCAAGCTGCGGAATCTTTTGGGTTGAGGGATGGAGGAATGGGGTTACAGACTCTGTCTGTGGAGACTCGGGTGGACGTTTTGAGCAGAGCGCATTGGCTGGATGGAGCCGAGGCGATGGATGTGGCCAAACGGCTTGAGCGACTGGGGGGATTGGTTTTTTTCGATACGGTGGGAAATATCCCCAGCGGCTGGGGTCGGGCCTGTTCGGTGGTTTCCGCCGCGCCGGCGCAGGTTTTCTCGGGAAATATCCATTCGGAATCGGATCTGTCGGTTTTGCGCGAGCGGATGATCGCGGAACAGCAGAGTGCGGGGGATCACGGATTTCCGCAGGGAGGGCTGTGCGGCTGGGTGAGTTACGAGGGGGAATTTGTTTTCGGAGAATACCGTGAAATGCTCATCAAGGATGAGCAGAGCGGAGAGTGGTGGGAAGTGGGTGGGCTTTCGGCGAAACTGGGCGATGAAATTCCAAGTTCTGCGGTTCCGGGGGAGTTTGTCGCTCAGACCTCCAGGGCGGATTTTTTAAGTGCGGTGGAGCGCGCGAAGGCTTGGATTTCGGCGGGGGATATTTACCAAGTGAATCTCGCGCAGGCATTCGAGGCGAAAGTTTCCGGTGAGGGCTCGCTGCTCGGGTTGTACGAGGCTCTGCGTGAGGCGACACCCGCGCCGATGGCGGCATGGATTTCGTTGGCTGGCAAAGAGGTCTTGAGCAGCTCGCCAGAGTTGTTTTTGAAAATTTCAGGTCGAGGTATTGAGACACGACCGATCAAAGGTACGCGTCCGCGCCACCGCGATGTGGACGAGGACAGGCGATCCGCAGTGGAGTTGCAGACATCGCCGAAAGAGATTTCCGAACTGGTGATGATCACCGATTTGTTAAGAAACGATTTGGGTCAGGTCTGCGAGTTCGGCAGTGTGGAAGTGAGCCGGATGTTGGAGTTGGAGAGTCTTGCGCAGGTGCACCATTTGGTTTCGACCGTGAAAGGAAACCTGCGTTCCGATCAGGATGCGTTGAGTGCGATGGCGGCATGTTTTCCGGGCGGCAGTATCACGGGCGCTCCGAAGAAACGAGCGATGGAGATCATCCGGGAATTGGAGCCAAGTCCTCGTGGAATATACTGTGGGGCGATCGGTTGGCTGGGTTTCAACGGGGAGAGCGAGTTCAATATCGCCATCAGAACGCTGGTGCGTGAGGGTGAAACCCTGAGCTATCATGTTGGAGCGGGAATCGTTGCCGATTCGATCCCCGAGGACGAATACTTGGAAACGCTGCACAAGGCCGAGGGGATCAAACTGGGGATCGAGAGGTTTCGTGGCAGCAGGTAACGGCGGTGCACATATCATCATCTAAGGTTTTTCCGCTGTGCGCGTTTGGGCAACATGGCCCGACACAAAAAAAGTGGTCACGGGGACGAGACAACCGCCGATTCCGCCGATGGCGGTGAGGATCAATGATCAAGGCGCGGTGATCTCAGGAATGGGCGCTGATGAACGGGTTCTGGATTCGGATGTGAACCAGCGCGATCTGCCATTGCTGGTGAGCCAATTGCAGCTATACAAGGATGCGGCGTTGAGTGCGGCCGATGTTCCTTCGGTGCAATTGCAAGTGGATGAAAAAGTTCGGCAGCAGCGGGTGATTGATGCGCTCAATGCATTCGCTGCTGCCGGGATTTCCATGGTCGCTTTCAACGACCTCGGTGTCTGAAGAGATCAGGCGATTTCCGCCGCGTAAAACTCCTGCCAATCGTCGAGATTGTTGAGGTTCACGGCATCGGTAGGCTTGCCATCGGGAAGGCCGACCGCGGAGAGGATGGCTTGGCGGGTTTCGTCCTTGTGTTGGTAACCCGCGATCGCGGCGTTGATTTCGGCAATGGATTGGGCATTCAGTTTGGTGGCGTTGTCGGCGAAGAATTTCTCGAACTGCACATAGCTCGGTTTTTTCTCAGCAACGAATGCGACCAGCGCGTCGCGATCCACGCCCAGGGCGTCGAGAACCATCAGGTCGTAGCCAGGGCCGCAGTTCGCGTAGCCATCGGCAAGTTTTCCGACAGCGCCGAGGCACATTTTTTGCCAGAGGCGTGGAAGGTGAAGAACCCCGAGCGGGCCGGCGGTGCCGGAGGAAATGGTTGGAACGATTTTATGACTCATAGTGCGGGCACGCTAAATGGCATTTTTGAAATATCAAAAATTAAATATTTCAGCCAAGGACGATGGCCGAGCGGGAGGTGGTGTAGAATTTCAGCTGGCCATCGGGATGGATGGGGTAATCCACTGAGGGATCGACGCGACCGTGCCCGCCGTAGATTTCACGATCCGAATCGAGCAGCAATCGATGGGTTTTCTGGTTGTATGGGCCGACACCGTAGTTGGGGATGGATCGGTTGGGCGATAGGTTGATGATGAAAATCAGATTGGCTCTCTCGGCGATGAGGATCTTGTTCTCCGGATCGATGTGTAGCAGGTTGGCGGGCGGTGATTCTAACAGGTTTTTTTCCTGAGCGAGCTTCAGCAAATCGCGATCCCAGTCGGCGAGCCAATGGTATTTGAGCTCCGGGTTATCGACGAGCGACCACTGCCGACGGCAATAATGATAGGACCAACCGTTGCCTTCGCGGGGGAAGTCGAGCCATTCGGGATGGCCGAATTCATTGCCCATGAAATTGAGCCAGCCCTCACCGCCGAAGGCGAGGGTCATGAGTCGGATGATTTTGTGGAGAGCGATTCCGCGTTCGATCACCGGGTGGGGATCGGCCTTGCTCATGTGCCAGTACATTTCCTGATCCATCAGGCGGAACGCGATGGTTTTATCGCCGACAAGCGCCTGATCGTGGGATTCCGCATAGGCGATGGTGGACTCCTGATGACGGCGGTTGTTGAGAACGCCCCAGAGTTCGTGAAGATCCCAATCCTCATCGCGCTGGTCTTTCAGGAGTTTGATCCAATGATCCGGGATTCCCATCGAGAGGCGGTGCGTGAAACCGATGCCGCCTTCCGAGTTCGGCCTGCACAGGCCTGGCATGCCTGACATGTCCTCCGCGACCACAATCGCTCCGGGTTTGATTTCGTTGATGAGCTGGTTGGCGAGTTTGAGGTAAAGGATAGCCTCCTCATCCGCATCGTCGCCAAAGTAATCGTCGTAGGAGCCGAAGGCGCGGTTGCCGTGGGAGTGGTAGAGCATGGAGGTGATACCGTCGAATCGGAATCCGTCGAATCGAAACTCCTCCAGCCAGTAACGGACATTCGAAAGCAGGAACCGGCGGACTTCGGGTCTGCCGTAGTCGAAACATTTGGAGTCCCATTGCGGGTGTTCGCCTTTTCCGCCGGAGTGGAAATACTGGTGTCCGGAGCCATCGAGGTTATTCAATCCCTCGGCGATGTTTTTTACCGCGTGGGAATGCACGATATCCAACAGAACCGCGATACCCATGCCATGGGCGGTGTCGATGAGAAATTTCAGATCCTCAGGAGTTCCGAAACGGGAGCAAGGCGCGAAAAAAGAGGAGACGTGATAACCGAACGAGCCGTAGTAAGGGTGTTCCTGCACCGCCATCAACTGGATCGTGTTGTATCCCGCTTTTTTGATCCTGGGCAGAATCTGCTCCGCGAATTCGCGATAGGTGTGGACCCTCGGTTCTTCCCCGCTCATTCCGGTGTGGGTTTCGTAGATGTAGGGTGTGCGAATCGACTCCGGACTAAATTCGTTTTTCCAGATGTAAGGTTCCTCGGGCGACCAGATTTGCGCGGTGTAATCGTGTGTCTCGGGATTTTGGACGGCGCGGGTGATGGTTGCGGGGAGTCGGTCCAGTTGCGAATCATCCGCGCCATGGATGTGCAGCTTGATCCGGTCCTGGTGTTTCAGGGCGGCTGCGGGGAGTTCGATTTCCCAGATTCCGTCGTCCGTTTTCGACAGCGGGTGGCTCTCGCGGTTCCATTGATTGAAGTCGCCGACAAGGGAAACCGCCTTGGCCAGGGGCAGCCATTCGCGGATGGTCCATACCTGTTGCTTCGGAT
>CBFGOP010000134.1:0-6566 GCA_965650415.1 uncultured Prosthecobacter sp. | reverse complement strand
GCTTGGACGTGGGCTTTGCCGTCCTTGAGAAGACAGGTGCGGAGGGTGATACAGGAATCGTGTGAGCCATCGAATCCGAAATAGCCGACCGCTCCGGCATAGGCGCAGCGTTTGTTTTTTTCGAGCGAGTTGATGATCTGCATCGCCCGGATCTTCGGTGCGCCGGAGACGGTTCCGGCCGGGAAAGTGGCACGAAGCACGTCATACGCGGTGTGCGCGGGGTCGAGCTCACCGGATACATTGGAAACAATGTGCATCACGTGGCTGTAGCGCTCGATGATCATGAAATCGTCGACTTTGACTTTACCGTGTTTCGCGATGCGGCCGACGTCATTGCGGGCGAGGTCGACCAACATCAGGTGCTCGGCGCGCTCTTTCGGATCGTTCAACAGATCGGCCGCCAACGCATCGTCCTCTTCCTTGGTTTTTCCTCTCCAACGGGTCCCGGCGATGGGTCGGATATCGATACGGCCTTGGATGGAACGGACATGAACTTCGGGTGAAGAGCCGACGAGTGCGAAATCTCCCATTTCCAGGATGAACATGTAGGGAGATGGGTTCACGTGGCGGAGGGCGCGGTAGAGATCGACCGGGCATTGGTCGAAATCCGTGGTGAAGCGCTGGGACGGGACGAATTGGAAGATATCGCCTGCCTTGATGAATTCTTTGCCGTCACGGACGATTTGTTCGTATTCCTCTTGGGTGGTGTTGGAGACGGCGGGGGCTTCAGTTGCCTGTGCCAGACCGTTGAGGGCCGGAACGTGGAGCGGGCGGTTGAGGATTTCGATGATGGCCGCAATCCTGCCGGAGGCCGCGGCGTAGGCTTCGGCAGGGTTGGGATGCTCGTCGAGAAAAGCGTTTGCGATGATTTGAAGTCGGCGGAGGCGGTGATCGAAGACCAACAAGGTGTCGGCCAACATAAAGAGGGCATCTGGGACTCCGAGGGAATCCGGCGGGGGATTTCCAAGCGAGGGTTCGAACTGGCGGACCGCATCGTATGCGAGATAGCCGACCATGCCGCCGGAAAACGGAGGCAGGGCAGGGTTGGGAACGGGTTGGAAAGGTTTCATTTCCCGTTCAAGAGCGGCCAACACATCGTCGGGTGCGGTGATTGAGTGGGATTTGTTGCCCTCGGTGATGGTGATGTTTTTTCCCTCGGCCGTGAAAATGCGTTTCGGGCCGGAACCAATGATCGACCAGCGACCGCCTTTATCCGTCGCTTCGGCGGATTCCAGGAGGAAGGAATGTTTCGCGTCGCGGATTTTCAGGTAGGCCGATAGAGGGGTCTCGAAATCGGCCGCCAACTGGGTGAACACGGGCACGACATTTCCTTGTTGGGAAAATTTCTCAAAATCGGCAAGTGAAGGCTCTACGGGAATATGACTCACGGGGAGAGGATGGGATGAAAAGGGGAGGGAGGTCAATGGTGGGGTAAGGATGAAATCTATTCCCTGTGCCGACTTGCAAAAAATGGATTCGGGGTGGAAGCTGCGGCGTGGCGATTGGATTGCATGATTTGAACAAAAACCTGCCGGAGGGAGGCTTGTTTGGTGGCGGGTCATGGCAGTGGTCGCCTGAACCCCTGAAACTGACTGCTTCAGAGGCGAAGGAAATGATGGCGATGGGACACCCGCTGGCGAAGTTCCAACAGGCTTGTGATTTGTTGTATCGGCGATCGGCGGCGGGTAAAATCGAGCCATGGCTCGCGGAATTGTTAGATGAAGGAAAACCCGATTGGCTGGCGGATTTGCAGAAGGCTAATGGATTGGCGGAGCAATTTCCGCGTGTGATCCGTCCGGATCTGATGTTGGCGAAAGGGTATTTTTCGATCACGGAACTCGACAGTGTTCCGGGGGGGATGGGTATTACCGCATGGCTGTCGAAAACCTATGCGGAAGCGGGGTATGAGGTGCTGGGTGGTGCGGATGGGATGATCGAGGGCTTCAGGAAACTTCTACCTGAGGGCGGGGATATTTTGGTTTCCGAGGAGGCAAAGGATTATCGCGCCGAAATGGATTGGTTGGCGGGACAACTGGGAGAAAATTGGAAAACCGAAAGCGCCGAGGAATATGTGGAGTGTGGTCGGGCCATGTATCGTTTTTTTGAATTGTTTGATTGGGAATCCATTTCTTATTCACGTGAACTGGCGCACAAAACCGCGCGCGGGGAGGCGCAGATCACGCCGCCGTTCAAAGCCCATCTCGAAGATAAACTTTGGCTGGCGTTGTTTTGGTCGCCTGCCTTGAAAAAACTCTGGGAGCAATCGCTCCGTGGGAGTCACCTGCGGCGATTGAGAGAATGGATTCCGTTTGGCTGGGTGTTAGATCCCCAACCCCTGCCACCTCATGTAGCCTTGCCAAGGTTGAATGCGCATTCGTGGGATGAGGTCGGTGATTTTTCACAAAAAGAACGTCAGTTGGTTTTGAAAATCAGCGGGTTTCATGAATCTGCATGGGGATCGCGTGGGGTGTTTATCGGGCATGATTTGCCATCTGCTGAGTGGAAAGAGCGACTGCAATTCGCATTGGAGCAATCGGATGAACAACCGTGGCTGATGCAGGAGTTTCAGGAAGGCAGGCGCTTTGAACATCCGGTTTATGCCGAGGACGGCAGCGTGAAAATGATCGAGGTTCGGGCGAGATTGTGTCCGTATTTCTTCACCGACTCTGCGGGTGAAACCAGTTTCGGCGGATGTCTCGCAACGCTCGTTCCAGCGGATAAGAAAAAGATCCACGGCATGAGCGATGGTATCCTGGTGCCTTGTGTGATCGGGGAGTGACGGCGATCCATGATCGCCGTTATCTACTCCCGTGCTCGATGGCGTCGCAGATGGCTGGGAAAATCTGGCGTTTTCTTGAGACGACTCCGGGTGCTGAATAGAGTGTGTCATCGATGCGTGTGAAAGGCAGGGCAGCGATGATGTTTTCCGGCCCCACGGCGAGAACCATGCTTTTGAGCAGGGCGACATCCGTGACTACAAGAACGGCAATGTTATAGCCTTTTTCAAATTGGAGATCGCGCAGGGCTTTTTCCAGTTCTTCGCGTCGGGCTTTGAATCCGTGAAGATCGCGTTCCTCGACCTGTGAGACACTGATGAACAGACCTTGCTCGTTGAATTCTTTGCGGTCGGTGTTGATAATTTCCTCGGCAGTGCCGTTGGCCATGAGCGAACCGACGGCGAAGAATTCGGCAGCGAATTCTTTGGCATCGACCTGTGCGATTTCGCTGAGCCAAGTCAGCATTTTTTTATCGAGTGCGGTGGTTGTTGGAGATGTTAGGCACAGGGTGTCTGAAACAATCCCACCGCACAGACAGAGCGCCACGCTTGGTTCGGGTCTGAGATCCCTGTGGAAAAATTTACGGGCAACGAGTGTGCAGGTGGAGCCGACCGGTTCGTTGAGGTAGCGGATGGGCTCGCGCGAAACGAGATCTCCGGACAGGCGGTGGTGATCGATGACTTCCGTGATCGTGGCTTCCTCGATGCCGGTGACGGCTTGGGCGTATTCGTTGTGATCGACAAGCGCGAAACGGAGTTTCGGCGGATCGACCAAGTCCGATTTTGCGAGCACGCCAATCATCGCATCCGAACCGGTTTCGACGACGGGAAAAAGGTCTTGGTCGACAGCGACGAGTTCCTTGCGGATTTTGGAAACGGGTTCCTTGGAGTTGACCGAAATAAATTTGGTTTCCATCACGTGACGAACCGTGCGCGAGCAGCGGATAAGGGTGCTGGCGCTTGCGGTGTCTTGGCGACAGCGGAGCAGAACCGTTCCTTTGGAATTGGCGAAGTCTTTGATTTCCTGAGAAACCTTGTTGTTGCCGGTGACTAACAAGGCGCGTGCGCCGGACTCGATGGCCAGACGCTGGACGATGGGTCGGTCTCCGCAGATCACGAGGAAATTGCCGATATTGCCCTCATCGGCGGCCTGCTTGAGACGGGCTTTCACGGTATCCTGGGATGAGGCGCCGACGAGAAGGATGAGGTCTTCTTCTTCGTCTTGATCGCAGATGGTCGCGCCCAAGCTTTCGGCATCGAGCGTTTTGGCGAGGTTGTTGAGAGAGGCATGCACCGTCCGAACGCTGATGCCCTCGGTGTTTGCGGGGAGAAGGAGTTTAAGAAGGTTGATGTATTGGAGCATTCCAGCGACCGAACCGTCGTCGTTGATGACGGGAACGCAACGGATGGACGCGCTGAACATCCGGTTGTATGCGGTGAGGAAGGTGTCGGACGGTTTCACGGAAATGACCTCACGTTTGCAGATCATTCCGGCATTGGTGCGGGCATCGGTAAGCAACTCAGGCGCATCGAATCCGGCTTTTTCCAGAACCCATTTGGTGCGTTGGGAAACATCGCCACAACGCGCGGCTATGGCATCGGGTTCATCACCGCAGGCACGCAACAGGGCGGCATGACCGATCGCAGAACATACCGCATCCGTGTCTGGGTTTTTGTGGCCGATGACGTAAAAAGGGAACATCGCGTTATCTTTCATTAATGCCGATCCAATGTGCAATCTAAAATCTCAAGTTTCAAAATTCAAAATTCAAGTCAGAGAGAAGGATATTCCGAAGTCTCATTCTTATTTGAAGGTTGAGATTTGAAATTTGAAATTTACATGCGATTGGGGCATTTGATGCCCAGGAGGCCGAGGCCCAGTTCGAGGGTGGTGGAGCAGAGGTGGCAGAGGGCGAGGCGGCTGGATTTGAGGGGCTCGTCGGATTTGAGCACGGGGCAGGCTTCGAAAAAGGAATGGAAGGCGCGGGCCAGTTCGAGGAGGTAGTTGGCGAGCAGGTTGGGTCGGAAATCTTCGATCACCATGGGCAGGATTTCACCGAAGCGGGCGAGCAGGCGGGCGAGGTGGATTTCCTCGGGCTTGTCGAGCTGGATGCTGGCGGACTGGGCATCGAAGGCGGTGTCGAGTTTCCGGAAAATGGAGCGGATCCTGACGTTCGAATATTGGAGGTAAGGGGCGGTATCTCCTTGGAGGGCGAGCATCCGATCCCATGCGAACACGTAATCGGTTAGGCGGTTCTGGGAGAGTTCGGCGAACTTCACGGCTCCGATGCCGACGATTTCCGCGATCTCCTCCGCTTCCTTGCCTTTGAGGTCGGGATTTTTTTCAGCGATGGTGGCGGCGGCGCGTTCGACGGCCTCCTCTAACACATCCGTCAGGCCGACGTTGTCACCGGAACGGGTTTTCATCAGTTTGCGATCTTCTCCGAGAATGGAGCCGAAGGCGATGTGGCGGAAGTCACCGGTTTTGCCCCAGCGTTGAGCGGCTTCGAAAATCTGGCGGAAATGGAGTTGTTGCGGTACGCCGACGACATACCAGACCTGATCCGCGTTCCAGGTGTCGATGCGGTATTGGATGGTGGCGAGGTCGGTGGTGGCGTAGAGGAAACCGCCATCGGCCTTGCGGATGATGGCCGGGTTGTCGGTCCAGCCATCTTCGCGATGAACTTTGAACGGATCTTGGCTGGGATCTTTCGTTTCGTCGGAGAAAATGCAGATCGCTCCATCGCTCTCGCGGGCGAGGCCTTTTTCCAAAAACTCATCGACCAAGCCCGACAGCATGTCGTTGTAGAAACTTTCACCGAGCCAGTGATCGAACTTCACATCGAGCTTGTCGTAAATGTTCTGCAAGCCGGCCTTAGAGACATCGATGCATTGCTGCCAGATCGCGAGGTTTTCGGGATCACCTGCCTGAAGTTTCACGAGCTCGGTTTTACAGGTTTCGAGAACGGACGGATCCTCTTTGGTGGCGGCGTTGACTTCGCGATAGACGCGGACCAGTTCCTTGATCGGGTCTTGCGCGAGGGCTTGCTGATCCAAACGGGTTTTCCAGCCATGAAGGATCATGCCGAACTGGGTTCCCCAGTCGCCGATGTGGTTGTCGGCGATGACCTCGAAGCCGAGGAAACGCGCGATGCGGCAGAGGGAGTCGCCGATGATGGTCGAGCGGATGTGGCCGACGTGCATGGGTTTCGCGACGTTCGGAGCGGAGAAATCGACCACGATACGCTTGCCTTTTCCGAGCTCGGGAGTGCCGAGTTTGGGGTCTTTGAGCAGCTTTTCCGCGTAGCCGGCGTAGGCTGCGGGGAGGATGGTGAAATTGATGAAACCAGGTCCGTCGATTTTTGCGGTGGCGAG
Organism: uncultured Prosthecobacter sp.; assembly: GCA_965650415.1. Classification (GTDB taxonomy): domain Bacteria; phylum Verrucomicrobiota; class Verrucomicrobiia; order Verrucomicrobiales; family Akkermansiaceae; genus Luteolibacter. Next base: position 415 of record CBFGOP010000134.1, on the reverse strand, counting down.
GCCTTCGATATCGATTGCGCCCATGATCTGCTCGGCAAGGGCGCGGGGGTTGGATTTCATCCGTTTCGCCAGAACCATGGCGGAGTTGCTCTGATAATCGCCAAAACGCAGGTCGGCTGCGGCAGTGAGGTTGGCCGGGGTCGGTTCGCCTAAGACCGTTTCAAGAGCTTTGGACAGGCGGGATTCGAGGTTCTGGAGGAGAGTCATTTGAGAAGTCGGAAAGTCGAAGGTCTAAAAGTCGTAGGTCGGGAGATTCTTTTTTCAATCGCACCAGCGATTCAAGCTCTGACTTTTGACTTTCAGACTTTAAGACCTTCAGGCTGAATTATTCTTCCTCGGTCGTCTTGCTCGTTTTGGGATCGAGGATTTCGAGGATTTCGGCGCGGGTGGTGGCGGCGGCGAGTTTGCGTCGGAC
>CBFGOP010000133.1:0-6624 GCA_965650415.1 uncultured Prosthecobacter sp. | reverse complement strand
CCAACAAGGCGGTCATCTGCGCCTGCATGTCGGTCGGATAACCCGGGTAAGGCGCGGTGTTGAGATCCACCCCTTGCAACACGTCACCGCGCTCGACAAAACAGGAGGTTCCGTCTTCGTTGAATTCGACTTTGTGACCGGATTTGATGATGGCTTCGGTGATGGCTTTAAGGTGCTCGCGATTCACGCGATTCAGGCGAACTCCTTCACCCGCAAGTGCGGCAGCGGCCATGAAGGTTCCGGCTTCGATCCGATCGGGGATCACCGTGTGCTCGACGCCTTTCAATTCTTTCACACCCTCGATCACGATACGACGCGTGCCGGCTCCGGTGATTTTCGCGCCCATGCCGTTGAGAAAATTCGCAAGATCCAATACCTCCGGTTCGGCGGCTGCGGATTCGATGACGGTGATCCCTTCGGCGAGAGTCGCAGCCATCATCACGTTATCGGTTCCGAGAACGGTCGGGCCGCTTTCACCGCGCAAGTTGATTTCAGCTCCACGCAAGCCATCGGGTGCTGTTAGAATGATGTTTCCTCCTTCGAACTCGATCTTCGCGCCAAGCGCTTCCATCCCTTTGAGGTGGAGATCGACCGGTCTGTCTCCGATCACGCAACCGCCCGGCAAGGAAACCACGGCGCGACCTTTTCTCGCGAGCAAGGGTCCCATCACGCAGATCGACGCGCGCATGCGGCGCACCAGTTCATACGGTGCTTCATCGGAAATATCCGCGCAGGAAATCCGCACCGTGCCGGAAGAACGTTCCACATCCGCGCCGAGCGCGCTCAGGATCTGGATCATGTAGTTTGTGTCCGAAACATCCGGCACGCGACGGATGATGCAGTCCTCGCCTGTTAGAATGGTCGCAGCAAGGATGGGCAGCGAGGCGTTTTTGGATCCGGAAATGTTGATGGAGCCCTTGATGACCGAGCCACCGTGCACGACGAGTTTATCCATGTTCGATGAGTGATGTTAAAGATGTTTTGCGAATGGAAACCGGGCGATCCCGCTGAGGTCCTTTTTGATCTCAATTTCCGTGAAACCCGATTCTTCCAAACACAAACGCACCTGTGAAGCCTGATCGTAACCAATCTCGAGGGCCAGCCAGCCCCCGGGTTTCAGAAAGGTCACAGCGGCGGGAATGAACCTGTGCAGCAAATCCATCCCATCCGGTCCTGAAAACAGAGCTAGGGCGGGATCATGCGACAATTCCCGAGCCATCGTTTTAGCCTCGCCGTCTGGCACATACGGCAAATTCGCGACGATGAGATCGAAACTACCGGACACCTGGTCCAGCAAATCGCTGCGACGGATCTCGACATTTCCCAATTTCAGCTTCTGCGCGTTCTCACGGGTCAGAGCCAGCGCGTCTTCCGAAATATCGACCAATGTGACATGGCTGCCCGGCTTTTCCGCCGCGAGCGAGAGCCCGATCACACCCGATCCGCATCCCACATCAAGCATCCGCAAATTTTCCGCAGGCAGCTGTTTGAGGATCATTTCCACCAGCTCTTCGGTCTCGGGCCTCGGAATCAGACCCCGGCCATCGCAAATGAAATCACGACCGAGAAAAGAAACCGTGCCGAGCAGGTGTTGCAGCGGAATCCCCTCGCCGCGCTTTTTCAAAGCCTCCCGCAAAGGAACCAATACCACTTCTTCCAGTGGTCGGTCGAACTGCGTGTAGAGCTGCATCCTCGTGCAGCCTAGCTGTTTCGCCAGCAAATGCTCCATGTTTCGCCGCGCATCCTCGATCCCGCGCTTTTCGAGATAACTCGCTCCACCATTGATTGTTTCCAGAACCGACTTCATCCGACGCGCTGCTTATGGAGTAAGTTCACTTATCACGCAAAACTAAATCTGTCCGCTGATTTTCAATGAGTTCGAAACACCTATCTCTCAAATGAAGCATTCCTTCAAAATATCCGAAAAAACGATTGATTGCATCTGGGCATGATTACCAAGATTGATCTCATGATTCACGCCATAAAGTCTTTTCCTTGCTTCGCGCTTGCCGGTCTTCTCCCTATGTTTCTGTTCTGTTGCAAGGGCGGTGACTCCAGCTCTGAGGAAAAAGGCAGCGTATCATCATCCATTCCCGAACATATCCGGCAGCATGCTTATAATACTGAGTTATCCAAGACGGAAGGGGTGAGTATTATTCGTAGACCGGAACAGGCAAATGGATGGTCCATTAACACCGATGGATATGGAGGCCGTAAGGCAAGCGTAAGCAGCTCACAATTGGGGGAAATCATCTATAAATTAACGGAATTCGAGGGATTGATTTACATTGATGCAGAACTTCCGGAAGAAGCCTATGACGTCGAAATAAATGCACCTGAGGGGAAAACTTTTGCCGAATTGGCAAAGACGGCTTTTGAAACAACTTTTGGTTTAATCTATAACGAAATCATCGAATCTACTGATGTTTGGATTCTTGAGCGAGATGAGGCAAAGCCACTCGCTATGGAGCCTGTTGAGAGCGATTCATCAAACTGGGGCACAGCTCAAACACCAGGCGGCTTTGGCTATGAATTTCGCGCCGGCTCCGCAGAAAATCTGGCGGATATATTAGGAAAATATCTTGAGGGTGGGATTGTCTTGGATGAAACGAACCTCGAAGGGCATTATAAATTCCTCCTCTCAATGGATCATTGGAAGCCCGAAACAGCTGTCCCGGGTGTTGAAAAACTAGGACTGAAAGTGATACGCGCCAAACGTGATTTACCAGTGCTGCGAGTAGATTATAAGAATCAGCCTTGAGATCTTGCATACCTATCTGCGACCCCGCTGGGGTCGTAAATCTTGTGACATACGGTCCCCGGTGTATCGCTGCGCTCAACCCCGCGCTAATGTCTGTTATCCCTCCGGGATACACATAAATCTCCTCGTTCAGTTGACGGAAATGCGGAACCCGTTTAACCCGAGTGCATCAAATACGCACTTTCCATCGCAGGCCTTGGCGCGCTCTCCTCGATCGGGCATGACATCGACTCCCATGTCCGTGCCGTTTCATCGGGACAAAACGGATTTCGACGTCTTGCGGAAATCTTGGGAAATGACAGCCCGCACGCCGAACTCCACGGCGCATGGATCCAACCCCGGAATCTTCTCAACCACCGCAAATGGAGTCCTGCCACGATGGCTGCGATTCACGTCGCCAAACAGGCTGCCAGCGAAGCGGGATGGTCCGAATCCGAACTCGCAAATGCCGCACTCGTCGTCGGCACGAGCCGGGGAAACGCCGCGGGTTGGCTCGGTCCCTGGCCGGAACGCCGGCCTTTCAAACTGATGGCCGCAAGCAATACGATCCATAGCGAACCTGCCACCGCGATCTCGATCGAACTCGGCATCTTCGGCCCGAACCACGTGGTCGCCAGCGGTTGTTCCGCGGGCTTGGACGCCTTGGGCATCGCGAAGTTACTGATCGATTCCAGTCAGGTCAGTCACGCTCTGGTTGTCGCAGTGGATTTGCCATTGGTGCCAATTCTGTTAGATAATTATGCCGCATCCGGCCTGCTCTCAAAACGCAGCTCACTCAACCCGTTTTCCGATCAGACGGATGGATTCATTCCCGGCGAGGGAGCTGCGGCCATCGCGCTCAGTGCGGATCCGATCGGAAACCTGCGTCTTTCTCACTTCGCCAACAATTCCGACGGATCCGACCCCGTAGGCGTTCCAAACCATGGAGGTCGCACTACTGAACTTCTGGCACAAGCAATCCGTCTCCACGGCAAACCCGCCGCGATCTGCCCGCACGCGACCGGCACCCAGACCCAAGCCCGCGCGGAACGCCGCATTTACAATTCCGAACTCATCGGCAGCGATACTTCTTTCCATCTGCTCAAGCCCTATTTCGGTCACACCATAGGAGCCAGCGGCCTGATCGAGAGTGCGATTCTTCTCGGTTTCATGCGACAGTGCATGCTGCCACCCAATCCGATCGGCACTTTTGAAATCGTTGGACTGAAAGCCAGCTTCGCAAATTTGAAACCCACGGGTCCGGTCTTCAAGCTCGCTCATGGCATGGGCGGGCACAATGCACTCGCCGTTTTCCATCACCTCCCATGAGCCAATCATCACTTCATCTCGAAATCTCACTCGACGATCAAACCCTGACCGTTTTTGAAAACGGAACGGTCGTCAAAACCTATCCCATTTCATCCGGCGAGAAAGGCATGGGATTCAACGAAGGTAGTTATCGGACACCAACCGGAAGATTTTCGATTCATGAAAAAATCGGCGAAACCGAAGCCATGGGAACGATCTTCCGGGCAAGAAAACCTGTGGGCATTTGGCAGCCTGATGACCTTTGCGAACAGGATCTCATTCTCACCCGCATCATGCGCCTTAACGGCTTGGATCCTGAAAATCATAACACACTGGATCGTTTCATCTACATTCACGGCACCAATCACGAAGACCAAATCGGTAAGCTCGCCAGCCATGGATGTATCCGCTTGAAAAACGCGGATATGATGGAACTCTTCGATCTCATTCCTACACAGACTCCGGTGACCATTCATCCACACAGCATATCCACAGGGAAACTTCTCTTCATCGATTGCGATTCCACCTTGAGCGCGATCGAAGGCATTGACGAACTCGCCGGATTGTCCGATCCGGAAATTTATGCACAGGTGGTTGAACTCACCAATCTTGCGATGAATGGAGATGTTCCTTTGAAAGATGTGTTCAAGAAACGCATGGAGATCATCAAGCCGGGTTATGAAATGATCCAAAAGGTCAGCCAAATGTATCTGGATCATATCGTTCCTGGTGCGGCCGAATTCATTCAACGCATCAAATCCAATGGATGGACACCCGTCATCCTTTCCGGTGGATTCGAACCCGTTATCCGTCCTCTCGCAAATCAGCTGGGAATCAAACATGTCGAAGCTGTGCCATTGTATTTCAACGATTCCGGCGCATATCAGGGCTATGGTGAGGATTACCCGACCACGCGCAATCTCGGTAAAAACGAAATCATCCGCGAATGGAAATGCGCACTGCTGCCGGAAAAAGTCATCATGATCGGCGATGGGGTTTCGGATCTTGAAACGCAACCCGATGTCGATTTGATGATCGGCTTCGGCGGTGTGGTCGCGAGAGACAAAGTTCGTGCCGCAGCGCATGTTTGGATCACTTCGTTCGAAGATGATATATTACATTCTTATTTGATATAATATGACATTTCACTTGTCATATCATCACCCGAGTATAACGGTGCCATTACATATGAGCAGCACCAAAAAGAAAATCGTTCGCGGAAAGCGTTACACCGCCGAAGAAAAAAACAACATCATCACCTTCATCACCGAGCATAACGCAAGCAAAGGCCGTGGCGGTCAAAGCGCGGCAGCGGCTAAATTCGGCATCTCTCAAATCACTCTCGCTTCCTGGCTCAAAAAATCCGGAGTTGTTAAAACCAAAGGTAAGTCCAAAAAAATCTCAGCCAAATCTTCAAAAAAACCCGCTCCTAAATCCGTCAAATCCACTGGCGGAATTCAAAAGAAATTGAGCGCCCTGCTTAGCCTCGGACAGGAAATCGAGAAACTGGAGCGTGAACTCAAAACCAAACGCGCCAAGTTCAACTCACTGAAAGCCGCACTCTGATCCTTTCAATCATCGAAAAGACCGTTTTCCACCATGGAAAGCGGTCTTTTTATTTGGTCTGATTTTTCTTGCGATTCATAATTTTCAATATATAATGAAAATTATGAAGACTGGCACTGACCCGCTAAAGAATGCAAAAGAAGAATTCATCGCCCAGTGGGGTGCTTTGGGAACCCAATGGGGCATCAACCGCACGATGGCTCAAATCCACGCCTTGCTGATGACTTCCCCACAAGCGATGTGCACGGACGAAGTGATGGAAGAACTAGAGGTCAGCCGTGGTAACGCCCACACGAACCTCAAGGAACTGGTTGCCTGGGGACTGATCCGGATGGTGGTGATCAAGGGGGATCGGCGCGATTTCTATGAAGCGGAAAAGGATGTCTGGCAGATTTTCCGTACGATTGCCCGCGAACGCAAACGCCGTGAGATCGAACCTGCACTGGCTCTTCTGAACAAATGCGCAGAGGAAACCAAAGGCCTCAAGGGCGAGGATGCCAAGGCCTTCAACAAACAGGTCAACGAGCTCAAGGAGTTCGTCACCATGGCCTCCAATCTATCCGATCGTGTTGCCTCGCTGAAACACGGAATGGCTCTTCAACTCGCGGCAAAACTTCTCGGATAACCCTCAAGATCATGAATTCCACAGTCGTCATCATCGGTGCAAACGGATTTCTCGGCCGTTACCTCTGCCGTCATTTTTCCAGAAACGGTCGCGAGGTCGTTGCCATCGCTAGAAATCGCAAGGGTTGGAGTGGCGATGGAATGTTTCTGGAATGGGATGGAAAATCGCTCGGACCATGGGCTTACGCGCTCGAAGGTGCCGAGCTGGTCATCAATCTCGCTGGCCGCAGTGTGAACTGCCGTTACAACGCAAAAAACCGTCAGGAAATCCTGAAAAGTCGGGTTGATTCCACATGCGTCGTGGGTCAGGCAATTGCTGCCTGCCGGGTTCCTCCCAAGCTGTGGATTAATTCCAGCACCGCGACCTGGTATCGCCATGCTGAAGA
>CBFGOP010000132.1:0-6646 GCA_965650415.1 uncultured Prosthecobacter sp. | reverse complement strand
TCAAAAAATCGTTTTCCAAAATCTTCTGGAAAAACTCCGGATCCTTGCGACCGCCTTTTTCACGAGGGTCTTCGACGAAAAACTCGCTCTGCGCGATCCCGGTCGCTGAGAAGGTGTTGGTCTCGCAGATGTCCGACCCGGCTTCATAAAACCGCTTGTGAATATCCGAAATCACCTGCGGCTGAGTGATGGATAAAATGTCACCGTTGTTCAGCAAATCCTTCTCATTATCCGCATACCTCTCCCCTCGTGCCGCCGCCTCATCAAGGCCGTAACTCCGAATCGTCGTCCCCATCGCGCCATCCAGCACCATGATGCGTTCCGCCAATTCCTTTTCGATTTCCTGTGTAAAATCCGCCTGCGCCATGCCCGACTCTAGAACATCGAGATCTCTCAGCAAGAGTCAAATCATCAAATCACGATATGAAGATAAGAAATTAAGACATCAAAGTGAAATTTAAGCATTCCGAGAAAAAATCCGTGCGTCCGAGACACAAAACCCCCATTAAAAGACCAAGTTTTCCTTCAAATGTCCCAATCCATTTCCTTTCTCCATCCAGAACGCATTCCCAGCACCGGTTTTCTCGCGATTCCGGGCCGACTCGATTTCAACCAGCTGCTGCATCTAGAGAAACAACTTGAGGGCAGAACCATCACTTATCTCATTGAGGAAAGCGATACCCACGACGCCGCCCTGCGCAGCCACATGGAGCGCTCGGGCAAAGGAGCGATGATTTCCATCAAGGATTCCGATCCTGTCAAAGCTGGTAAGGAACTCGCCAAGGTGATCAAAAGCAACGGAATCCTGCTGTTTGTTCCCGGCGCCGCTGCAGCCCGCCCTGCCACCCCAATCCAGATCCCATCCACCCACCTCAAAACCCTCCTTTCTTTCCATCTTCCCACTCTGCCCATCGCCATCGATTGCCCACGCGAGTCATGCTTGGGAATCGAAAAAATCTCATCGCTCCCCTTGGCGGTGATTTGCATCGGTCAGTTGATCAAGGAAAAGGAAACCAGCCTTCCCGCTCTCCAAGCCAACCTGCTCGACGCCTTCGAGGAAGCTTACAGCTCGCGTAGAATTCTCTCTGGCTCTCTGGCGGCAGCCCTGTTCCAAGGATTGAAGAAAAATTCATCCAACAAAATTTCAGACGGCACGGACGATTCCGAACTGCCCTATTCCAAGATCCTCCCGGTCGCCATCGCTTTTTCCAAACACATCCGCCAGGAAACCGACAAATCACGGGTTGCCATCGTGCTTCCCCCGGGAAAAGGTGCGTTGATCGCCAACCTCGCGGTGCTGTTTGCAGGAAAAACCCCGGTGAACCTGAATTTCACCGCCTCCCACGAGGCCATCCGCTCCTCCATCCGTCAGGCAGAGGTGGATCGATTCATCACCGCCGATCCGTTTGTTAGAAAAGTCTCCTCTTTCCCGTGGCCGCCCAATCGCGACCTCATCTACATCGAGCGCACTCTGCCGGACCTCAAAGGCAGCATCGTCAAATGGGCGCTGCTTACCAAACTCCTGCCGGAATCCGTCCTGATCCAGATGCTCGGCCTCAACAAACGCCGCAACAAGGACGAGGCCATCCTGCTTTTCACCTCCGGCTCCTCAGGCGAACCCAAAGGTGTCGCTCTCACCCACCGCAACGTGCTCGCCAATGTCCTGCAATTCGGCTCCCGTCTCAACATCGGCAAGGACGCTTCGATTCTCGGCTGCCTTCCGCTGTTCCACTCCTTCGGCTGCACCGTCACGCTCTGGTATCCGGTCATCGACGGCATCAATCTCGTCACCTACCCGTCGCCGCTCGAAACCAAACGCCTCGCCGAGCTCATCGACATCCACAAGATCAATGTCCTGCTCGCCACTCCGACCTTCCTGCGTGGCTACATGAAACGCATCGAGCCGGAACAGCTCAAATCCCTCAGCCTCGTTGTCACCGGAGCGGAAAAACTTCCGCAAAGCCTCGCCGATGCGTTTGAGGAAAAATTCGGCATTCGCCCGATGGAAGGTTACGGCCTAACAGAAACCTCACCGGCCACCAACGTCAACCTTCCCACTCCGCAGGCACCTGCAGGCACCCATGCCATGCCCGCCCAGCTCAACGGCTCGGTCGGCCAACTGCTTCCCGGCATCGCCATCCGCATCTACGATCCGGTCGCTGACAAAAACGTACCGCTCGATCAACCCGGCATCATCATCCTCAAAGGACCTAACATTTTTCCCGGATACCTGCGTGATCCCAAACGCACCGGCGAAGTCCTCACATCCGATGGCTGGTTCAAAACCGGCGATGTCGGCGTGCTCGATTCCGATGGCTTCCTCCACATCCAGGGCCGCATCTCCCGTTTCTCGAAAATCGCCGGCGAAATGGTTCCGCACGAGACCATCGAGGCCGCAATCAACAAGGTTCTCGGACTCGATGCGGAAACCGAACGCAAGATCGCCATCGTCGGCGTGCCGGATGAGAAAAAAGGCGAGGCTATCGTCCTGCTCTCCACCATCGCAGGCCCCGCGCTCGAACAGGAATGCATCGATCTGCGCTACAAGCTCCTCGACGAGGGACTCACCTCACTCTGGTGCCCGAAAACCATCATTCCGGTCGAAGAAATCCCCCTGCTTGCATCCGGCAAACTCGATATCAAAGGCTGCCAAGCCCTCGCGGAATAATCCATGCCCGCGTTCGACGAAGCCGCGATACGCAAAGCCGCCTCGTGGCAGGATTTCAAGGAAGCTCAGTCGCTCCTCAAGCTTGGTGCCGTGATTTCCTCGGAATCCACCAGCGATGGCTGGCGGGGCTCGGTTAAAGTCGGAAAATCGACATTTCGCGCCACGGTGGTGGCCCGGACCCCGACCTGGCTCGATGCGAAATGCCCATGTCCCGCCAACCAACGCCAAGGTACGTTTTGCCCACACGCCATCGCCATCGGACTTCACCTGATTCACCCGCCTGCGGTTCAAAAAGCCGAAACCAAAAGCTCCACAACCCAGACAATCCCTGATCTTTCCTGGAACATCCAGTTTCAAGGCCCGTGGATAAAATCTCTGGAAAAGGGCAATGCCTCCATTCAGCTCACGATTTCGGATCAGCCCCCCTGCGCGGCCGACCCTCGGATCACTGCTTGGCTGATCGAACAAAAACTCGTCTCAAAATCCACCATCCAGCTCGCACTCAGCACCCAGCACCTCGCAGGATTCCTGCCTCTCTTGGCCGAACATCCACAGATCCGACACAGCGAGGGTGAAATCCAGATCCAAACCCAATCCCTGCTCCCCATCGCCGACGCCCGCCCGCAGGACGAATCCATCCTGATCCAGCCCTCGGAAACCCGAATCATCTGCATCAACGGCTCGTTTTGGCACTTATCCCCATCCAAAATCGCTCAAATCGGTAATCTTCCACCAACACAAGCCGTTGCCTCCCTCCTCAACACCCTCGCCGCTGGGCAAACCGGTATCATCGAAAAGTCAGTCTTTGCCAAAAATCTCGATGAATTGCAGGCGTTCATCGATTTCAGCCCCTCCGCGTGGTTCGAATCACTGCAATTCATCACGGAGCAACCCCAATTCACCCTCACCCTCAGCGGCAGTGAAAATCGGCTACTCGCCAGCCTTTCCACAAGTTATTCACAATCTCTCCCCAAGCTCGATTCCAACCGCCTGATCACCCCCGATCCGACCGCTGAAAGCCGGGCAAAGTCGCTCATTTCACGCACTTTCCGCCTGCTCCCAGACTCCACTTATGAGCTCACAAACCCCGCCCAAATCACCCATTTCCTCATCCGGGAAATTCCCTCACTTCCACAGGAATGGCAGGTCATCCTCTCCCCAACCCTCCAAAAAATCGCGGCCTCCTACACCTTCATCACCCCCAAAATCGACATCCTCTCGTCCTCGGATAACGAGCTCGATTTCCAACTCACCTACCAATCCCAGACTGGGGAAATCTTCCCCGCAGCCGAAATCCAGCGCCTGCTGAGATCCAAAAATTCCCCGTCAAATCAGCGAATCATCCTCTCCGATGACATCGATTCCTTGATCGATCCCATCTTGGAGAATTTGGATGTCCAACAACAAAACGGACGTTTTACAGCACGACAGGCTAGCGCCGAAGTCATCCAGGAATTGATTCAATCTTTGCTGATATCTAAGACAACTAAAATATCTGAAAAACATTCACAAGTTATTCACAATGTTTTAGTTAAAGCGACACTAAGACCTTATCAAATCGAGGGTTTTTCCTGGCTGGTCCAACGACTCTCACAATATGGCGGTGCCCTGCTTGCAGATGACATGGGACTGGGTAAAACTCTTCAAACGATCGCTTGTATCGAGCATTTTTTCTCAACTTATTCACAACCCTCACCAGTGCTGATCGTGATGACGACTTCGCTGCTCGGAAACTGGAAATCGGAGTTTGCACGCTTCGCACCGTCCCGACGTGTGATCACCCTCCACGGCGCCCAACGGGACAGTCTGAGGGAGACGATCCAGCCCGACGATGTCATTTTGACGACGTATTCAACTCTGGCCCGAGATCTCGCTTGGCACCTGCGTCAGTCCTACTCGCTGGCCGTCATCGACGAGGCCTCGCTGATCCGCAATCCCGACACGGACCACTCCAAAGCGGTCGCCAAAATCAATGCCAACCACCGCATCGCCCTGACCGGAACCCCAGTCGAAAACTCGGCGCGCGATCTCTGGTCGATTTTCCGTTTCATCCAACCTGGCTGGTTGGGCACCCGCAAGGATTTCCAAGATCGCTACGAAACCCCACTCCAAGCGCCCGAGACCCGACATCAGGCCGCCACTTTGCTGCGACTCAAAACCTCGCCATTCATACTGCGTCGGACCAAATCCGAGGTCGCGCCCGAGCTGCCGTCGAAAATCATGATCGATGAATTCTGCGAGCTTTCCCGCGATCAGCTCACCACCTACCGGGAAATCCAGAAACAAGGCCTGCAGATGATCGACCAAATCCGCGCATCCGGCCAAACCGCCGCCGCGCGCATGCAATCCCTCACCACCCTGCTGCGCCTGCGCCAGAGTTGTTGCGACCTGGCTTTGTTCGATTCCGAAAAACTGCGTGAGCTCCCCATTCCGCGTCGCTCTGCCAAACTGGAACGTTTGCTCGAAATCACCGAGTCCTCCGTCGCAGCCGGAAGCCGGATTCTGGTTTTCTCCCAGTTCCAGAAACAACTCATCGAGATCGAGACCACACTGCGAGATGCGAATGTGAGTTCGATCCGGCTCGATGGCCAGACCCGCGACCGTCAGGCCTTAGTAGAAACATTCCAATCCGCAGACGGCCCATCGGTATTTCTCATCTCGCTCAAAGCCGGCGGCTACGGCCTCAACCTGACCGCGGCCGATGTGGTGGTTCATTTCGACCCTTGGTGGAACCCCGCCGCCGAGGATCAGGCAACCGACCGAGCCCACCGGATCGGCCAAACCAAACCCGTCACGGTTTTCCGTCTTCTCACCCGAAACACGGTCGAGGAAAAAGTCATCCGACTCCAAACCACCAAAAAAGCCTTGGCCGAGTCCCTCAACGAAACCCTCAGCCCAATCGACGCACCCGCATGGAGCGCAGAAGAGATCGAGAAACTCATCCGAGCGTGAAACTTTAAATTTTAAACTTTAAACCTCAAGAAGAGAGAGAATTGCCCTCTTGATTTGTCTGAGCTTGGGGATCTGTCGGGCATTTTTAAACAGGGAGGGAAGAGCTTAGGGAGAAACAGGGAGATTTGATGGATGAATGGAACCAAATCACTTCACATAGTCTCCTCTTCTCCCGTATCTCTTCCCTCCCTGTAAAATGGCTCGAATCAAACCTCCCCGCCGCAAGCATTTTCCTTCCCATCCCTCACCTAATCCCGCTAATTTCCCGTCATGTTGAAAGAATTCAAAGACTTCATCCTCAAGGGCAACGCCATTTCACTCGCGGTCGGTGTGATCATCGGTGCGGCATTTGGCAAAGTGGTCACCTCCATCTCCACCGGGATCATCGAACCACTCCTCCAGGCCATCGGCGGCAATCCTGAAATCGCCCTCAAACTCTGGGTCTTCGATATTGGCATCGTCATCAGTTCGATCATCTCACTCCTCATCACCGGTGCCATCCTGTTCTTCGTCTTCGTCCGCCCGATGAACAAGCTGATGAGCAAAGAGGCGCCCCCTGCACCGGGACCTTCCGCCGAAGAAAAACTCCTCACCGAAATCCGCGATCTCCTCGCGAAAAAATCCTGATCCTCCACTGATCACTTTTAACTTCCCACCCTCTCATGCACCTTCTCAACATCCTCCGCCGCAAGGCCCGCGCCACGTTCAAAGAACTGGCCGACCTCGCAAATCTCAACGAAACCGAGGTCGCTCAAAAAATTACCGGCTGGGAAAAGGATCGCACCATCCTCGGTTACCATGCGGTGACCAATCCGGAATCGATTGGTGACACTTCCGTTTCGGCTTTCATCGAGGTTCGCCTCACTCCCGAGCGTGGCGGCGGTTTCGACCGACTCGCCATGCGCATCGCCCGCTTTGATCAAGTGGTTTCCTGTTATCTGGCTTCGGGTGGTTACGACTTGCTCGTCGTGGTCGAAGGACATGACTTGCGTGAGGTCGCGCGTTTTGTTTCCGAGAAACTGTCAT
>CBFGOP010000131.1:0-6844 GCA_965650415.1 uncultured Prosthecobacter sp. | reverse complement strand
CGTAGTCGTTGAGGTATTGCGGGTTTTTGATCCAGCGGCCTTCACGGAAATGATGAGCTGCGGGGCAACTGATCGTGTTGTGTTTTCCGCTCCATGAGACTTTGGGGAGGAACTCGGTGATGACGAAGCCATCGGGTGTTTGTTTGATGTGTTTGCGATAGGTCCACCAGCGGAAGTGATAGATTTCCTCAAGCTCCTTGTCTGGGCAGTCGAAACGCGGGATGTTTTGCTCCATCCATTCGGCAGTGGCCTCATTGGAAATCGCTTGGCCGAAGTGGGTGTGGTCGAGTTGGTTGAATGTTTCGACATAGGCACGCAGGGATTCGTTTCCAAGAATATCCGAGGGAACTTCGGCTTGCGCATTTGGGTTCATGATCATGAAAGTCAGGATGATGAAACGGGAGATATGGGTGATTCCTGTGAAAATCATGAATTGGACGATTTTTGCGAATCGATGTTGATTATACAAACCCAGAATTGGCCAAGCTCGACACTTGCTTGAATCCGCCTGATTCTGCGCCATAGTCCATGGTATGGGTTTGAAACAATTGGGAGATTCCGCATGGCTGTTCCAGGCCGAATTGGGGGATCTTCATAAAAATCACCGACTGGTTCTGAGGTTGCGCAAGTTGATCGAAGCGACCCGAATTCCGGAGATCGTGGATGTGGTGGTTTCTTTTGAGACGATCGCCGCGCATTTTCAGCCGATGCATGGTGAGCGTGTGTTTCAATACCTCACGGACCTGAAGTTCGAGGATATCCCGAATGATGAGGAGATTTCTTTTTCCGAGATGGTGATTCCGGTTTGTTATGGGAAAGTGGATGAACTGGATCGTTTGGCCGGGCAATTGGGTATTACGGTTCCGGAACTGATCGGGCTGCACAGTGGTGCGGTCTATACGGTTGCAGCCATCGGATTTTCTCCGGGGTTTCCCTATCTGTTCGGTTTGCCGGAAAAGCTCCATGTTCCGCGTTTGTCAGATCCGCGTAGAGTTGATGCGGGATCGGTCGCAATGGCCGGAGGGCAGGCAGGTATTTACCCGAACGCATCGCAGGGTGGTTGGCATGTGTTGGGAAAGACGCAGGTGCGGTTGTTTGATCCGGATCGCGAAGAACCATCGTTGCTCTCGCCCGGAGATCGGGTGCGGTTCCAAGCCGTGGAGAGTGTGGAAAGTGGTGATGCTGAATCAGACGAAGAGATTCTACCTGATGGTGAGATTCTGATTCTTGATCCGGGGCCGATGACTTCGGTTCAGGATCACGGGCGTTATGGTCATCAGGAGATTGGAGTTTCTCCGGGTGGTGCGGTTGATCCGACCATGGCTGCCATTGCAAACCGTTTGGTGGGAAATAGGGACGATGCGGCGGTGTTGGAATGCACGATGGCGGGGCCGAAGTTGAAATTTCTGAATGGTATGAGGGTCGCGTTCGTGGGGTGGAGGGATGAGAGAAACGGGAGGCCGTTATCGGTTCGAGCGGGAGAGGTTTTGGATTTGTCCAAGCCGACCATATCCCTGCGTGGATACATCGCGGTGGCGGGTGGGATCGATATGCCGATGGTGTTGGGAAGTCGATCCACAGATTTGCGTGGCGGGTTCGGTGGTTTCATGGGTCGCCAGCTTAGGCAAGGCGATTCGCTTCCTGTGGGTGAAGCGAGCCCCGGGCCGGTGAGGGGCTCATGGTATGTCTCATGTCCGGATCAGGTTTCAACCTCGCTCGAAGTGCGATTTCTGCGCGGTGTGCAGGCGCATTGGTTTGCTGAGAAATCGCGGAAAGAGTTTGTGGAATCAGTGTATCGTATCAGCCCGACATCGGATCGGATGGGAACGCGGCTCGATGGGGCGGTTTTGAAATTGAAGGAGCCGCGTGAAATGGTTTCCCAGCCAGTGGTTTTCGGGTCGATCCAGGTTCCGCCGAGCGGTCAGCCGATTGTGTTGATGAGTGAGAGGCAGACGATCGGAGGTTATCCGCAGATCGGGCATGTGATTTCCGCCGACTTGCCACGGATCGCACGAGCGTGGCCGGGAACGTCGATTCGTTTTCGTGAGGTCAGCATTGAGGAGGCGCGGCAGGCGTGGTTTGAGTTGCAACGGGATTTGGGAATTCTTCAGAATGGCTTGGATTTGTTAGGAAAAGAATCATGAAGAAGATCGACCTCAACGCGGACTTGGGAGAGGGAGGGAAACATGATTCGGAGCTCATGTCCTTGGTCACCTCCTGCAATATCGCTTGCGGCGGACATGCCGGTGATGAGTTGAGCATGCGAGTTGCCGTTGATCTTGCTAAAGCGAACGGGGTCGCGATTGGGGCGCATCCGGGATATGTGGATCAGGAATTTTTTGGCCGACGTTTTCTCGATCTTTCTGTGGAGGTGGTGATCGGGCAGATTCGGGAGCAGATTGAGAGACTGATGGGAATCGCCGGTTCGCTGCATCATATCAAATTACACGGTGCCCTCTATCATGAGGCAAACCGCGATGAAGCGCTTGCCGAGGCTTTTGCCGAACTGGTGCTTGAGCTGATGGCAGAACCGCTGATTTACGCGCCGCCAACGGGGAAAATGATTGATGCGGCACGGGCTTTGGAAATTGCTGTGATGGCTGAGGGTTTTATCGATCGACGTTATTTGGAAAACGGAGAGTTGTGTCCTCGAAGTGAAGCGAAGGCTGTGATCACGGATGTGGATGAAGCGGTTGAGCAGGCGTTGATGATGGCGAGGGAGGGTCGAGTTGTGACGGTCTGTGGAAAAGTCATCCCGATGGAGGTTCAGACTTTATGCGTGCATGGCGATGGTTTGAGTGCGGTGGAGATGTTGAAGAGGTTGGGGTAGGGTCGTTTTGATAAAACGACCGGTGAATGTTTGGCTAAAGCGTTGTTTATTGATCCGCTAAAAAATCTTAAAGTGGCTGCGGTCGTTTTATCAAAACGACCCTACCATCACACGCTTGCCATTTGAAGCACGGCTTCGGGCGTCAATCCTTGTTCACGCAGGGAGCGGATCGATCTGGCGTGATCGCGTTTTGCGAGGCGCTTACCGTTTTCGTCGCAGACGCAGGGATGATGGAGATAGGTGGGTTCCGGCAAGCCCAGCACGGCCTGGAGCTGGCGATGGATGTGGGTGGATTCCAAGAGGTCATCGCCGCGGGTGACGTGGGTGATGTTTTGGAACGCGTCATCGATCACGACTGCGAGATGGTAGGCGATGCCAATGTCCTTGCGGGCAAGCACGGCGTCGCCGTTGGCGTTGGGGTTCACGCGTATGGTGCCGACACGCAGATCGTGGAATGTCAGCTCGCCATGAAGTTCGGCGGCTTTGTTGGAATGAAATCGCCAGGCATGGGCTTCTCCGTTGGCGATGCGTTCGATGGCTTCCTCTTTGGATAGGTTGCGGCAAGTTCCCGGGTAGAGGTTTTCCGTCGCGCCGTGCGGTGCGCTGAGACTTTGTTGGATGTCTTTGCGGGTGCAGAAGCAGGGATAAACGAGATCGCGTGCTTTCAGTATTTCCAATGCATCGCGGTAGGCATCGATGCGAGTGCTTTGGCGAAGCGGTTCGCCATCCCAATCGAGCCCGAGCCAGCTCAGATCCTCTTCGATTTGTTGGTAATATTCCTCGCGGACGCGGGAGGAGTCGATGTCTTCGTGACGCAGGAGAAAACGGCCGTTGTGCTCACGAGCGAGGTCGTGCGCGACCTTCGCGGCGTAGGCGTGACCGATGTGAAGATGACCGGTCGGGCTTGGAGCAAAACGGGTGGTGAGCATCGGGTTAAGAATTTTTCACCGCAAAGGCGCAGAGGCCGCAAAGAGTCGCAGAGGGATCTTATGAGTTACCTGCCGAGGCTTTGATCAAGAACTTCGACTCTTGAAATTTGAGATTTGAATTTTAGTAGAACACCGTGAAGTAGATGACCAGCAAGACGCCGAGGCCGAAGGTGAAGGCGTAGGCTTGGAGGTTGCCGGATTGGAGTTTGCGGAAGAGGTTTCCGAAGGTTTCGGCGAGGCGGCTGAGGCCACCAACGAGCAGGCCGTTGATGAGGAATTCATCGAAGAAGTGGACGATGGCGGCAAAGCCGTCTTGGAAGTATTTCACCAGGCCTTTTTCGTAGATGGAATCGAGATAGAAACGATTGCGGAAGAGCGGGATGGAAACGGGATCCTGGTCTTTGCCTTTGTAGAGGAAGAAGCTTGATAATGTGCCAATGAGGAGTGCTCCAGCGGAAACATAAGTCACAAATCCTAAATGGATCAGGTGGGCTGGTTTTTCGTAGGCTGGTGAGAATTTTTCAGCGATGAAGGGTAAGCCAGCGATTAGTCCCATGACTGCTAGAATAATCAGAGGCACCAACATAAACGGTCCCACCTCATGGGCGTGGTCGGCATCTTCAGATCGTGTTTTTCCGAGGAAGGTAACGACAAACGCGCGGGTCATGTAGAAAGGCGTTAGAACGGCAACGCCAGCGGCGACCCAGAAGAGGATTGGATTGTGTTCATGCGCGGCTTCAAGAATTTGCTCTTTGGAGAAGAAACCGGAAGTGAAAGGAACTGCGATGAGTGCTGCGGTGCCGATGGCAAAAGTGGTCGCGGTGATCGGCATTTTCTTGAGCAGTCCGCCCATTTTCCAGATGTCCTGCTCGTGGTGGCAGGCGTAGATGATGGCACCGGAGCCGAGGAAGAGCAGGGCTTTGAACCAGGCGTGGGTGAAAAGGTGGAACATGCCGGCTTCGCCCGCGAGCAAACCGACGGCCATCACCATGTAACCGAGTTGGGAGAGGGTGGAGTAAGCGAGGATGCGTTTGATGTCGTTTTGCTGGGTGGCCATCAGGGCGGCGGCCAGAGAGGTGATCCCACCGATCCAGGCGATGGTGGTTCCGGTGAAACCAGCGAAGGCGGCTTCTCCGAGGTGGAACTGGACGCGGAACAACATGTAAACCCCGGCCGCGACCATGGTGGCGGCGTGGATCAGAGCGGAAACAGGAGTCGGGCCTTCCATCGCATCCGGCAGCCAGACGTGGAGTGGAAGTTGCGCGGATTTTCCGACAGCACCACAGAAGATGCAGAGCACGGCGGCACCGACCACACCGGCGGAAATTTCAGCCGGCAATTTCATCTCATCGAATGCCAGGGTTCCTGTGATTCCCCACAGCATCAGGATGCCGATCATGAAACCGAAGTCGCCGATGCGGTTGGTGAGGAAGGCTTTCTTCGCAGCATCGGCGGCGGAGTCTTTCTGATACCAATGACCGATGAGGAGGTAGGAGCTGAGACCGACCAACTCCCAGAAGATGAAGGTCATGATGAAATTGGAAGCCAGCACGATGCCGGTCATGGAGAACATGAAAAGCGACAGCCCGGTGAAGTAGCGGGCCTTCGCGGAATCGTCTTTCATGTAGGCGAGTGAGAAGATGTGAACCAACAGTCCCACGCCAGTGACGACGATCATCATGCCGGTGGAGAGCTGGTCCTGAATGATCCCGATATCAATCTGGAGCTTGCCGATGTGAATCCATGGGAATTCGAGTTCAGCGGTTTTGCCGAGCAGCAGGCAGGAGATCACAAAAGTGGCAAAAACGGAGGCTGTGGAAACCCAATGAGCGATGCCGAGTTTGCGCAGGAAAAGCTGATTCGAGACAGCCGCAACGAGAGGAAGGATAAGGAGAAGCCAGGCCATGGTGGTGTGCGGGGGGAAGATGGGGCGGGGAGGGGCCAAATTCCAAGCATGAAATGAGAAAATTGGGGGCGGGGAAGTGCCGAGTGGTCAGTGATCAGTGGCTTTTCAATCGCTTCATCGATTCTGTGCCGACGAGGGCGTCGGCGTTCCTAAGGGGGATTCGAGTCAGCGTAGGCTGTTCGCGAAGGCTGAGGCGGGCATACGGGTGGAGCCTTCGAGTTGGACTTCGGTTAGCAACAGGGATTTTTCACCGCATCCGATCCATAATTTGCCGTCTTTCTGGGCCAGCTCTCCGGCGGGTTGGGGCTGATCGATGATCTGGGTTGGCGGGAAAATTTTCAGGCGTTTGGTTTTTCCTTTGTGGGAAATTTCCATGAACGTGCCGGGCCAGGGATCGTAGGCGCGGATGGTGCGTTCGAGAAGTTCGGCGGGTAGGGAGAAATCGAGTCGGCCGTGCTCGCGGAGAAGTTTTGGGGCGTAGGTGACGAGCTCGGAATTTTGAGGGGTTCCGGCCTTAGGGCTTTGGTCCAGGATGGCGAGAGCTTCGGTGAGGGCGGCCGGGCCGAGTTCGGCGAGTTTGTCATGCAACACACCGCCGGTGTCGTCGGACAAAATCGGCAAGGATTTGGTGCAGATGATGTTTCCGGCATCGAGTTCCCGGATCACGTGCATGATGGTGATGCCGGTTTCCGTTTCCCCATCGCGAATGGCGGATTGGATACAGGATGCGCCGCGGTATTTCGGCAGCAATGAGGCGTGTAGATTGATGATGGCTTTTTTCGGAGCCTTGCGGACCGCTTTGCCGATGATTTGGCCGTATGCCATGACCACGGCGAAATCGACCCGTAGTTTTTCGAGATCACCGGCGATTTCGGATATTTTCTCCGGCTGCCAGACCGGAATGCCGTGGGCGAGGGCTAGGTTTTTGATTTGGGGAGGAACCGCACTGCTCTGGCTGCGCCCGACAGGCTTGTCCGGCTGGGTGATGAGGACGCAGGGTTTTGGGCCGTGGTCGATGAGATGGCGGAAAGTTGGGATGGCGATGTCACCGGTGGCGATGAAGGCGAGGGTCATGCGTTAAATTTCAAGTTTCAAATCTCAAGTTTCAAGGAAGAGAATGAAGAGTTCTTGGTTCTTGGTTCTTGGTTCTTGGTTCTTGGTTCTTGGTTCTTGGTTCTT
>CBFGOP010000130.1:0-6887 GCA_965650415.1 uncultured Prosthecobacter sp. | reverse complement strand
CCTGTGCCTGCCCGCGCAGCGCGGGATCCACGCGTTTGTCCAAATACACCTGGGCAGTGACGAAATAGATCGTGTAAGCCACACCGTGCAATGCGACTCCGGCATAGTGCCAGCTGATCATTCCGCTCAGCCCCGCGTATCCGCTCATGGCGTATCGCAAGATCGAAAACGCAAGCCCCCACATCAGCAGGGTCTTCAAACGGTATTTTAACATCATCGCACCTAACAGAAACATCGCCGCCACTTCGGTGAACTGCGCAACACTGACGGCTGCTGTCGGCGCATCGCTTCCAAGCGCCTTGAACATCTCGGCGGAATACATGTAGAACGCAATCAAAGGCACGGAATACAAACCCGTGACCAAGAACAGCACAGCGTGATCGCGATGTTTGAAAAGCTTGAAACTGCTCAATCCCAGTGCGCTTTTCCAGGATTTCCCCTCTCCCAAGGGTGGAGTATTCGGTAAATAAAATGCCAGAAGTCCAGCCACCACACGCGCCACACCTGCCGCATATCCGGAAACCACCGACGTATCCGAGTGCAGCACGTAACTGATCATAAAACCCGCCGCCATCCAGCCAAAGGTCGCACCAACCCTTACCATCGGATAATGCCGCTCACCATGAGTCAGATGCGTCAAACTGATTGTCGCCATCAAGCCCCAGCTCGGTCCGGAGACCAATGCATAGAGGGCGATACCGAACAAAAACCAAACCGGGCTCCATCCGAGATCCAGCGCCAGAAACGCATACACAATCGTCACCGCACCCAGCAAAGAACTCCAACCCATCAATTTCTGTGCAGACATCCTCTCATCCGCCAGCGCACCTCCGACCAGAGGGGAAAACAACGAGGCGATCGGTGGCATCGCGAACGCCCATGCCTGCCATCCTTCAAGTCCCTCGGCTTTGAGAATATTTGTCAAAGCCGGAACCCAAAAACCCGGTGCCATGCCGTGAAAAAAGAACGCCAACCACAACAGCGAAAATGTCCCTTTTTTATAATCCGTGCTGTCCACGGCTCTTGCCTAGCTGGAAATCCCAAGTGCGCAAGAGCGATGCTCTAAAAACCCAAGATACGTTCCGCGCAGCGATCCGCCTCGGCCAACGTTTTGTGAGAAGCCTCGTTTTGGCCGATGAGAAAACCCTCGGATTTCAGTTTTTCAAGCCCTCGGATGACTCTTGCGTCCGGCTTCATTCTCGGCATGCGCAAAACTCCAACTCTTGCTCCACCGGTCAGTGCCTCGTAGACCATCGACACCGAGTCTTCTGTCACCCACACCTCCGTGGCCATCGCTAATTTTTCCGCCAACCATCCGGACTTGGTATTCTGATGCGGAAAGATGGTGATGCCGGGAATTTCCTGATGCAGTTTCTTCAAAAAATCATCCGGAGTCCTCCGTGAATCTGCAACCTGCCAATCTCCGCTCTGCGCAAGTTCACGGATCTGTGAAATCAATTCCGATTCATCAAAGCCATGGATCTTGGAGAGCCCGCCAATGAGAATGTATTTTCCTGATCTTTCCATCTTGGTTGGAACCACACGATTCAGCGCACCTTTGCTGAGAATCAGATTTCGAATTCCGAGGTCTGTTTTGAAATCGTGCTCCGGCGCAACGCACCAGTCGAACCAGCTGACAGGCCACAAGGGTTTCATCAACACAATCGAACGGGCACGGTGTTTTTTCGCCAACAACCACAGAACCACATGCGTGCCGCTACCGGCGGCAATTACATAATCGGGCGAAGGTAGAGCTGCAGATTTCTGAAATGCATTGCGGATTTTTGAAACTAGGGACACTCCCGTTTCGAGCCTGAGAAGATGAATTTCAGCCAGAGTCCGCCTCGACATCGCTTCGGCCAATCCGAGCGATTGGTTTTCGTGACCAGTCTTGCCGTCACTGACGACTAAAATATGAATTGGAGAGTTCAATCTTCCGTCAGAGTGCAAGGTTCCAAGCGAGTTTGCAAAAACGAAATGATATCTGGGTCGTGCCTCTCATTCATGTTACCCTGACTCATGTTTAATTTTATGTTACCAAGAGTTTTTTTCCTCGTATCGATGCTTTTGGGGCATTTCGCACTCGGCAACACACCGTTTCTCTTGGAATCCTCGGAACTCAGGGACTTCGAATCACTGACGGAACCTAGGAAAAAACTTATCGAAGCCACACTCCTCGCAGCAAGGGAAGTCTCGGGCATGCCTTATCTTTACGGAGGTAACGGAGCAAAAGATGGTGGATTCGACTGCTCTGGCGCTGTTTATCACACCCTGCGGAAAGTCGGACTCAATCCGCCACGCACTTCATCGGCACAGTTTTTGTGGGTGAAACAGGATTCGATCCTTCATCCCGTTTCCCCGGACGCGAAAGATCTCACCCACGAAAGTTTTGCGATGCTGAAACCCGGCGATCTGGTGTTCTGGAGTGGGACCTATGTGCCCGCCGATCAACGCCTATCCAACATCACTCATGTCGGGATATTTCTAGGATACGAGAAAAAGGACGGACATCCCGTGATGATCAACGCAAGCAATGGCCGATCTTACCGTGGTAAAAAACAAAGTGGTTTTGGAGTGAACGACTTCCGATTGCCTCGAAGTGGAGGCACATCGGTGATGGTCGGCTATGGAACACCTCCGAAACTGGAGTGATCCAGTTCCGGAAAATAATTCAAATTCGCGCCATTTCCATGCGAACTATTCCGTGGCAATGGAAAAATTATACTTCAAGCATTAGGCGATGAGGAGCCTCGAGGTAATCCTTGATGCGAATCAGGAACGTCACGGCCTCTTTACCATCGACCAAACGGTGGTCATAACTGAGCGCAAGATACATCATCGGACGGATCACCACTTGGCCATTGATCGCCATCGGACGCTGCTGGATGGTATGCATACCGAGAATCCCACTCTGTGGAGGATTGAGGATCGGAGTGCTCAGAAGCGAACCATAGGTTCCGCCATTTGAAATCGTAAACACGCCGCCTTGCAGATCCTCGATCTCGATTTTTCCGGCTTTGCCTTTCATCGCGTAATCGATGATGTCCTGCTCGATTTGAGCAAAGGATTTCTGATCACAATCGCGCAACACAGGAACGATCAAACCCTTGTCCGTGCCGATGGCTACACCGATGTCGTAGAAATGGTTTTCGATGATATCGGTGCCGTCAATGCGTGCGTTGATGGACGGAACATCTTTGAGCGCCTGAGTCACGGCTTTCACAAAGAACGACATGAAACCGAGTTTTACACCGTGTTTTTTCAGGAAATCATCCTGCACGCTCTTACGGAGTTCCATCACCGAAGTCATGTCCACTTCGTTGAAGGTGGTCAGGATCGCTGCGGTCTGTTGTGCATTCACAAGATGCGTTGCGATCTTGCGACGCAGCATCGACATCTTTTTGCGCGTGGTGCGACCTTCTTGCACAACCGCCGACGACTGCGCCGAAGTCTGAGGTGAAGTGAGGACGGAGAGGTCTGGCTTTGGACGGCTCTCACTGATCGCAGGTGCAACCGCAACCGGTGCAGGTGCTGCGACAGGTGCCAGGACAGGAGCGGGAGCGGGAGCAACCGCAAGACCCTTACCGGGAGTGATTCTGGCGATCACTTTTCCAATCGCAACTTCCTCACCTTCACCAACCAGAATCTGGATGGTTCCGGAAACAGGAGCTTCAAGATCGTTTGCAACCTTATCCGTTTCGAGACTGACAAGAATTTCGCCCTTCTCGCAATAGTCGCCATTTTTTTTGCGCCATGTCGCAACATTGGCGGAAGTGATCGATTCGCCAGCGGCTGGGACTTTGATTTCGACAGGTTCAGCGGAAGCGCTTGGCTCAGCAGTTGGAGCTACCGGCACTGGGGCGATTGGCGCAGACTGGACAACCGGAGCAGCGGCAGCTGAGGCGAGCTGGCCGATCACGGTACCAATCGATACTTCTTCACCCTCTCCAACAAGAATGGTGAGAACTCCATCGGCTTCCGCCTCGAGTTCATTGGAAACCTTATCGGTTTCCAAGCTCACGAGGGCTTCGCCTTTTTTGACAGTATCACCGTTGGTTTTATACCATTTCGCAATGTTTGCGGAGGTGATGGATTCGCCGGCTGCCGGCACTTTGATATCGATGGCCATGTTGGAGGTAGTTGGTTGTAAAATTAAATTTGGAAGGCTTGGGCGAGCAGGGCTTTTTGCTCGCGGTAATGCATTGCTTTAGAACCGGCAGCAGGGCTTGAGCCGGGTTTGCGTCCGGCATAGGTCGGCCAGATGCCAAGAGTTTCAAGAAGCTGTGGAGCGATGTAGGTCCATGCACCCATGTTTTTGGGTTCTTCCTGGCACCAGACAATGCGTTCTACTTGGCCAAACTGTGCGAGTATCGCCTGCAACATTTCTCCGTGGAATGGATACAGCTGCTCAACCCGGATGATCGCCGTGTCAGTGATTCCGTGGTCATTGCGATACGCGCAAAGATCGTAGAATACCTTACCTGTGCAAAGAACCACGCGTTTCACTTGATCCGGATTTTCGAAACCCATGGTATCAGGCAGGATTTCCTGGAAACAGGTTCCTTCGAGGAAATCTTGTTCGGTGGAGACCGCCTCGGGGCGACCGAGCAGGCTCTTCGGTGTCATCAGAACCAAAGGTTTGCGGAAATTGCGGCGTTTCTGACGGCGCAGCGCGTGGAAGTATTGGGCGGGTGTGGTGAAATTTCCAACGATCAGGTTTTCTTCCGCGCACAACTGCAGGAAGCGCTCCAAGCGAGCACTGGAATGCTCGGGCCCCATGCCTTCATAACCGTGTGGCAACAGCATCACCAAATCGCTTGGTGTCTGCCATTTGGATTCAGCTGAAGAAATGAACTGGTCAATGATAACTTGTGCTCCGTTAGAGAAATCACCGAACTGCGCTTCCCACATCAGCAACATGCTGGGATAGGAAAGCGAGTAACCGTAATCAAATCCGAGCACCGCGAACTCCGAGAGAAGAGAGTTATAAACGCAGAACTTCGCTTGATCCGGAGAGAGATTTTCGAGCGGAATATAACGCTCTCGCGTCTCGTAATCGTAAAACACCGCGTGGCGATGGGAGAACGTTCCGCGACGGCAATCTTGGCCGGAGAGGCGGACAGGAGATCCTTCTAACAGAAGGGAGCCGAACGCCAGAGACTCGGCAAATGCCCAGTCGAAGGGTCCGCCATTTTCCAAAGCCTCGACCCGGCGCGGGATGAAACGTTTTTCAAGAGTCGGATTTAGGGTGAAATCTTCAGGAACCGTTGTCAGGGTTTTGCCGATCTGATGCAGCATTTCGCGCTTGATACCCGTGGAGACTGGTGCGTGCGAATACGATGGCTGGATGATAGCTGTGGAACCACTGAACACGGTGCGATCTCCGGCCTCGGAAAGCTCGACCATGGTTTTGTAGCCGTCTTCCAATTTATCCCAAATGACTTGCTCCAGATCGTCCGCCTCTTTCTGAGTCAGCACGCCTTCGGAAACGAGCTGGCGTTTGTAGATCTGGCCGAAAGTTTCACGAGCTGCAATTTGCTTGGCAACGAGTGGTTGCGTGAACGCGGCTTGGTCGGCTTCGTTGTGGCCTTGGCGGCGGTAGCAATACATGTCGATGACGATGTCCCGACCGAATTTCTGGCGGAATTCCAACGCGAACTGCGCTGCCCAGTAGAGCTCCATCGGCTCCTCACCGTTGACGTGGAAAATCGGAGCCTCGATCATTTTCGCCACATCCGTCGCATACGCGGAAGAACGCGCGTCGGCCGGCATGGTGGTGAAACCGATTTGGTTGTTGATGATCAGGTGAATCGTTCCTCCGGTGCGGTAGCCGGGAAGCTGGGAAAGATTGAGCAGTTCCGCGACCGATCCCTGACCCGCGAATGCGGCATCACCGTGAATTAGAATCGGCAATACACGTTTGCGATCGGTTGCGACGCCGTCGTCTCCAAGCACGCGCTGGCGAGCGCGCGCTTTACCTTCAACAACCGCGTTAACCGCTTCAAGGTGACTGGGGTTTGCGGCGAGGCTGACGCGAACATTTCCATCGGGAAACTCACGGATGCTCTCATAACCCAAGTGGTATTTCACATCGCCATCACCGGCAACCAATCCCGGTTCGTAATCCGGAGTGAATTCGTAGAGCAGGGTGGTTAGGGATTTTTTGACAAAATTCGCGAGCACGTTCAAACGTCCACGGTGGGCCATGCCCATCTCGATTTCCATGACGCCGAGTTTTGGGCAGTTTTCCAATAAAGCATTGAGCACGACCATCGCACCTTCACCGCCCTCCAGAGAGAAGCGTTTTTCACCAAGAAATTTTTTAGCGAGGAAGTTCTCGAAAGATTCGGCCTCCAGCAACCAGCGCAGGGATTTGGTCTGAATCTCGGGAGTTTTTTCCGGTCCTTTCTGGCCGTGTTTTTCAATCCTCTCACGCACCCAATGACGCACGGTCGTGTTGTGGATGTGCATGAACTCGAAACCGATTTTTCCGGAGTAGGTCGCCTTCAGAGCCGCGACCATTTCCTTGAGCTGCATTTTCGCTCCGTTCAGGAAAAACGGATTGGAGGCCTCACGGCTGAGTTCTTCATCGGTAAATTGATATTCGCTGATCGACAAACGGGGATTGATCTCAGGAGCATCATCCAACGGATTGATCTGCGCTTGGGTGTGACCAAGAGTCCGGTAGTTATATACCAAGCTGACAACTTTGCCGTTGAAGGTCAGATCCGCGACGGATTGCGATTGGGTAGCAGCACCGCTCTGAGCAACCGCTTGAGTGCCCTCCTTTTGTTTCAACTGGGCAACGCCCAATTCAAATCCCTCGAAAAATGCAGACCATGTCTGCTCCACGGATTGTGGATTTTCACACCATTGTGCGTATTTTT
>CBFGOP010000129.1:0-6895 GCA_965650415.1 uncultured Prosthecobacter sp. | reverse complement strand
GAAGCGCGGTTGATTTCATCGGCGAGCAGGATGTCGGTGAAAACCGGGCCTTTGTGGAAGCGGAACTCCTGAGCCTTGGGGTCGAGCACGGAGACACCGAGGATGTCGGAGGGAAGGAGGTCCGGGGTGAACTGCACGCGTTTGAAATCGGCTCCACTGATGGATTTCGCGATCGCCTTGGCGAGAGTGGTTTTTCCGGTTCCGGGATAATCTTCTAACAGTACGTGGCTGCCTGCAAACATGCAGGCGAGGACCCGGCGGATGGTTTCCTGTTGACCGCGGATCACTGCGGCGATGCTTTGTTCGAGCTGATTGGCTAATTCGGTTTCACGGGTCATTCCGGAATATCTTCGTTGTTGATTGCAGAGATTCAATGTTCATCTTAGCGGAAATGAGCATTATTACAAAACGCGGGGATGATGGGATGACCGATCTGATGTTCGGGAAACGGATTGCAAAGACTTCGGTGCGTTTCGGGGCATTGGGTACCATCGACGAGCTCAACGCGGCGATCGGATTGGCGCGGGCTGCCGATGCGGAGGGGAGGCACACGCAGATTTTGGATCGGATTCAGAATCTCCTATTCGGATTGATGGGACAGTTGGCCTGTTTGCCTGAGGACGAAGCGAAGTATCTGGAAAAAGGTTATTCGGCGGTGCGTGAGGAAGATTTGGATTGGTTGACCGAGACCGCGAAACGCATCGAGGGTGAGGGAGTGAGATTCACCCATTGGGCGGTTCCAGGCGAGGATGGGTCGATGGCCCGCGCGCATCTGGATTTTGCCAGAACCGTTGCGCGCAGAGCCGAGCGGCATGTTCTTATCCTGCATGAAGAACTGGGACATGTGCCTGAGGTGGTAAGGCTCTTCATGAATCGGGTTTCCGATTTGTTATGGATCCTGGCGCGCAGCGGGCAGAGGAAGTAGGGCTGGCGATTTGGTATTGCGTGAAATGAATGGGTCGCTAGTTTTGGCGGCACTATGATCGTTTCACCGAAAATCCGTGGCTTTATTTGTACGACAGCGCATCCTGAGGGTTGTGCGAAGCATGTTCAGGAGCAGATTGCCGTGGTGAAAGGCAGAGCGCCGATTGCGAATGGTCCGAAGAAGGTTTTGGTAATCGGTTCATCGACGGGTTATGGTTTGTCCTCCCGCATCGCAGCGGCATTCGGCGCCGGTGCGGCAACGATGGGAGTGTTTTTCGAAAGACCCGGTTCCGAGGATAAAACCGCGACCGCAGGTTGGTACAACACCGTGGCCTTCGAGCGTGAGGCCAAAGCCGCTGGGTTGTATGCCCGGTCGTTCAACGGCGATGCGTTCTCGGATGAGATGAAACAGGAAGTGATCGCCGCGTTGAAAGCGGACATGGGTCAGGTGGATTTGGTGATTTACAGTTTGGCCTCCCCGCGCCGCACCGACCCGAAAACGGGAGAAGTTTACAAGTCGGTTTTGAAACCGATTGGTGAGGTTTACACCAACAAGACGCTGAACACCGGCAATGGTGCGGTGGATCAGGTGACCATCGAGCC
Source organism: uncultured Prosthecobacter sp. (assembly GCA_965650415.1). GTDB lineage: Bacteria > Verrucomicrobiota > Verrucomicrobiia > Verrucomicrobiales > Akkermansiaceae > Luteolibacter. Next base: position 5,368 of record CBFGOP010000129.1, on the reverse strand, counting down.
TGCGGAAGGTGACGATATCGAGCAGACGGTCAAAGTCATGGGGGGTGAGGATTGGGAAATGTGGATCGACGCCCTGATGGCTGCCGGCGTGTTGGCCGAAGGGGTGCAGACGGTTTCCTATTCCTACATCGGACCTGAAGTGACCTGGCCGATCTACAAGAATGGCACGATTGGCAAAGCGAAAGAAGATTTGGAAACAGTCCAGCGTTCGTTGGATAGCAAGCTGGCAAAAATTTCCGGCAAGGCATGGGTTTCCGTGAACAAGGCCTTGGTCACCCAGGCCAGCTCGGCGATTCCGGTAGTGCCGCTGTATATTTCCCTGCTCTACAAAGCGATGAAAGCCGCAGGCAATCACGAGGACACCATCGAACAGATGGACCGCTTGCTGCGCGAGCGTTTGTATAACGGCAATCCGCAGCCTGACGATGCCGGACGCATCCGTGTGGATGACTGGGAAATGTCGCCGGAGATTCAGGAGTTGGTTGGCAAACGTTGGCAGGAAGTCTGCACCGAGAATCTCAACGAGCTCGCCGACTTCGAAGGCTATCAATCGAGTTTCCTCAGATTGTTCGGTTTCGGTCTGGAAGGTGTGGATTACAGTGCCGAAAGCGATGTCGCGGTCGGCGTACCATCGCTTTCCTGATCCAACACCTGTATGCCATCGTCATCGTTTTTACCCGCTCCATACTCGCATCATTATCCGATCGCGAAAAAGTATTCCAAGAGCGTGGTCTATCTGTCGTGTGAGTTTGCGATCGACCAGAGTTTCAAGATCTACTCCGGTGGATTGGGATTCCTCGCAGGTTCCCACATGAGATCCGCCGCGGATTTGAAACAGAATCTGGCGGGAGTGGGTATCCTGTGGACCTATGGATATTACAATCAGGTGCGCGGTGATGAGGGCGAGTTGGCGGTTCAGTTTCGTAAAAACCATTACTCCTTTCTGCAAGAGACCGGCATCCGTTTCACGGTCGATGTGCATGATCATCCTGTTTGGGTGAAAGTGTATTTTTTGCCCGGCGATGTCTTCGGCACGGTGCCGATGTTTTTCCTCAGCACGGATGTCGATGAAAACGATTTCCTATCCAGACAGATCACTCATCGGCTCTACGACAACGATGAGCTGAGACGCATCGCTCAATACATGATCCTTGGGATCGGTGGCGCGAAGTTGTTCGATATCCTCGGCGCGAGTCCGGACGTGATGCATCTCAACGAAGCTCACGGTTTGTCGGCGGCTTTTTACCTGTTGAAAAAGCACCGTAGCCTAACAGAAGTTCGGAACCGACTTGTGTTCACCACCCACACCCCCGAGGAAGCGGGTAACGAGAAACATCCTTTTCCGCTGCTGCGGGAGTTTGGTTTCTTCAGCGGATTGGATGAGGAATGGGTTCGCGATCTCGCCGGGGTGGAAGGAGATGTTTTCAACCACAGCCTCGCGGCCTTGCGCATGGCGAGAAAAGCCAATGGGGTTTCAAAGCTCCACGGCGAGGTTTCGCGCGAGATGTGGAAAAACGCGCGAGGAATTTGTGAAATCACCCACATCACCAATGCCCAGAACAAGAAATTCTGGGCGGATCACGGGATGGAACGGGCACGCGCGAAAGGGGATGCAGAGGCTCTTTCCCATCGCAAACGTGAATTGAAAGAACGCCTGTTCCGTATCGTCGCGGATCAGACAGGGAAACTGCTCGATCCCAAGGTTCTCACCATCGTCTGGGCGCGGAGGTTTGCGGGTTACAAGCGACCCGATCTCATCACGCGGGACATCCGTCTGTTTCGTGAAATGTTGGGATCGACCAATTATCCCGTGCAGATGATTTGGGCGGGCAAGCCGTATCCTTACGATTACTCGGCGATCGATACCTTCAATCACCTCATCCAACTGACGAAAGACTATCCGAACGCCACGGTGCTGACCGGTTATGAGTTGGAGTTGTCCCGCTCGCTGAAATACGGCGCGGATGTCTGGCTGAACAACCCCGTCGTGACCCGCGAGGCCTCCGGAACATCGGGAATGACCGCTGCTATGAACGGAGCGGTGAATTTCTCCACCTTCGATGGCTGGGTATGCGAGTTCGCCAAGGATGGCGAAAACAGCTTCATCATCCCGCCTGCTGCTCGTCATCTGGATTGGGAAGAACGCGATAAGCACGATCTGTTAGGTTTTTATACCAAACTCAACGGCGAAATCCTGCCTCTTTATTACGACGAACGGGACAAATGGAACCGGATCGTTCTCAACTCGATGAATGACGTCGTGCCTTACTTTGATTCGGATCGGATGGTGAGGGAATACTATGAGGTGATGTATGGGGAATAGTTGCGAGTGCCGAGTGATCAGTGTTGGAGACGATAGATTCGAAAAATAGATATTGAGCCTGATTTTAATCAGAACTATTGAAATAAAGCATGAAAGCAATCCGCTACACACTGATCGTCATACTCGTCAGTTGTTTGGCGGTTTCGTTCAAAGCATTCCTTACTCCCGAAATAAGCTTCACACTTCAGGATGGTGCTGAACTCAATGCTGCTGATATCAATTCTGAGATGCGTGCCGAGGCAGTAGCGAAGTATCGAGTCATTTTCCTGCCATGGCTCGTGATGATTGGACTGATTCTGTGCGGTTGGATTTTTCTCAGCCGCAAGAAAGTGGTTTATGGAACAGTTGTCGCTTCGGTTGGTATTTTCGGCTACATTCTCTTTTCAAGTATACGTGGGCAGGGATATACGATGAGTCAGTTCATCTCAGCTGCTCTTCAAGGTCATGGTATTCCCATGTTTGGATGGAACTGGTTTTATCTCATCGCCTTGATTGCGCTACCGATTGCAACCATGAAATTCGCTCAGATTAGATCGACGACAGAATCTTCAGAACACCTATAAGCAGAAACTCAGGAGCGCCGACGAACTCATTTTCTATCCAATGCAACGGATAAGTAACGTTTCCCGCCATTATTGAGATGCTTTACCAGCTTTCTTGAGATTTGAATTTTACCCCAAATCGATGTCTCCATCCGCGATCTGTTGGTTTCTCATTTCTTCGAGGAATGAGGTGCGGTCATCGAGGGAGTTCCAGACTTCCGGGGTGATGTAGAGAGGTGCCTCGGCGCGGGCGGCGATGGCGAGGCAGTCGGAGGGTCGGGCATCGAGCTCGATGATTTTCTTCTCCATGATTTCGTTTTCCGCGGTGAGGATCAAACGGGCATAGAAGACATCGCCATCAACGGCGTTGATGACGACCCGAGATACCGTGGCACCGAAGGCCTGAAGGGTAAGCATGTAGAGATCGTGGGTGAGAGGGCGGGGTGATTTTTGCCCGCTCATCACGGTATTGATCGAGAGACCGACCGCGGGGTCGATGTAGAACAGAATGACTTTTTTTCCATCTCCGAGAAAAACCGCGCAGCCTGCCTGGGTGGGCATGAGGGCGATGAGTTCGACACGGATGAGTTTCGGCATGGAGGAAACATGAAAGATCAACGCGGGGAAGTCGATCCGAAAGGATTTAGGCCGGAGGAAACGGTTGTTCGGAAATTTCCCAATCTTCGTTTTTCTCGGTGAAGGTTTTCATGGCCCAGTCGTGTGGGAAAAGGGCGACGAGCCAGTTGTTAGAATCACGGGCAAGAACGGTTCCCAGCGAGAGGGCGGGTCGTGCTTCGGGAGCGAAGGGATCACCTTGTTTGGGCTTGAGCCAGCGGGCGATCGACCAGTCGGCGGGTTCAAGACGGGTTTCAGCCGCGTATTCGCCTTCGAGGCGGTGTTGCAGAACCTCGAACTGGAGCGGGCCGACCGCGCCGAGCAGTATGCTGGAGGACGATCCCGTGTTGTCGAGAAGTTGGAATTCGGAAGCAACGCCTTCCTTGAGGAGTTGTTCGAGACCGCTTTGAAAACGTTTGTATTTCGCGGTGGATTTGTTGGTGAGGTAGGAGAAGCACTCCGGTGCGAAGCGCGGGATCTCGTCCAACTTGATGTTCGGTGAGGAGGCGAGCGTATCGCCGATGAGGAGATCGTAGTTTCCGACAAGGCCGACGACATCGCCGGCGAATGCGTCATCGACGGTTTCGCGTTCGCGGGCGAAGAGGCGTTGGGAGTTGGCGAGGCGGATGGTTTCGCCGGTGCGGGTGTTGATCACGTTCATGTCCCGTTCGAATTGTCCGGAGACGATGCGAATGAAGGCGATGCGATCCCGGTGTTTCGGATTCATGTTTGCCTGGATTTTGAACACGAAGGCGGAGAACTCTTTCGATGCGGGATCGATGGTTTGGGTTTCCGTGACGCGGGGAAGGGGAGGTGGGGAGAGTTCAAGGAAACGGTCGAGCAGAAGTTGGACACCGAAATTGTTGGCAGCTGAACCGAAGAAAACAGGTGTGAGTTTTCCAGCGAGGACTTCCTTGATATCGAAATCCGCGCCCGCGCCTTCCAACAGTTCCAGCTCATCACAAACCTGGTTGTAGGTGATTTCATCGATCGCGTTTTTGACCGACTCATCCTCGATGCCGGTGACTTTGACGGGGGCGCGATAGGCACCGTGGGCGGTGCGCTCGAAGAGGTGGACGATTTTGTTTTCCCTGTCGTAAACCCCTTTGAAGCGCGGTCCATCGCCGAGCGGCCAGTTGACGGGAAAGGCGTGGATACCGAGGACGGATTCGAGTTCGTCGAGCAGATCGAGGATGGGCCGGGCCGGGCGATCCAGCTTGTTCATGAAGGTGAAAATCGGCACACCACGGCGGCGGCAGACTTCGAAGAGTTTGCGGGTTTGGGATTCGATACCTTTACCGGCATCGACCACCATGACCGCGGCATCAACGGCGGTGAGGACGCGGTAGGTGTCCTCGGAGAAATCCTTGTGGCCGGGGGTGTCGAGGATGTTGACGACGCAGTCCTTGTATTCGAACTGGAGGACGGTGGAGGAAACCGATATGCCGCGTTGTTTCTCAAGCTCCATCCAGTCGGAGGTGGTGGCGCGCTGGTTTTTCTTGGCGGTGACGGAGCCGGCGAGGTGGAGGGCGCCGCCGTAGAGGAGGAATTTTTCGGTCAGGGTGGTTTTTCCGGCATCCGGGTGGGAAATGATCGCGAAGGAGCGTCGGCGGGCGACCTCTTTCTGGAGTGTGGGAGACGGAGTGGCGAATGAGGAAAGAGACATGAAAGGTCGGGAACTTCGGGTGAAAGGGCGGAAACATCAATCATAATGAGGAGTTTTGCCCATTTGCCCTCTCGAAATCTAGGTTGCCAAGGGGCGGGGTTATGGGTAATTTCCGCGTCCCGCCGGTTACCACGACAGTGAAATCGGCGGCGCATAACTTCAGACAATTTTGGGATTTCTCGATACCATCAAGCGCTGGCAACTCGCCAAAAAAGGTTTTTC
>CBFGOP010000128.1:0-7095 GCA_965650415.1 uncultured Prosthecobacter sp. | reverse complement strand
ATCCGGATGATCCGGCGGAGACACCCGGCGCGCGTTCTTTGAATCTGACCCAGGTATGGTCCTGTTGGTTCGGGATATTGGCGATCATGGGCTATTTCTTGTTCAAATAAGCAGCGGAAATTTCTCTCCGCTTTATAAGGGTTTCACCTGATGGCAAATCCGGACAATGTTCTGTTAGACGCTGAGCACTCGCGCGGCACGCATGCATGATGCGGCCATTCATACACCGGCACCGTTGACGAAAGCAATTCGGGCATCAGGTGCCGGGTTTTACCCTGTGGAAAAAGCCAGATAACTGACAGATGGGGTTTGCAAAACACATGTTGTTACTGAGTCTTTCCCGTTACGGAAAAATTCAGGATTTCGAAGTGACATCTCTGGAAGTGCTCACTTAGTTATATGGGTTATGAAATTTTCAGAAGTCGCCTTCACTGCGTATCCAGCCAAAGACCTTGCCGAATCGCGTGCCTTTTACGAAGGCATCCTTGGGCTTGTTCCAAGCATGGTTTCCGAGCATGGAGAGGGTGTGGGTTGGGTGGAGTATGAAATCGGCCCAAACATACTTGCGATCGGTAAGGCTCCGGGAATGAATCCAAGTGCGGATGGCCCGAGCTGTGGACTGGAGTGCGGGGACTTTGAGAAAACCATCGCGGAGTTGAAAGCGGCGGGTGTCACGTTCGTGATGGAACCTTTCGAGACGCCGGTTTGTCACATGGGACTCGTTTTGGATCCGGCGGGAAACACGATTATCATCCACAAGCGCAAGCCGGGGCATCATTGAGTGAGTTATGGTTTTACTGACATGAACACACCTAACACATTCTCTTCGAGCCGCATTCTGAATGCTCCGCCAGAGGCGGTTTTCAAGGCAATTTCGAATCCAGAGACCATCGCCAAATGGTGGGGGCCGTTCGGATTCTCTAACAAGATGGATGAATTTGACTTCACGCCGGGAGGCAATTGGCGGCATGACATGATCGGACCGGACGGAACCGTTTACCCCAACCACAGCGTTTTCGAGGAAATATCGCCGGAGCGCATCGTCATCCGCCATCTGGCGACCGTGCATGAGTTCGTTCTGGAGATGCTGATCGAAGCCGTCGGCGATGGCAGCAGGATCACCTGGAACCAAACCTTCATGTCCGAAGAGGAATTCAAAAAGTGCGAGTCCTACATCCCGCGTTGCAACGGGGAAGTTCTCGATCGTTTGGAATTGGAACTTTCGCTGCAACCGAAAAGCTAGAACATTTCATCAAATCAAAATTAACCCATCAAGATCATGAGCAAATACATCGACGGATTCGTCCTCCCCATTCCAAAGGATAAATTGGAAAAATACACAGAAGTTGCCACCAAAGCAGCGGCTATCTGGAAGGAACACGGCGCACTCGAATACATTGAGGCTGCCGGCGACGACATGGAGGCGCATGACATGACACCGTTTCCGAAAATGGCAGGTGCGGGGCCGGACGAAATCGTGGTGTTGGCTTACATCGTTTACGAATCGCGTGAGCACCGCGACGCCGTGAACGCGAAAGTCATGGCTGATCCACGCATCCACGAAATGTGCGACAAGGACAATCCACTCTTTGATTACTCGCGCATGGCCTACGGAGGATTCCGCAGCATCGTGGTTGGTTAGTGCATATCAGAAACAGCATTCAAGGCTGAGGCATTGAAATGTCAGAAGACGACTTCGTTTGACCGGGCGTCAGGCGATGCCGCATGCTTGCTCCCATCCAGGGGAGGAGGGAAGTGTGGGAACTCACTTCTTCTCAATCTTCAAAAACACTTCCGCGTAGCGTTTTCCTAGAGCGCGGTAGTCAGCGGAGTCGTAGTGAAGTTGCTTTTTGCCCAGTCCTTCCGAACTGACAAGGGATGCGTTGGGGGTTTGCTTCGCGCATTCCGCAAGCGCAACGTTGACCGCATCGTGATTGCCGTGGCCGGGGATGACTTCGCCGATGAGCACGGGGACATTTTCCGCACCGAGATCCTTGCGGAGTTGGGTGATCATGGTTGCGAAACGGGCGGGATAGGTCGCGACGAGTTCGGGCTTCGCATCGGACTCACCCTGATGCCAGAGGATGCCGGCGAATTTGCCATGTTTGAGCGCTTCTTTCGCACGCGTGATCGCATTCGTGTAAAGCTTTCCGCCAGGCTGCCATTGATCGAGGGATGACCCACCCATCGCACAAGGAATGAGGCCGACCTTCGATCCCGGATCGGCTTTGTGCAGATCGCGGGCGAACTCCGAACAGAGTCCGACTCCTGCCGCATTGGGTTTATCAAAATGCACGGGGTCTTTGGCGACGACCCACTTGAGATCTTTGGTCAGCATGAAAATGTTAGGGTTTTCGACCTTGTCCTGCTCCTCGATTTTTCCGCGTCCCGCCATGTTTGACTGACCGATCAAGAGAAACAATTTCAGATCTGTCGGACTTTCCTGAGCAAAGCTTAGGATCGAGAGAGACAGAGAAACAACAGCGGTGGATAGTTTGCGTATCATTAACCTAGATTAACCACCGCTGCTGTCGTCTCGCAAGGACGCGAACGCCTTTCATAAGCGTATTGGACAATTTTCCCATATCTGACATGGTTTGTGCGATTCTCTCACAACCAGCCCATGAATTCAGCCCTTTTGGAAATTTCTCTCGTTCTCATTCTTCTCGTAGCAAACGGCGTTTTCGCCATGACCGAAATCGCGATCGTGTCCTCTCGCAAAGGATTGCTGCAGACCATGGCTGACAAGGGCAACAAGGGCGCGGCTCGCGCGCTCGCACTTTCGGAAAACCCCAACCGTTTTCTTTCAACCGTCCAAATCGGCATCACTCTGGTGGGAATTGTCGCAGGTGCGCTGGGTAGCGGCACGGTGGCCACGCGTTTGGCTGAAATCATCGCGGAAGTGCCTTTGATCGGCAATTACGCACAGCCGGTTTCTTTGGCAATTGTGATCGGTATCCTCACCTACCTCTCGCTGGTCATCGGTGAACTGGTCCCGAAACGTTTGGCGATGAAGTTTCCGGAAAGTATCGCCAGCGGGATGTCGGGCCCGATGGCAGGCATCTCATGGGTGGCTTCGCCTGTGGTTAGCTTGCTTTCATGGTCCACGGGCGCGCTTCTGAAACTTTTCGGTGTAAGGGAAACCGAGGAAAGCGCGATGTCCCGTGAGGAACTAACAGTCCTCGTCAGGCAGGGCATGACCACCGGCTCCATCAACGCCACCGAATCCCGGATGATGCAGGGCGTGATGGGTTTTGAAAAACTGGTGGCTTACGACATCATGATTCCTAGATCGAAAATCGTCTGGATCGAAAAGGACGCCAAACACGATGAGGTTTGGTCGCAGATCATGCACAGCACCCAAGGCGTGTTTCCCGTCTATCAGGGCCGTCGCGAAAACCTGATCGGAGCCGTATCCATCAAGGACATCTATGGCCAGCTCGCCTCGGGCGAGCCCGTTTCATTTCCGAAAATCATGCATCCTCCTCTGCTGGTCCCGGAAACCCAGAGAGCCAGTCTTTTGTTAGAAACATTCCGCCAATCCGGACAAAGAGCCGCTTTTGTTCTCGACGAGTTCGGCAGCGTGATGGGCATGGTGACCTTGATCGACCTGATGGAAACCATTGTCGGTGACGTGCCATCGATGGAGGAACAGCTCACCATGCCGGTGAAACAACGCGAGGATGGCAGCTGGTTGATCGACGGGCTTTTTGAAATCGAGAAACTGCCGGAACGTCTCGAAGGATTCGTACTGCCGGAAGGCGGTGGTGATGCGTTCCAAACGGTTTCCGGATGGTTCATGAACGTCCTCGGACGCGTGCCGATGGAGACGGATCAGATCAGCAATGGTGAGTGGTTTTTCGAAGTGATCGATATGGACAACACCCGCGTGGACAAGGTCTTGGCGAAACGTCAGCCAGTCAAACCTGCCGATCAGGATTGAGGCTTATCCTTGGCTCCGACGATGATCGAGGTGAGAATTCCGGTTGCGAGGATACCGAGAATCACAGCCAAAACGGTCAGATTGAAGGTTTCACCAAGCCAGATTTTGAGCCATTTCGCGGCGAGCATTTTGATGCCGACCAAGATCAGGATCAATGACAGCGCGGGTTTGAGATAGCGGAACTTGTTGATCAATCCTGCCAGCGCGAAATAGAGCGAGCGCAGTCCGAGGATGGCGAAAACGTTGCTGGTGAAAACGAGAAACGGATCCGCCGTGATCGCGAATACCGCAGGGATGGAATCAACCGCGAAAATGAGATCCGTCACTTCCACCAAAATCAACGCGACGGCAAGCGGTGTGAGCAGCCATTTCCCGGCTGGTGCCGCTTCCACGACAGGATCGGGTTTGATTTCCATTCCGGGTTCGGCCGCCTCGCTCGCCCATTTTCCTCCGGCTTTCACCATGAAATGCTGACCGTGGAAATACTGCGTGATCGGGAAAAACTTCCGTATCCATTTCACCACCGGATTGTTTTCCGGATGCTCCTCTTTTTCCTCCATCACCAACATCTTGATACCGGTGAAAATCAGGAATGCTCCGAACACATAAAGAATCGCATGGAAATTCTGCACCAGAACGGCACCGAGTCCGATCATCATTCCCCGCATCATCAACGCTCCCAGAATACCCCAGAACAACACCCGGTGCTGATAGCGGGCGGGAACCGCCAACGAACTGAACACCATGGCGATCACGAAAATGTTGTCCACGCTGAGAGACTTCTCCACCACGTAGGCTGTTAGATATTTCGTTGCCGCCAGTTTTCCGGTGTTGATCACCTTGTCGACCGCATCCACCGAGTTGCCGAGCTGGAACCAGTGGTTCTCGTAAGCGAAATAGACCAGGATGGAAAACGCCAGCCCGAGGGAAATCCAGACTGCCGACCAGCCCAAGGATTCCTTGAAACCGACCTCATGGGACTTTCTGTGAAAGACGCCCAAGTCCAGAGCCAACATTGCGATGACGAAACCGATAAAGATAATCCATGCCCAAATCATGGATGGCTCCTAAATGCTTTTCCGGGGTTTGGCGAATGAATATTCGGCTTTCCAAGCACCATTCCAGCAAGTAGAGCTTTGTTCGGCATGAACGCAGCTTGTGATTCTGGCGACAACGCCACCGGGCTGAAAATTTGCCATCTGCTGCATCCACTTCTGATGCTTGTCTCATTGGTTTGTTTTCTGGGATTGGTCGGTTGGACAGGTGTGGTGACGGGTTGGCAACATTGGCTTACGCTCGCAACAGGCTTTCTCTTCTCCTTGGAGCGGACTTTGGTTTTTTGGAAATCGGATGTCCGCGGCTCGGAGCGACGGCGGATGATCCTTCATGAAATCTTCGCGGTCGTCGTGTTTCTCGTTTCGCTGGGCCTGATGATGCAGGAGTTTTCAGATGGAAACTCCCGCTCCACGAGTTGGCATGTGTTCATCCAGCTCGGCGTTCTGATTTCCGGAATCATTTCGATCATCCATCACCAAACCCGGCTCACAGCCCGCGCCTTTCATCCCGGATTGGTGCTGATCGGTTCGTTTTTCGCCATCATCGTGGTGGGCACTTTGCTCCTCAAAATGCCACGTTGTGTGTTGCCGGGTCAGAACTGCACGTGGCTGGATGCGGCATTCACCAGCACCAGTGCGGTGTGCGTCACCGGCTTGGCCGTGCAGAATACCGCGACCTTTTTCAGCCAGACCGGACAAGTCGTCATCATGGTTCTGATCCAGATCGGCGGACTTGGAATCATGACGCTGACATTTTTTGCGGCAGTGGTGTTGTTTGAAGGCTTGTCTCTCCACGACCGTTTGTTGTTAGGTCGAATGATTTCGGAAAACCGGCTGAGCCGAATCGGCAAAACCCTGACATTCATCGTGCTCTTCACTTTTGTCACGGAAGCGATCGGCGCGGCCGTGCTTTACGCCGGAATGGATCCCTCAATGCCACAAGCCGATCGCGTGTTCCATTCCGCTTTCCACTCCGTGTCCGCTTTCTGCAACGCCGGATTTTCCACTTTCCCAGATGGTCTGGCAAGCGATGTGCTGAAGTCGAACGTGGCCTGGCAAACCATGATCATGTTGCTGATCGTGGTTGGTGGAATCGGCTCGATCGTGGTCGAGGATCTTTGTCAATGGACGGTCAGCCGTTGTCGGAAACTGCTCAAAAAAGACCGAAGCCAACACCGTCTTCGCGTCCACACCCGCCTCGTGCTGGTCGCAACGGCCGTGCTGATCTTCGGTGGTGCCTTTGCGATTTTGGGAACGGAATTCGGTTTGTGGAACGGACCTGAAAACGGTGGGAAATTTCTAACAGCCATGTTCCATTCCGTGACTGCGAGAACCGCGGGCTTCAATACGGTTTCCATGAGCGTGATCGGCCCGATGACCATCAACGTGCTGATGATTCTCATGATCATCGGCGGTTCTCCGGGCGGCACCGCAGGCGGTATCCGCACCACAGTTGTCGCGCTTGGTCTTGGACACTTGTGGAACCAATTGCGCATGGGCAAACGCGGATTGGTCGCCTTCAACCGCACCATCCCCGCAGAGTCGGGAGCCCAGGCTCTGGGGCTCATCATGCTCGCCGGAATCTGGTTGATCGGAAATTTCATGGTGTTCCAATTTATCGAATCAGGCAGAGGAATTTCCGACACCCGACTCCTCTTCGAGCTGATCAGCGCCTTCGCCACCGTCGGGCTTTCACTCGATCTAACACCCCTGCTTTCGGAAGGCGGGAAAACCCTGCTCATCATCAATATGTTCGTTGGCAGGATCGGATTGCTCACAGTCATGGCGACCCTGATTCCGCCTGACACACGCCCCGCTTCGGGAAAACCCAAGGAAGACATTCTCCTCAACTAACCTCTGAAACATCATGAGATTCTGCATCATCGGCCTAGGAACTTTCGGCACCCACCTCACACGCCAACTCAGTCGCGAAGGACATGAGATCGTCGCGGTGGACAACAACCCCGTGCATATCAACCAACTCAAAGATGAGATCGAATTCCTTGTTCAGGCGGACTGCACGGATTTGAATGCCTTTCATGAAATTCCCATCGATGCCTGTGACGCCGTGATTCTGGCGATCGGTGAGGACTTCGA
>CBFGOP010000127.1:0-7096 GCA_965650415.1 uncultured Prosthecobacter sp. | reverse complement strand
CTCAAACGCGAAGTGACCGAAGACGATCTGGTGCGCCTGACCGAGATCCGCATCAAACGCATTTCCAAGTTCAATTCCTTCAAAGCGGATGAGGAAATCAAGGCGATCGAGGCTGAAATCGCCGAGGCTGAAAAGAATCTCAAAAACCTCACCCGCTATACCATTCGTTGGTATGAGGAGTTGGGTAAAAAATATGGGAAAGGCCGCGAGCGCAAGACCGAGATCACTTCGTTCTCCCGCGTGGACAGAACCCAGGTGGTCGCTGCGACCGAGACCTTGTATCTCGATGCGAAGAATGGTTTCGCCGGAACCTCACTCAAAAAAGAAGAGCCGATTGAGAAGTGTTCGATGCTGGATGATGTGATCATCTTCACGGCTGACGGAAAAATGAAAGTGACCAAGGTCGCGGAAAAATTCTTCGTCGGTCCCAAGCCGTTGCGAGTTGCGGTGTTCCGGAAAGATGAGGATTTGATTTACTCGATGATTTATCGCGACGGCAAGGACGGCAATGTGATGGCTAAACGATTCACGATTGGCGGCATCACGCGCGACAAGGAATACGATCTCACCAAAGGAACTCCGGGCAGCAAGGTGTTGTATTTCAAATGGCACAGCAGCAATGAGGAAAGCTCGGCACAGATGCTCATCATTCACATGAAGTCTGGTCTGCGCCTGCGCAATCTGACACGCCCACTGCACTTTGCGGAGTTCGGAATCAAGGCCCGCAGCAGCCAGGGCAACATCGTCACGAAACATCCGATTGAGAAAATCCTCCTCGCTCCGAAGGATTACACGCCTTAAAACATAAGAAGTTCAACGCAAAGCCGCAAAGGTCGCAGAGGGGACGCAAAGATATTTTTTTAATTTAATTCCTAACATATACACCTCGATTTTCCCAGCTTTGCGTAACTTCGCGTTCTTTGCGCCTTTGCGTTGATAACAATCACCACATCCCATGATCACCATCGGCACCAGAGAGAAACTTCGGATCATCCGCGAACAACCGTTCGGGGTGTTTCTGGATGCGGAAAATCTTGGTGAGATTTTACTGCCACGCGGCGAAATGCCGAGAGAGTGGGTGATTGGCGAAGAATTGGATGTGTTCATCTATCTCGATTCCGAGGATCGTTTGGTGGCGACCATGAAGACCCCGCGCGTGATGCCGGGGCAGTTTGCGAAATTGAAATGCGTGGACATCACCGGAGTGGGTGCGTTTCTCGACTGGGGCTTGAGCAAGGATCTGCTCGTTCCGTTTCGCGAACAGAAGGTCAAAATGGAGCCGGGCAAAAGCTATCTGGTCCGGGTTCTGGTCGATGAAAAAAGCCGTCGCCTGATGGCGAGCAGCCGCATCGCCCGCTATCTCGATCTCACGCCAGCCAGCTACGAATGCGGTCAGGAAGTCGATCTGACGATCTACGGCAAAACCGATCTGGGTTACAAAGCGATTATCAATCACGAGCACACCGGTTTGCTCTATGCGAATGAGGTCTTTCAAAAACTCTCGCTGGGTGAAAAAATGAAAGGCTGGATCACTGCGGTGCGCGGCGATGGAAAAATCGACCTCAGTCTCAATCCTCCCGGACGCGGCCGAGTGGATGATCTGGAAAAACAAATCCTCGGCGAACTCGTCGCACGCGGAGGCTTCTGGAAGCTGACCGATAAAAGTTCAGCCGAAGAAATTTACGAAGAGCTGGGTGTTTCAAAACGGACCTTCAAGCAAACTCTGGGAGCGCTGATGAAGAAACGTTTGATCACGCAGACGGAAGAGGGGATTCGCTTGAATTAAATTTCAAATCTCAAGTTTCAAAATTCAAGGAGAGGACGAAGCACTGGAAGTCGCTGTTATCGAGCTGAATCAATTGCTGGTTGGACCTCAAACTTTGAAAATCGCTTTTTAGAAAAAATCCAACTCGAAAACCATGGATTCATTTTACAACAAACGCACCCGCATTTGTCCCAAGTGTGGCGATGAGACGAAGCGGATCGAGATGGAGTTGGAGAGCCACGATTTGGCCAACGTTTATGTGGGAGGATGGTTGGCTCTGTTATCTCCAAACAAAGATCGTGCATTGGTATGCGAGCACTGTGGGAGTATCTACCAACGCCTGCTCGCCCAATCTTCTTTGAGTCGAAGAGTCACTCTCACTTTGGTTTTGATCAGCGCAATCTTGGGATTGATCGGCTTGATTGTGGTTGCTGTAGCCGGCTTGATGAACCGATGAAATAAAACCGGAATACCGTGGTTCTAGTTCCTAATCATTTCAAGTAGGATACTGTCTCTTAGTAACTTACGCCAAAATTCCATTCAAAGTCTGACTCGGTCTCAAGGCCGCAAACGCTTTCGCATCATCCGGCATGTAGTAGCCGCCGATGTCGACAGGCTTGCCTTGAACCGCATTGAGTTCGGAAACGATGGTGGCTTCGTTCGCGACAAGTTTCTCGGCGATCGGGGTGAAGATGGCTTTGAGCTCGGCATCGCTGTTTTGGGCAGCGAGTTCTTTCGCCCAGTAGAGCGCGAGGTAGAAATGCGAACCACGGTTGTCGATGGTGCCGAGTTTGCGACCCGGGGAGCGATCGTTTTCAAGGAACAAACCGTTTGCGGCGTCGAGGGTGTCGGCCAAGACTTTGGCTTTCGCGTTGTTCTGGGTTTGTGCGAGGTGCTCAAACGATGCGGCGAGTGCGAAGAATTCACCGAGCGAATCCCAGCGGAGATAGTTTTCTTCGAGGAATTGCTCAACGTGTTTCGGAGCGGAACCGCCTGCACCGGTTTCAAACAAGCCGCCGCCGTTCATGAGAGGAACGATGGAGAGCATTTTTGCGGAAGTGCCAACTTCGAGAATAGGGAAGAGGTCGGTGAGGTAGTCGCGCAGAACGTTTCCGGTCACGGAAATGGTGTCGAGGCCTTTGACGATGCGCTCAAGGGTTTTGAGGCAAGCGGCTGCCGGCGGTAGGATGGAAAGATCGAGTCCGGTGGTGTCGTGATCGGCGAGGTAGGTTTTCACTTTGGCGATGATTTGTGCATCGTGGGCACGAGCTTCATCGAGCCAGAAAATGGCTGGGGTGTTGGAGAGTCTGGCGCGGTTCACGGCGAGTTTCACCCAGTCGCGAATCGATTCGTCTTTGGTTTGGCAGGCGCGCCAGATGTCTCCGGCTTCGACCGCGTGTTCGAACAACACATTTCCTGCTGAATCGGTCACGCGCACGGTGCCGTCTGCGGGGATTTCGAAGGTCTTGTTGTGGGAGCCGTATTCTTCGGCGGCTTTCGCCATGAGTCCAACGTTTGGAACCGAGCCCATGGTCTGCGGGTCGAGCGCGCCGTTTTCGCGGCAGAAATCGATGACCGTCTGATAGACACCGGCGTAGGAGGAATCGGGGATGACCGCGAGGGTGTCTTGGGGTTTGCCAGCGGCGTTCCACATCTGACCCGAGGTGCGGATCATGGCGGGCATGGAGGCATCTACGATCACATCCGATGGGACGTGGAGGTTGGTGATGCCTTTGTCGCTGTTCACCATCGCGAGAGCTGGACCGCTTTCGTAGGCTTTGAGAATGTCGGCTTCGATCGCTGCCTTTTGATCGGCGGGAAGGTTTTGGATTTTTGCGATGAGATCTCCGAAGCCGTTGTTGAAATCGACATTGAGGGAATCGATGACAGCCGCGTGTTTGGCGATGAGGTCTTTGAAGAACACTTTCACCGCGTGACCGAAGATGATGGGGTCGCTGACCTTCATCATCGTGGCTTTCATGTGCAGGGAGAAAAGGACATTCGAGGCTTTGGCCTCGGCCACCTGTTTTTCAAGGAACGAGGTGAGGGCGTTTTTGCTAAGGAAGGTGCCGTCGAGGATTTCGCCCGGAAGGAGAGGAGTGGAGGCTTTGAGAACCGTGGTAGAGCCGTCTTTGGCGACGAGCTCGATTTTGACATCGGTGGCTGCGCTGACGGTGACGGATTTTTCATTAGAGAAGAAATCGCCTTTGCCTGCCATCGTGCCAACGTTGGTTTTCGAATTCTTGCTCCATGCACCCATCGAGTGTGGGTGTTTTTTTGCGTAGTCTTTGACGGCTTTGGGTGCACGTCGATCCGAGTTTCCTTCGCGGAGAACCGGGTTCACAGCCGAACCCATGACTTTCGCGTAGCGGGCGCGGGTCTCCTTTTCCGCATCGGTCGTGGGGTTTTCGGGGAAATCGGGAATCGCGTAGCCTTTGCCTTGGAGTTCCTTGATCGCGGCCTTGAGCTGGGGAACTGAGGCGGAAATGTTGGGCAGCTTGATGATGTTCGCATCCGGCTGAAGTGTCATCTTTCCGAGCTCGGAGAGATGGTCGGCGATTTGTTGATCTACGGTGAGCAGATCGGGGAATTGGGAAATGATGCGTCCTGCGAGGGAAATGTCGCGTGTTTCCACGTTAATTCCGGCGGGTTTTGCAAACGCCTGAACGATGGGGAGGAGGGAGTAGGTGGCGAGGGCGGGGGCTTCGTCGGTCTTGGTGTAGATGATCGTGTTGGACATAGGCGTTTCGTTGGGCGTGTGCATAGGGGAATGAGGGGGGCGGGTCAAAAACTTTAAGTTTTAAACTTTAAACTCCTAAAAAAGGGCCGAGCGCTAGAGCCGATGAATTGGCGGTTGCCGATTCTGGCTGAAAGTGTCAAATTGCCCGCATGAAATTTTGGGTTGCGATTTTCTTTGGTGCGTCTCTTTGCGGGCTTTGCTTCGGTGAAGCGGAGGCAAAGCCGCCTGTTTCACCTGAAATACCCGCAGTCCCTCAGGAAAACGCCCAGCCGACCGGGGAAAAGCCCGCACCAGCGGAGGAAAAGGAGCAGGCTGCGGGAGGAAATCCTGCGATTCCCGAAGACCTCATCGAAGATGAGCATCTCCGCGAAGAGCTGGGCGTGAACGAGTTTACCGCTCCTTCGATTTCGAAATTGTTCGACACTCTTCAATTTCTGATGCCCCTGCCTTTGGTTGAGACCCAACGAGTGGTCAGCGAGAGAATGCCTCTCGATCGGGCGGATCTGGCGATCGAGCTGGGTTTCCTGATCGCCGACGGTTTCCTGATCGTCCAAGCGGGCCAGATGGACCAAGTCGAGCGGATCGCTGCCGATCTCACGCGTTACGGTAAAGCTCTTGGAGCCGGTGAGCGTATCAACCGACACGCGGCTAGTCTGCTGGAAAGCGCGAAAAAACAGGATATCGATCAGTTGAAAAAGGAATTGGCTGCGACCCAGAAGGATGTGGAGGTCGAGCTGGTCAGTTTGCGCGACTCCGATCTGGCGCATTTGATTTCGCTCGGTGGATGGATACGCGCTCTGGAGGTTTCCTCAGTCGCCGTGGACAAACAGTTCACTGCCGAGAGAGCTGCCAAGATCATGCGTGAGGATATCGCGGATTATTATACCGAGATTGTCGCAGGCTTGGAGCCAAGGATTTCCGAGAGGGATAACTATTTGAAAATTCGCGACATTCTCTCGGGTCTCAGAAATGAGATGGTCATCGAGGAAAACGCCAAACCGACCCATGAGAAGGTGAAGGAAATCCGCGAACAGGCCGCGAATCTCGTGAAACTCTCTCTGCAACGGCAGGAGTGATTTTGACATTTTGCCCGAATGGGTTTCACTGAGTTCTCATTTTTATGGAACAGCAAAAAATTGCCATCCTTGGCCTCGGCATCGTCGGATCACGTGTTCGAAAGCGTTTGATTGAAGCAGGTTATGAAGTGACCAGTTGGAGCCGGACCTATCGTGGTCTGGACGGAGAACGCAAGACGGCCAGTGAAGCGGTGGTTGGTGCGGATGTGATCGGTATTTTTCTCAAAGATGCTCCGATGCTGCGCGAAGTGATGGGTGGAGTGAAAGGGGTGCTGCGAGAAGGCGTGTTGGTGATGAATCACGCGACCGTTGATTTGCAGACGACTCTCTGGCTGGCCGAGCAATGTGCGGCGCGCGGATGTGAGTTTCTGGATGCGCCGTTCACTGGAAGCAAGGAAGCGGCGGCTGCCGGGCAGTTGTTGTTTTATGTGGGGGGATGCCAAGATCTGATGAAACGCGTTGATGGATATTTTGCTGCGATCTCGAAAGGTTGGATGCACTGCGGAGAGGTGGGCACGGCAACGGTCACCAAACTGGCAACCAATTTGATTTCCGCCTGCACTTTGCAAGCGATGAGCGAGGCCTTGGCGATTGCGAAAAAACACGGGGTCAAACCCGAGGTCTTCTCCGAGGCGGCAATGCGCAACGCATCCGGTTCTCCATTGATGACGATGAAATATCCGGGTATTCTGAAAGGCGATTTCGAACCGCATTTCACGATGGCGAACATGTGGAAAGACAGCCGCTACGCATTGGCGTTGGCGGATTCCGCAGGCGTGGAACTCCCGGGTCTTACAGCGGTGTCCAAGCGGATGGCCGATATGTGCGAGCAGGGAATGGGTGAACTCGATTATTCCGCACTGGCAAAAGCCTATGAATGAGTCGTTGGAACCGATGGGTGTCTTGGAATTCCGTGGACCGGATGCGGTGAGGTTTCTTAACGGACAGGTGACCCAGGATGTCAAAAAAGTAATGCCTGACGGAGTGGCTTTGCCAAGCTGCGTGACCGATGCCAAGGGTCGGCTGCAGTTCCGGATCTGGATGGCGAGATGCGATGACGGGGCTTTGCTGATCTTTTGTCGGAAAGAAATGTTAGAAGATCTTGAGGCGAGGCTGACCCGTTACCTGATTGCGGATGATGTGGATGTGCGCGATGTCAGCGCGGTGGTGGACGCGAGTGAATTTGTCTTTCCCGGATTGGGTTTGAGCGAGCGGGAGCGAATCGAACAGGGAATCCCGAAATGGGGAGCCGAGTTGACCGAGGGTATGCTGCCGCCGGAAGCGGGATTGGATGCGACGGATATTTCCTACCACAAAGGTTGTTATATCGGGCAGGAAGTGATTTCACGCATCAAGAGCGCGGGTAAGGTGAACCGTCATTTGGTGAAACTCAAATTCGATGGTGATGGCAAGCTTGGTGAATTCACCAATGCCCAAGGAAAAATCTGTGGCGAGGTGACAAGTGTGGATGGAGATATCGGGCTAGGTTATCTCAAACGCAGCGCCGAAGGTGAA
>CBFGOP010000126.1:0-7130 GCA_965650415.1 uncultured Prosthecobacter sp. | reverse complement strand
GCGTATTGCGGTGGCTGCTCGCCGAGAGCTTCGATGAGCTGAAGATGTTTCGGGGTGTTCATCAAATGATCCTCACCGCGAATGACGTGGGTCATTTTCATTTCAAGATCATCGACGACGTTGACGAAATGGAACACGTAAGATCCATCGCTGCGACGGATCACCATGTCTGGTGTGTTTGACTCATCGCGGTAATCGATGGTGACTTCGCCGCAAACGAGATCGTTCATCGTGATGGGTTTGCGATCGAAACGGAAACGATAGGCATCGCCGTCCTTGTAGAGGCGATCTGCGGCGAGGAGTTTTTCGAAATAGGCGTCGTAGATGTCGTTGCGTTGCGATTGGTAGTAAGGACCGAACTCGCCGCCTTTTTCCGGACCCTCGTCCCAATCAAGGCCGAGCCATGACATGCCGTCGAAAATGGCTTGGCGGGCTTCTTCAGTGTTGCGTGCGGCATCGGTGTCTTCAACACGGAGGATGAAGGTGCCCTTGTGTTTGCGCGCGAAGAGCCAGTTGAAAAGGGCGGTGCGGGCGCCGCCGACGTGGAGGTAGCCGGTGGGTGATGGGGCGAAACGGGTGCGGACGGACATAAATTTCAAATCTCAATTTTCAAATTTCAAGAAGACTAGCCTTGGAGGCTTCTCAGGGCGCCGCGAATTAAGGCTTCGACGGTGGCGGCGGGGTCTTTGTCGAGGATGGCGCGGACGGCTTTGCGGGAATCGACCTGTTTGTAGCCGAGGGCGATGAGCGCGAGTTCCGCGTCGGCGGCCTCGGAGGAAACCTGGCCGGAGGCGGCGTCTTGCCAGGTGTCGGTAACTCCGACTTTGTCTTTCAATTCGAGAATGATGCGCTCGGCGGTCTTTTTACCAATGCCCTTGATCTTGGAGAGCGATGCGGAATCGCCGGCGACGACGGCGGTTTTGAAATGATTCACAGGCATCCCGCTCAGAATGGCGATGGCCATGGCCGGACCGATGCCGGAAACCCGATCGATCAACAACAGAAAGACATCGCGTTCTTCTTCGGTGGCGAAGCCGTAGAGTGTCTGGGCATTTTCACGAATGTGAAGATGGGTGCGGAGATCGACCGACTGGCCTTCGACGGGGTGAAGTTTGTCGAAGGTGGAAATGGGAATGATGGTTTCATAACCGACTCCGTGGCAGTCCACGACGAGCCGGTTCGGATAGGCTTCGATGATATTTCCTCTGAGTCTTGCGATCACGTCCGAGGTTTTCGGTGAAATCGCCGAGGTTGCAAGTGGGAAGGTGTTGAATATGGAATAAAATATTGCCTTGGGCTGACGTATGCAGCATTAAATCATTCAGTAATCCGTAGTTTTGAAACTCGGTTTAGATTTCCAGATTCACCATGTCAGAGAACAACCCAGATATCGTGCTATGCTTCGCATGCGGTAAACCGATGTCTGTTGAGGGGCTGGCACCTTATTCACGGGTGGCATGCCCGACCTGTGGTGAGGAAAACCGCATCAAAAAACAGTTCGGCCCGTATACGGTCATCAAGCGTCACGCGGTGGGCGGAATGAGTTCGGTTTTCGCCGGGGTGGACACGACTTTGAATCGCGAGGTTGCGCTGAAAATTCTGAGTGAGGAATACTCGAAAGACGAAAAACGAATCGCTGCTTTCGAAGACGAGGCGCGCCTGACCGCATCTTTCAGCCATCCCAATGTGGTGAAAATCCTGACCACGGGACGAGCCTTCGGATTGTTCTACATCGCCATGGAGTTCGTTCCCGGTGGACATTTGGAACACCGCATCAATGAGCGCGGCAAACTCACGGAGGCGGAAGTTTTGCCATTGGCGATCCAGATCGCGGAAGGCCTGAGAGGTGCGCAAGCGGCGGGATTGATTCACCGCGATATCAAGCCGGGTAACATTTTGTTCGATGCCGAAGGCAATGCCAAAATCGTGGACTTCGGTCTCGCTCTGGTGACCAAGGGCGGCGAAGCCAAGGCAGATGAAATCTGGGCCACGCCATACTACGTGCCACCGGAAGGCATCGAGGGCGGAGTGGAGGATTTCAGATCGGATATTTATGCCTTCGGCGCCACCCTTTACCATGCGCTCGCGGGCGTTCCCTCGTGCAGCGAGGACACGATGGACACGAAATTGCTGCGGCTCGCGAAAACCAAGGTGCTCCCGCTTAAACGTGTGGCTCCGGATGTGTCCTTTGAAACCTGTGCGATCGTGGATCGGGCAATGTCCTACGACCCGAAAAACCGTTTCCGGAGTTATGATGAAATGATTGCGGCCTTGAATGCGGCGATCAAGTCGCTCGAAAGCGGTGGCGGTGCTGCGCAACAAGCCGCACATATTTACGCTCAAAACCGCATGCAAATGCGGGCGAAACAGAACCGAATGATTATCATCGGCATCGCCGCTGCGGTAGTGCTTCTGGCAGCGACGGGAATGATCATTGCCATGGCTGGATCAGGCTCTGACAACAACACGCCTAAAGTGGTTTCCAGTGGTCACAGTGTGGACACCACGGACTCCAGCCTTGCTGTCGCTGGCCAATATGAAACGGCAAGGAATTTTCTCAGACACGGAAAATATCGGGAATCCGAAGAGGTGTTTTTGAAGTTGTTTAAAAACCCGAAAGTCGAGGAGCCCACACGATCGTGGTCCGGTCTGGATGCCGTCATCGCTTCTTTCCTCGATGGAAGGATGAGGGACGCGAATCAACATGCGCGAGCCGTTCGCGAACATATCGAATCCCGCCCGACCCAAATCCCCACCGAATTTTCCTCCGTGATGCTTCCCGCACTTTCCAGTGTCATGCGCCAGGAATTCATGGATATCGCCAAAATGAATTTCAAAACCGGCCAGGATGAACATCTGATGGCCAGTTTGATTGTAGGGATCAAAAACTGGGAGCAAGGCGGACTCAAGGAATCGATCCCTTATTTCGAAAAGGTCATCCGCGAGGTGAAGGAAAACGAGAGCGGTCCGCTGGCTTGGTATCGCCCGATCGCGGAAAACTACCTGAGCGACTATCAAATCCTGAATTCGGAAGAGATGAACAGCACACCGGCAACGCCGAACAACTGCCGAATACTTCGCGATGAGCTGGGCAAAAAACTTTCCTTGCTCAAAACCAAGGGTCGGGCGTCGTTCAACATCCGTTCCCGTCAGTATGAGTTGTCCCAGCACGAGAAATATCTGGAAAAACTCCTGAGCGGGAACTGACACCGGCCTGCAAAGATGAGTTACCGAACGATCCCGGAAGAAACCTCGAGAATGCCATCCGGTATTCCGCACATCATCGGCAACGAGGCAGCCGAGCGCTTTTCGTTTTACGGAATGAAGGCCATTCTCGCGGTCTTCCTGACCCAATACCTCTATCTGATGGACGGGGCAGGGGGAAAGCCGATGGATGAGAACCGCTCCACCGAGCTCATCCATTTGTTCAACGGCGCCTTTTATCTAACACCCTTCATCGGCGCGATTCTGGCGGATGTGTTTTTCGGAAAATACCGGGTCATCATGATCCTCTCTCTGGTCTACTGCGCCGGACACGCGGCACTCGCCCTGATGGGATATTTCGGAAATTCCGAACACTGGATGATTGCGGGGATGGTCATGATCGCGCTCGGAGCGGGTGGAATCAAACCCTGTGTCTCGGCGCACGTCGGAGATCAGTTCGGTTCACTGAATTCGCATTTTCTATCCAGGGTTTACAACTGGTTCTACTTCTCGATCAATTTCGGAGCCCTTGTGTCCATGCTGCTGACGCCTTGGTTGTTAGAATGGTATGGCCCGCATTGGGCATTCGGCGTTCCCGGTGTGCTGATGGCGATCGCCACCTTCGTGTTCTGGCTCGGCCGTCACCGTTTCGCGCATGTGCCCGCCGGTGGCATCGATTTCCTCAAAGAAGCTTTCGGCAAAGACGGCATCATCGCGATGCTGAAGCTCGCACCCGTTTACCTGTTCGTGGCGGTGTTCTGGGCACTGTTCGATCAAACGGGTTCCACCTGGATTTTCCAGTCACAGAACATGGATCGGAATTTCCTCGGTATCAACTGGCTGCCATCGCAAATCCAGTCGCTCAACTCGGTCTTCGTTTTGACCTTCATCCCGCTGTTCAGCTATTTCATCTATCCATGGGTTAGCAAGGTATGGACACTCAGCCCATTGCGCAAAATGGGCATCGGTTTCATCCTGATGACCGCCGCGTTCGTTCTGGTCAGCGTGATTCAGGAATGGATCGATGCCGGTGGCAGGCCCAACATCGCCTGGCAGATCGCCGCTTTTGCGTTGCTCACCGCATCCGAAATCCTGATTTCCATCGTCGCGCTCGAGTTCGCCTACACCCAGGCACCGAGAAGGATGAAATCCTTCATCATGTGTTTTTACCTCGCGGCTGTGGCGATCGGCAACTTTCTGGTGGTCGGAGTGAATCACTACGTCCGCGTTCCGAGTGCGGCCGATGAACAATTCGACGCAGCCATCCGTTCATTGCCAAGCGATTGGCAGAAGGATCCGCGCAACGTGGTGTTGCCCGGTTACGATGGCAAACGCGGCACGCCGGATGATTTCGTGCAGCGCCTGGAAAACGGCCACAAAACCGTCGTCGAAGTCGGCGATGAAGCGGTGATGAAACAGATCGTCGCCAGGATCGAAACGCATGCATTGGCCACGGGCAAACGTTTCCCGACCCAAGCGCATGGAGACGCAATCGTCGCTGCGTTCAGAGATCACCAAGGCAAACCGTTTCGTTATGAAATCCTCAATTCGAACACGATCCGCATCCGTTCGATGGGAGGTGACGGGAAGTGGAATAGCAAGTGGGACGTAGGAATAATTGCCTCCAAACCCGAAGAAGAAGCGCCGAAAAAAGCCTCATGGATGGATCAGATTCGTCCCGAGGAAACCTGGCTGGCGAAACGCAAAAAAGAGCTGAGAATCAAGGATTCCGGGGAAAAGGAAGACGATGCGTTTCTGACCACCACCACCTTCTCGGGCGGTCAACCAAAGCTTCAAGGCGCTGCTTATTTCTGGTTCTTCAGCGCTCTGATGGGTCTGACAGCGATTCTTTTCGTACCGTTTGCGATGTTATATCGTCCCAAGAATTATCTGCAGGAATAAGGCGAATCACTTCGTAGGCTCTGGCTTTTGGAGTGACCTCTGTTTTTGGAGTGACCTCTGCCACGGGAGTAACCTCTGCCACGGGAGTGACCTCTGCCACGGGAGTGACCTCTGCTACGGGAGTGACCTCTGCTACGGGAGTGACCTCTGCTACAGGAGTGACCTCCGCTACTGGAGTAACCTCTGCCACGCGAGTGACCTCAGCTTCCGGAACATCTTTGCTTTCAGCAATCACGTCATCCTCATCAACCACATCTTCATCGGCAATCAGCAGTTCGTTATCTTGAATCTCGAATTCCTCGCCTTCGCTGCGTGCGACAATCACCGCCGCACAGGTATCGCTGTAAACATTGACTGCGGTGCGACTCATGTCCAACAGCCGATCTACCGACAAGAGCGCCACCACAGCAGTTTCCGCATTCGGAATTCCCGAGTTTTTCAAGATGAGCAAAATCGCCACCAAACTCGCGGATGGAATTCCCGCCACGCCGACACTTGTGAGGAGAGCTGCGATCACGATGAAAAATTGGGCTCCGAGCCCGAGATCGATCCCCATCACCTGCGCCACGAAAATCACCGCCACACATTCGTAGAGTGCGGTTCCGTCCATATTGATGGTCGCACCCAAGGGCAGAGTGAAGCTGGAAACCCGTTTGGAAACTCCCGCGTTGTCCTGCACACAACGCATGGTCACCGGAATGGTCGCGGAGGATGATGCCGTTGAAAACGCCATCAACAATGCCGGACGCATGGCCTTGAAATGGGCGAGCGGATCCACCTTGGCCAGAAACTTCAATGCCAGGGGTAAGACGATGCACAAGTGAATGAGCAGCGCGACAAGCACGGTGAAAAAGTATTTGCCGAGTTGCAAAAACAGTTCGGCTCCGGTTTCATAAATGACAGGCAGGATCAGCGTGTAAACCCCGATGGGTGCAACAGCCATGATCCATTTTGTGACCGTGATCATCGCTTCATTGGCTGCCGCGAAAAAATCCCTGATCGAGTCTCCTGTCTGTCCGGGAAGTTGCGTAACCGCGATTGCGAAAAGAATGCTGAAAACGATCACGCCTAACAGTTTTCCATTATCACTGGCCGCACTCAGCACGTTCTCGGGCAACATGTCCCTGAATATCTGGAAGAAATCCTTGCCCTCCTTTTCACTCGCGGCCCTTACTTTCTCGATATCCGCTGGATCGGCGGACTTCTTACTCTGATCGAATGCGATACGGATCGTCTCATTCGCTTTGCCATCAACGAGTCCGGGCCGGATCAGGTTGACGAGCACCAAGCCGATCAGGATCGCGGCCAGGCTCGATGTTAGATAAAAGGCCATCGTTTTCAATCCGAGCCGTCCGAAGCCCTTCACTCCGCTCATCCCGGTGATGCCAGAAATCACTGCGGTGATGATCAGCGGAACGATGATCATTTTCAGCGCACGCATGAAAAGATCACCGACGAAACGACAAGCTGTTAGAGTGAACCCGATCAGCTTCGAACCAGCGGAATCTTCATCAGCCCCGGCAAACAAACTCCGCAACGCGAGAGCGGTAAGGGTCGCCAAACCCAATGCGATGAGTATTTGCCAGTGAGGTGCGAGTCGCTTCATTTGCCCACCTAATCCAATCCCAAGCTTTTTGGAAAGGTTCTTGCCGGATTTTCCGTATTTTTTCATCCCGTTTCCGCCGCTTATTAAAAATTTTATATCCATGATTTTCAGTGGGTTACGATTTCAATAAAGTTAAATCATGTCGATTATTAGGAAAGCTTAAGGAATTTTTTCAAATTTTTCAAAGAGGGTGGATAAAACCGAAAAGTGAAATTTTTTTTCGCCCCCAAGACCTATGAGTCAGATCGATAGCGATGCCGTGGAACTCCCAAAAATCCAAGGGGTCTAGGTTCCCGCTGCTTTCCAATACCACAATATATGGTATTGTGAATAATTTGTGTATACTACATCTGCAAAATCGGATTGACCAAAAGGATGGAATTCATGCATGGTTTCCCACGCTACGTCACTCGCTGAT
>CBFGOP010000125.1:0-7162 GCA_965650415.1 uncultured Prosthecobacter sp. | reverse complement strand
ACGCAACCCTCGTCAAAGGCTCCCACGGCAGAGACCAAGTGCCGGATTCCGAAAAGCCCGTGTTGATTGGAAGCAGGCATACCGTCGAGCACGCACACGATCTGAACAAGGCGATCCGTGAGGTTTTCCGGTAGGTGGAAATTCGAACCACGGATAAACGCGGTTCTAATTCCACATTCCCCGCGGTTCTAATTTCTTCAATCCTCTCTAATCCTCCTTCAAAACCCGCAGCGCATCATATAGCGCGAAGAGGATGAGGATGAGGGTGATCACAAAACAAGCGCCCCACCAGAGCAGAAACCGCATCGGACTATCCGAGAGCCACTCGTTGATCCCCCATTTGCCAATCGCGATCCAAGCCATAGTTAACAGCAACCAGAAGCTCAGCATCTTCCGACGCGTCGTGCGTTCGCGCAACATGCTGCGTGCGATACTTTTGCTACTCTCCCAATCTGATGGCGTCTGATTCACAGAAATCAACTTGAGGGATGAGGAAAAATTATCCAAGCAGCAAAATCGATGTGCGACTCGGCGGTTTGATCGATTCGATAAGCTCTGCACGATCGTCAAAACCGTCCTTGTTTATTCATGGTTCTTCACTCTTCCATTTCATCCGCATCGATTTTTTCTTCCCATTCCGCGCTCCCATGCTTCCCTAATCCCGTGATTCCAAAGACTTACCTAGACCGCGTCATCGCCCCTTCCCTGCTCGCCGCCAATTTTTCAAAGGTCGGCGAAGAAACCACGCGCGCCATTAATGCGGGAGCCGATTGGCTTCATCTCGATGTGATGGACGGCCATTTCGTCGACAACATCTCCTTCGGACCTGCCATGGTGCAGACCATCCATGAATCCAACGACATCTTCCTCGATGTCCATCTGATGATTTCCCGCCCCGATCACTATCTGCCACGCTTTATCGCAGCAGGCTCTGACTGCATCACCGTCCACGTAGAAGCAGATCACGACGTTTCCGAGACCCTGGGCCGCATCCGCGAGGCAGGTTGTCTAGCCGGACTCGCGCTCAATCCTGCAACGCCTTTTTCCGACGTCATTCCTTTTCTTCACCAAATCGATCTCCTGCTCTGCATGACCGTTGTCCCAGGTTTCGGTGGTCAACCGTTCATGAGCGAAGTCATGGGCAAAGTCGAGGCCGCCGCATCCTATCGCACCGAACACGGCCTGAGCTATCACATCCAGGTCGATGGTGGAATCGGTACCGAAACCGCCGCCATCAGCTACCAAGCCGGAGCCAACGTGATGGTCGCCGGTTCCACCACCTTCGGTGCCAAAGACATGGCCGCCGCCATCAAGGCGATCCGCGAAGCTTGAGGAAAAAATTCATTCAAAAATCAACATCTTCCACTGATTACTCGGCACTAGCAACAATCACCCCCACCTCTATGCCCAAGAAAAGCGCAACCGAACGAGTCGTAGTCAAAGTGTTCACCTACGGCATCCAGCCCAAAATCTGGAGACAGTTTTCCATCGATAGCTCTGTGACTTTCTTGCAGCTCAGCGATGCGATCCAAGCTGCGATGGGTTGGGAAAACAAACACCCGCATGAGTTCCGCCACGGTAAGGGCAAGCGCCTCGTCGATGTCATCGGACCTGTGGGCTTGCAGGACCAGACCCTCGGCGAATTCCAGGATGAAACCCGACTCACCGTCGCCGACTACATCGGACGCAAACGCCTGCCGATGCGCATGCTCTATCGCTACGACTTCGCCGACGAATGGATTCACGAGGTCGTTTTTGAAAAACGCGTCGATGCCGATACCGTCACTGGCCCGGAAATGATTGCCGGTGAACGCGCCTGCCCGCCCGAAGACTTCGGTGGAGCCTTCCAATACATGATGGCCGCTGCGGGCGAAATCGAATGGGCGCATCCCGGATACGATCCGGATCACTTCGATCCCAAAGCGGTCGACTTCGAGGCGAAGAAGACCCGCAAGCGGAAATAAACCGGAAGCACACGCTTCATGAAAACCTTCTTCTTTCCCCTGCTCCTTGCCACAGCCCTGCAATGGCAAGGGGTTGGAGCTGAAGAGAATTCCCAGCTTAAAACCTTCCCGATCAAAGCCAGCCAGGGTGTTGCGGTGGACAGCAAACATTTCTACGCGATCAGCAACACCAGAATCACCAGACACGACAAGGAAACCGGTGCGCTGATCTCAACTTGGGAAGCGAACAAAAAAGAACCGTCGCAAGCGCACTTCACGCACATGAACAGCGCCAGCGTGATCGATGGCATGCTGTATGCCGCGCACTCCCGCTTTCCGGTCGCGCCGAACGACAACTCGGTGGAGATATTCCACATCGACGGTGATTCCATCAAACATGAAACCACGATCCGTATGCCGAAGGATCACGGATCGCTCACATGGATCGACAGGAAAAGCGATGGCAGTTGGTGGATGTGTTATGCGGTTTACGGAAAACCCGATAATCAGAACACCAAACTGGTGAGGTATGATTTCCAAGAAGGTAATTTTACCGAAAAGCAGAACTGGATTCTCCCCAAGGAAACCGTGGCCATGTGGGAGAGCATGAGTTGCTCCGGAGGCTCATGGGGCTCGGACGGTAACCTGTACGTGACCGGCCATGACAAGGCGGAGGTCTATGTTCTGCAGATGAAAGACGACACCCTTCAGCATCTGCGCACCGAGCCGGTATCGGGGATCTTCGGTCAGGCGATTGCTTGGGATCGATCTTCGGATAAGCCCGTTCTCTGGGGTATCGTGAAGAACAAGCAGGTGTCGCTCACCTTGATTCCAAAAAAGGACTGATCATTTACCGAACATCACCGCTGATGTTCCAGCACGTGTTCCCGTCACAAACGCTCCCTGAAGCAAATATCCACCGGTCGGTGCATCCCAATCGATCATCTCGCCGCACAGGAACACTCCGGGAAATTTTTTCAACATCAGAGTGTCATCAAGTTCGCTCCATTTGACTCCGCCAGCGGAGGAAATGGCTTCCGCAATGGGACGCGGACCTTTGAGTGAAATCCGACATGCCTTGGTTCGTCTGACCCAATCCTCCGTCGTATCACATGTTTCCAATCCGATCACCTGCTGCGCGGCATCACTGAGTTTCCAGTTGCGTGCGAGGGCTGCGAGATCTCCACTGCCGTTCGATTTTCTTAACAATTCCTCCGCGGAAAACGTCGGTTTGAAATCGATTTCGATGGCTGGTTGCTGCATTGCCCGCAGCTCGCGACCCAGCGCGTAGATGGTCCCGCCTTCCAAGCCGTATCGGGTGATCAACAACTCCCCCGCGATCTGTTTTCCTCCGGCCGAAACCACGATGTTTTTCATCGGCGAGCCCTCGACCTTCTTGAGCAGGCTTTCAGGCCAGTCGACCTCCCAACCACAATTCGATGCGACCAATGGCTCGCACTTCACGCCCATGTGTTGAAACGCAGCCAACCAACCGCCATCCGAACCTGTCTTCGGCCACGAACCTCCACCAAGCGCGAACACGATCGCGTTCGCTTTCACGCAAACCCCGTTCGCAAACTCCAGCACATTCCCCTCTCTCAGTCCGCACCAGAGATGACGCGGTCTTATCTCAACACCCAAACTTTTCAACCGATCCAGCCAAGCCCGCAGGACGGGAGCACCTTTCAACGCTTTGGGATAAACCCTACCGCTGGATGCCTGAAAGGTTTCCTGCCCTAGACCATGACACCACTCCCGCATTTCCTGTGGTGTGAAATCTTCTAACAAACTTCTCCAAATTTCTCCGCCCGCATAACGAGAAACAAACGTCTCGAAATCCTCCCCGTGCGTGAGATTCAATCCACCCTTTCCAGCCACCAGAAATTTTCGCCCCACCGAAGGTTTGCCATCAAACACCGTCACGGACCGACCCGACATCGCGGCAACTTCGGCGGCACGCAGCCCAGCTGGGCCACCACCCACGATCACGATGTCGAGAGATTCAGGCATCGTGAGGTTAGACCAGCTTCAATCTCGCCAGATCCTGCGCATCGATCAAACCGATCGGTTTGCCTTCGGCGTTGATCACCACGATGTCGTCGATGCGTTTCTCGCCGACTTTTTTCACGGCCTCAACCGCCAACGAATCTTCGGTCAGATAAATCGGATTCCGCGTCATCAGATCCGCAACCGCCAGTTGCCCCAAACCGGGATTCTTCTCGTAACCTCTCGCGAAATCTCCGTGCGTGAAAATTCCCGCGAGCTTGCCATCGGCTGACAAAATCAAACAAGCGCCGGAACGGCTGCGGTTCATCTCCGCCACGGCATCGATCACTTTCGCAGCGATTCCGACCGTTGGCAGTTTTTCCTCACGTCGCATCACATCGCCGACCCTGAGCAACAGCGCCCGACCCAATGAACCGCCCGGATGGTAGCGGGCGAAATCATCTTCGGAAAAACCACGTGCTTCTAACAAAACCATCGCCAGCGCATCACCCATTACCAACATCGCCGTGGAAGAGGAAGTCGGAGCCAGATTCATCGGGCAGGCTTCGCGCTCGACCCAGGTATCCAGCGCCACATCGGCCGCTCTGGACAGGGATGAATCGCGTTTGCCACAGAGGGCGATGACTTTGACATCGAAGCTTCTGAGGAAAGGCAACAGATTGAGCAGTTCCTCGGTTTCGCCGGAATAAGACAGCGCGAGAATCACATCTCCATCGCAGAGCAGACCCAGATCGCCATGCAGGGCGTTTTGCGAATTCAGCACCACCGCCGTCGCACCCGTCGAATTCAGAGTGGCCGCGATTTTATGGCCGACGTTTCCCGATTTGCCCACCCCGACGATGACGACCTTGTTGCGTTGTTCGAGCGATTGGCGGATCAACTTCACCGCCTCACCGAATTCAGCCCCTAGCCGCGAGGCCATTTCACGCAGGCTCTCCGCTTCCATTTCAATCACCGCCCGGGCTTTCGCTTCAAAATCCATGGCCAACAGTTCAACCGTTCCCGGCTGTCATTTCAACTCGTAATAATGCGCCTCACAGGAAGGGATCAGGCCAAGATCCACGCCCTGCTCCAATAGATTGAACTGGGAAACCGCGATCCTCCGAGTAATTCCGAACCTACCTTTCAGCTCATAACTAGCCGACTTCGAGCAATCCACAAATCCCATGGCCTCAGGGGTGAAGCGAACTTTCACAGCCAAATCCTGATCCGGATGGAAATTGGCAACGCACAAGAATGCCTGACCGCTGGTTTTGTCATGGCGTAAAAACGCGTAGATCCAGTGACCGAAGTCCATCTGATCCTGATTCGCGTAATTCAGCCCGAAAAAATCTCCCCTTTCAAACGCCGGCTCCTTCAAAACTTCCAACAGTTCCGCATACCACGCCCGCAGTTCTCTCTGCTCTATCGACAAACCTCCCCCGTCAAATGTTCCACCGTTCACCCATTTCTGAAATTCCGGCATCGCGGTGTAATCAAAAATCGAGGTGCGTCCGTCATCGCCGCTGAAACCCTCGGCACCGATCGCCGGCTCGCCGATTTCCTGGCCGTTGTAAAACATGATCGCAGCACGGCTCATCCCGAACATCACCGCGGCCGCGGGCTTTCCGACTTTCATCCCATGCCCGCCCCAATGTTGCGGATTGGCAATCCTGACCTCGTCGTGGTTTTCCAGATAACGGATGCATTGGTGAAATCTCCGACCCGTGAAAATTTCCCCATCGATATCGTTCGCCCATTTTCCGGATTCGTAAATTCCCTGCAGGATTTTGTATGTGGGATGCTCATAGGCGGCATTGAAGCCCGCTTCTAACAACGCATCGATCACATCACGGTCGGTCAGTTTCGCCGGATCGGAATCGTAGGCCTCCGCACAAAAATACACCTGTGGATTTCTTTCCCGTGCCCTTTTCACCAACCACGCCCAGAACTCCATCGGAATCATGTGCGCCATGTCGGCTCGGAATCCATCGACTCCCATGTCCTGCCAATAGGCGATAATCCCGTCCATCGTCCGCCAGGTTTTCGGAACTTCATCCGGCGATGCATGCGCAGCAGGCAGATGCGAGGTATCTCGGCCTGTGGTGAAATCATGGCCGTAGTTCAGCTTCACGGTTTCATACCAATCCTGAATCGATGGCGACCAGGTCACAGCGTTGTTTCCGGTCACGCGCCCGTATTCCGTTTCGAGCGCGAACCCGCCAGAAGTCGGCAATTTCAACGGAGGC
Organism: uncultured Prosthecobacter sp.; assembly: GCA_965650415.1. Taxonomy (GTDB): domain Bacteria; phylum Verrucomicrobiota; class Verrucomicrobiia; order Verrucomicrobiales; family Akkermansiaceae; genus Luteolibacter. The sequence continues at coordinate 984 of CBFGOP010000125.1, read as the reverse complement.
CCACCGCCCGGGTGGGATGAGTTGAGATAGAAAAAATGGTTATCCCTGTCAAAAAACACGTCGCGCTTGTCGCCTTCTCCAAAGGAAAGCTCGGGCCTGACATCCGAACCGTAAGTGCGCGCGACATGGTTCGGGATGAAATCCATGATCACACGCAGCCCCGCAGCATGACAACGATCCACCAACTCCCGGAACTCCTGCAGCCTCCGCTCAGGATCGACAGCATAATCGGGACATACATCCAAGTAATCCCGGATCGCATACGGACTTCCCGCCGTTCCTTTCAAAATTTCGGGCGGATCTGCGGGACGCCCCGGATAACTTGTCCCACTCGCCTGCTCCAACACGCCCGTCAGCCAGACATGATTGAAACCCATTTCACGAATGGCTGTTAGAGCAACCAGATCAATGTCATGGAATTTACCGCAGCCGTTTTCCTCAATGCTGCCGTTGAAGACCTGCGGGGAACGGGTGTTTCCAAAAGTCCTGACGAACAATTGGTAGATGATGGCTCTGGGTGGGTTAAAGCTCATCAGCGATTAAGTGTAAGAATAGGTCATATAAGTCCTATATGACCTATTTATCTTATCTATAAGCTCAGACCTTCGTCCAAGCCGCATTGTTCTGCGAAGATTTCACAGCCGCTTCGATGAACGCCATGCCATCCACACCGTCCTGCACATTCGGATAATCATAGGCCTCGTTGCCTTTGAATTTCCCTTCCAGCGAGTCACTGATCGCTTCGGCAGCGGCGAGATAGATGTTCGCAAACGCCTCGATGAACGCCTCGGGGTGACCGAAAGGAAGGCGGGTGTATTTTTGAGCAACCGCTCCGTTGTAGCTGTTGCCGCGACGCCAGATCTCGCGAGGTTTGTCGGCAAATTTCACAATCAATTCGTTCGGATGCTCCTGATGCCATTCGAGCGAGGCTTTGGTTCCATAAACGCGGATGTTCAGGTTGTTTTCATCACCGGTCGAAATCTG
>CBFGOP010000124.1:0-7198 GCA_965650415.1 uncultured Prosthecobacter sp. | reverse complement strand
CGCAGGATCATGTCGGCGTCATAAGCGGCATCGACATCACTGGTCGGAACCAAGGTCGCGCGGAAACGAGAAGGAACATTGGCAAGACCGTGAACCCGGGTGATTTCCTCCGCGAGGTCGATGTGACGGGTGAGGTCCTGGCGGAAAGAAGGAATGATCCAGGTGCCATCCGCTTGTTTGGTCAGGCCGAGGCGTGTGAGGATTTCTTCCGCAGCTTCGGTGGAAATCGAATTTCCTAACAGATGATGAAGACGATCCAGATCCAGTTTCACCGGAGCAGGAGCGGTCGGGATTTTACCTGCGGCTTGGGTTGCCGATGCGGTCCCGGCCATGAGGCTGATCGCCAGCGCGGCGGCAGGAATGACTCCTTGTGGATCGATTCCACGCTCGTAGCGATAGGAAGAATCAGATGACAAGGCCGTGCGACGCGAGGTGCGGCGGATGCCGGAAGGAGAGAAGTAGGCGGATTCGAGAATGATGGAAGTGGTGCTTTCGGTCACGCCGCTATCAAGCCCGCCCATCACGCCCGCAAGAGCGAGTGCGGCGCCGGATGAATCGGCGATCACGAGATCGTCGCTGCACAGAACGTGCTCGGATTCGTCGAGAGCTTTGAATGATTCGCCGTCCTTCGCCTGGCGGATCACGATGGCTCCGTTGACTTTTGCGGCATCGAAGGCATGAAGCGGTTGTCCGGTTTCGTGGAGGACGTAGTTCGTGATGTCGACGATGTTGTTGATCGGACGTAAGCCGATGGAAGTGAGGAGTTGTTTCAGCCATTCCGGGCTTTCGGTGACCTTTACGCCATCGATGCGGGTCGCTGCGTAGAACGGGCAAGCGGCTGTGGCTTCGAGCTTGATGAAATCCGCTGTGGCCGGAGTGCTTTTAAGCGCAGGTCTTTCAGCTGAAAGCAGAGGAGTTTTCAGCAAGGTCGCGAGTTCACGCGCCATTCCGGCGTGGGACAGGAGGTCGGGACGGTTTGGGGTGACTTCGAGTTCTAAGAGCGTATCGGAATCAAAGAGGGTTTTCACCGGAGCCCCGATCGGAGAATCTTCGGGAAGGATGAGCAGACCGTCCTCACCTTTCGGGAGTCCGATTTCTTCAGCAGCGGCGAGCATGCCTTTGGATTCGACTCCGCGCATTTTGGTTTCACCGATGGTGAAACCCGCAGGGAGTTGTGCGCCGGGAAGGCAGCAGGGAACCTTGTCACCGACCTTGTAATTTTTCGCACCGCAAACGATCTGGCGCAGTTGACCCTCGCCGGCATCGACCTGAGTGACTTTGAGCTTGTCAGCATCCGGGTGCTGCACCGCCTCCATGATCTGCGCGACCACGATTTTGTCCGAGGCGATGCCTTTGGTGACGATGCCCTCGACCTCGACGCCAGCGAAGGTGAAGAGATCGGAAATTTCCGAGATGGATTTTCCGGAAAGGTCGAGGTGCTTGGAGAGCCAGTTGAGAGAGATGTTCATAGAAGTGAAAAGTGATCAGTTAGCAGTGATCAGTGAAAGATTTGGCTTACGCGAATTGCTTGAGGAAACGTGTGTCGTTTTCGATGAGGAGGCGGATGTCCTTGATTCCCCAGCGGATCATCGCAAGGCGGTCCAGGCCCATACCGAAGGCGAAGCCGGTGATTTTTTCGGGATCAAGGGCATTGTCTTTGCGATTGGCGTTGATGGACGAGAAAACCGCAGGATCGACCATGCCGCAGCCGGCGACTTCGATCCAGCGCGGGGCCTGGCCTTTGATCTGGAGTTTTACATCGATCTCGAAGGACGGTTCGGTGAAGGGGAAGAAGTGTGGTCGGAAACGGACTTCAGTCGAAGTGCCGAACATTTCACGGAAGAAATATTCGAGAGTGCCTTTCAAATCCGGAAGCGTGACGTCAGTATCGACAAAGAGGCCTTCGAGTTGGTTGAAAACGGATAGGTGGGTCGCATCGATTTCGTCGCGGCGGTAGGCGGAACCGGGAGCGATGATGCGGATCGGCGGTGTGGAGGATTCCATGGTGCGGATCTGCACGCTGGAGGTATGGGTGCGAAGAAGTTTTCCGGAGTTGAAATAGAACGTGTCTTTTTCGTTTCGGGCCGGGTGATCCGCCGGAGTGTTGAGGGCATCGAAGCAGTGATACTCGTCTTCGATCTCGGGACCATCGGCGAGAGCGAAGCCCATGCGGCGGAGAATTTGGATCGCTTCGTCGCGGATGAGGGTCAGCGGATGCAAACCGCCTGTGGCGAGAGAGCGGGCCGGAAGAGTGAGGTCAATTCCGAAGAGCGCAGCGCGGTCGGCGATTTCCTGAAGGGCGGATTGTTTGGAATCGAGTGCCGAGGTGATCGCGGCGCGGGCGGCGTTGAGAGCTTGGCCGAAAGCGGCTTTCTGATCGTTGGGCACATCCTTGATAAGCGCGCCGGCGAGGGTGAGAGTGCCTTTTTTTCCTAGAACCGAAACGCGGGCATCTTCCAACGACCGCGCGTCGTTCGCGGCGGCAATCAATTCAAGGGCGGAGGACTGGATGTTGGCGATTTGCTCGTTCATGGGCGGGCAAGGGGATAGCGGAGACCTAGCCTAGGGGCAAGAGTTTGCTGAGGCAGGAAAAGCAAAGATAGGTCTTATTGGTACTACAGGACTTATTTCTCCTAGAGAGTCACCTCGGTGCCGATGCCGCCATCGGTGAAAATCTCCAATAAAAGCGCATGCGGCAGCCTGCCATCGACAAAGTGGACCTTGCGGACACCGGCGTTCAGGGCGTCGATGGCGGAGCGGATTTTCGGAATCATCCCGCCGGAAATCGTGCCGTTGGCGATCAGTTCGTTCGCGGTTTCGACGTTGATCGATTGGATTAGGGATGACGGGTCTTTCGGGTCCATGAGCAAACCCGGAACGTCCGAGAGATAGACCAGCTTCGAGACCCTTAGGTCCTTCGCAAGGGCGGCGGCAGCGAGGTCGGCGTTGATGTTCAGCGCCTTGCCGGTACCGATCTCGGAAGCGAGCGGAGAAATGACAGGAACGATGCCGGCCTTGTGGGCGGTATCCATGTTGTCGAGTTGGCAACCGATCACTTCACCAACCCGTCCGAGGTCGATGGCGTTTCCGTCCTTATCGATCGATTTGATTTTCTCGCCAAGAAAGATGTCGGTGCCGGGAATGCCGATGGCTTTGCCGCCGAAGTCGCGGATCATGCGAACGAGACCCGGATTGATTTCGTTGGAAAGAACGCGAGCGACGATATCGATCGCTTCCTCGCTGGTGTAACGGAGGCCGTTGATAAATTTCGCCTCAATGCCGGATTTCTCCATCGCGGCGGAGATCGCTTTGCCGCCGCCATGGACGACGACGGGATTGATGCCGGCAACTTCGAGAAACGTGATGTCGCGCATGACACTTGCAACAAGATCGGGATCTTCCATGGCGGATCCGCCCATTTTGATGAGAATGGTCTTCGAGCGAAAGGCCTGGAAATAGGGCAGGGCTTCGATGAGGGCGTCGGCTTTTTCGGCGGGATTCATGGATGCGGTTTAGCTAAGCAGTGAAACGGTTCAAAGACGATTGTTTTTGTGAGGAGCGAGCAGATCTCTGGCTGTAGGGATTCTGGATTTTCTGTTTCGCATCTGGCGCATGATTTTTTTGCGAACTGTATTTGATCTGTCTCTGCAGAAAAATCCCGCAGTGGTGAGGGCTGCGAGGGATGGTAAAGTTGGGATCCAGGTGGTGGTGAAATGAACGATGGCGAAGTGGAGCAGTAGGATTCCGAGAGCCACACCAAACAGATAGAGCAGTGCCTTACGGCCCGGAAAGTGGCTTTGGAGGCTGAAAATGAGAGTGATGACGGCGGAGATGAAAAGCAGCTCCGAAGTAATGGATGGCCTATCCAACAGCTTGATCGCGAAGCTGGTGGTTGGTTCGGTGAGAATCGCGAGAGTGTTAGAAAGCGTATTCGAATAATCGAGAGATGCGGGTTCCTGATTGGATTGAGTGTTGCGGATGATGACGGGTTGATAGGAAACTTTCACAAACGTGTTGTCCGGGGCATCGATCAGATTTTCTGCCGGGAAAAGTGAAGAGTGGTTTGGTTTTTGGATTTGAGGGAGGTGGATCAGACGGCCGAAATCATCGATCGGGATATAGAGTTGGTCTTTTCCCAAATCGATGTGGCGGCCCATGTGAACCCGGATGGAATCGAGCGGGACGTTGAGGTGTTGGAGGGCGCACAGAAAGGTGAAGGAAAAGACCACGCGGTCGTTCCATTTGGCCATGAGGTGCGGAGTTTTGCTGGCAGGTTCGGAATCGAGGATGGAGAATCCGGCGAGAGAGGTTTGGTTTCCCAGCACCACATCCGGAAGCGAGGTGCGGTTCACAACAGGCAGCAAGGAGAGGTTTCCCCGGATTTTCGAAAGGGGTAGTGATGCCTTGCGAAACGCGGGCGGAATGGGACTTGGTGAAGTGGTGCGGGTGAGCGGGGAGGTGGTGATCAGATTCGGAACTTGGTCGAGTTGCCTGTCCAATGCCTGAAGCGGCATGAGGTCCGGATTGCTCCAATGAAGGGGTGTACCGATGGCGATGGCGGTCTGATTGAGCCGTTTGAGATTATGAAGAATCAGGGCGAGATCGAGTGCGGAAGGTGGTGATGATTGGAAAATCCGGTTGGGATCGTCGGTGAGAAGGATTTCAGTCGGTCCTGATTTTTTGGGAGATACCTTTTGTTGAAGGGAACCCAGGGCGTAGGGTTTTTCTGTGGTGCCCTCACCGAAATGAAGGGAATCCGAGCGGGTTAGAATTTTTGCTGTCAGGCCAAATGTGGATTTTTCCACTGAGGTGGTGGGCAGCAACAAGCATGTTACGCATCCGGCCAATGAGGATAGAATCAGGCTGTAAATGCGGATCGAGAGCATGGCGTGAGAGTGATCGGTATTAGGATGCTGCGAGAAGAATGTCGGATGCGACTTCGTCTGTGGAATGATTCGCATCGATCACCTTGGCGAAAGGTTCATTGACGAGAGAGAGGAAAATTTCTCGGCAACGGGCGAGGTTGGAGCGTTGTTCGAATTCGTTCGCGGTGTCACCACGCGAGCCGATGCGGGTGAGGGCTGTATCGACATCGAGATCGAGAATGAGCAGCAGATCCGGAACCGGAGCGAAGGTTTCGTTTTCCCTGCGAATTTGAGCGGGATCGAAACCACGCGCGCCTTGGTAGGCCATCATGGAGAAATAGTAGCGATCGAGAATGACAATGTGCCCGGCTGTTAGAGCGGGTTTGATGAGTTCTTCGACGTGTTGCCTGCGGTCGTTGTAAAACGCCTGAAGTTCCTCATCCGGAGAAAGTCTCCCTTTTTCCGCGGAATTTCTGAGAAGGGTTCCCCATGGTCCGTCGGTAGGCTCGCGGGAGAGCGTTACCGTTTTTCCGAGCTGGCGGAAATGTTCCGCGAGGCGTTTGGCTTGCGTCGATTTTCCGGTACCGTCAATTCCTTCGAGAACAATGAGCATGTCAGTGGTTTGCTAGTTTTCAGTATTCGGTTTTGAGGAAGATCATAGATACCTGGCCGAGAGGTGATTGAGGTAAGCTTCCGTATCCGGGGTTTTTCCTGTCGCGAGTTTCATGAGATCGGCGGGATCGTGGACGGTACCGTGTTGATGGATGTTTTGACGCAACCATTTGAGAAGGGGAGCATAATTTGCCTGTTGGGTTGCGGATTGGATTTCCGGCTCGGAAGTGGCGGCCTTGAAAAGCTGGGCGGCGTTGATGTTGCCGAGTGTATAGGTCGGGAAGTAACCGATTCCACCCATTGACCAATGGATGTCCTGCAGGCAGCCGTTGGCATTGTCTTTCGGCACGAAACCGAAGGATTCCCGGAACAGCTCGCACCAAGTGGACGGGATATCGGCGATGGAGATTTCCCGATTGAGGATCATGCGTTCGATTTGGAAACGCAGGATGATGTGGAGATCGTAGGTGGCTTCATCGGCCTCAACACGGATCGCTGAAAATTCCGCGCGATGGATGTAGTGGAGAAAACTTTCGAGAGAAAAATCCTGGAGTTGACTGAAGAAACCCTGGGCGATCGGATAGAATTTTTTCCAGAAATTGGTTGAGCGACCCACTTGGTTTTCCCACAGGCGGGATTGGGATTCATGGATGCCGAGAGACACGGAAGAGCCGGACGGCAGACCAAAGTCATTTTCGGGCAGGCCTTGTTCGTAGAGCGCGTGGCCGACCTCGTGCATTACGCCGAAGAGAGATGAGGTGAAGTCGTTCAGGTCATAGCGGGTGGTGATTCGGGTGTCGTTAGGCCCGAGGCTTGTGCAGAAGGGATGAGCGGTGGTGTCGATGCGACCTGCCTGGAAGTCAAAACCGATTTCGGCTGCGACAAGTGCGTTGAAGGCCTGTTGGTTTTCAATCGAGTATTGTCCGGGAGGAAGGCTTGGCTTTCGTGCGGAGGATTTCTCGACCGCTTTTGCGGAAATGGGAGTGAGTTTCTTACGCAAGTCCTCCAATAATACGGCGATGTGTTTTGCGGAGGTGTTGCGCTCGAAGTGCTGTAATAGTGCGCTGTAGGGTTCGTCTTCGTAGCCCCAGAGATCGGATTTTTTTCTGGCGAAATCGAAAAGGGTTTCGAGGTGCGGGGCAAAGATGGAGAAATCGGATTTTTTACGGGCATCGATCCATGCGTGATGGGCATGGGATTGAGCGGTGGATTCGGAGGCGACCAGTTCGATTGGGATTTTGTTAGAGAGGTCCGATTCACGACGCAGTTCGCGGAGGTTCGCCGAGTGAACCGGATTGGTTTTAGGATCCGATTCCTCGGCGGTGGAGAGGGCGGAGAGGTATTCCGCTGAGGTCTCGATTTTGTGTGCGTGTGCGGCGAGATAGGAAAGCTGGGTGGAGCGGTATGCGGCTGCTTTCGAAGGCAGGTAGGTTTCCTGATCCCATGAAAGGAGGGAGCCGATTTGCCGGATGAGTTTGATTTCGCGGACTTGGGAAAAGAGATCCATGTGCGGAGCATGAACGTCGGCGGGCGAACGTCCAATCTTGAAAATGAAAAAGCCGGGCAGATTTCTCTGCCCGGCTTCAGGATTGGATCGGCGATCGAGGATCGCCGTTGCGATTACATCATGCCGCCCATGCCGCCGTGGTCATGGCCGTGGCCGCCTGCACCGGCTGCTTCCTTTTCAGGAAGATCGGTGATGAGGGCCTCGGTGGTGAGAA
>CBFGOP010000123.1:0-7238 GCA_965650415.1 uncultured Prosthecobacter sp. | reverse complement strand
GCACTATGGGAAATCGGCTGGTTACTGGAAGAATGGCGCATCCAAACCTTTGCCCCGGATGTGGAACTGAAAACCAAAACCTCCGAGAAAATCATCATGAAGAGGCTGGGGGAATCCCAATCAAGATAGGTCGGCATTGATTCATTTGAGTTTCGCCCCTTCAGGGCTAAGAAATGTTTCGGGTGAATAGTCCAGGGCGTTGCCCTAGGCTATCGGGTTTCGCACCTTTGGTGCGGGTGCTTTTTGCAAATTATTTCTTACGCGCCAAAGGCGCATCACTCAATAGCCCAGGGCAACGCCCCGGGTAGTTGTCACACCCCATAATGAGCCCTGAAAGGGCGTAACCCGCTCTCCCTTCATTCCTCCCGTGAAATCACCATCGATATGAGCTTGGAAATGTGATTTTATTTATCCGAAACATGATTTACTAACGATTCAATAACGCCACCCCCCACGTTTTCCAATGCCCCAATCTCTATCAAGCGTGCTTGTCCATTTGGTGTTCAGCACCAAAAACCGTGAACCATTGATTTCCAGAGATATTCGACCGCAACTGCACGGTTATATGGTTGGAATTTTGAATCATTTAAAATGTCCATCCATTCAGACCGGTGGTGTGGATGATCATGTTCATATTTTATTTGCTCTTCATCGAACCAAGACGATTGCCGAGATTGTGGAAGAGGTGAAAAAGAGTTCGTCCAAGTGGATGAAGGCCGAAGGGAGAGTGAAGGAGTTTTCGTGGCAGTCAGGATATGGCGCGTTTTCGATTGGCTAATCGCAGGTGGAAACGTTGGTGCGATATATTCAAAATCAGGAAGAGCATCATAGGAAAATTACCTTTCACGACGAATACCGGAGGTTTTTGGAGAGATATAAAGTCACGTATGATGAAAAGTATGTGTGGGATTGAAATGACGCTTGGGTTTCGCCCCTTCAGGGCTGGGAATGTTTCGGTCAATAGTCCTAGGGCGTTGCCCTAGGCTATAGAGTTTTGCACCTTTGGTGCGTGTAGAATTGCGCCAACGGCGCATGACCCGATAGCCCAGGGCAACGCCCTGGGTATACGTCACACACAATATTAAGCCCTGAAGGGGCGGAACCTATCGCGGTTAATCAAAACCTCCACTCAACCCCGGCGAATACTGATCTTCCATCACCCGGAAGAAACTGGCGCTGATCAACTCCTCCGGCGTTGTCCACGACTCCGTGGGTGGGGGAGTAGATTTCATCTGTTAGATTCTTAGCTTCTACAAACCATGAGAAACCGTCGGTGACGCGTCGACCGAACTTGAAGCCGAAGAGGGCATACGGATCTGCGGCGAAGGTATTGCGGTGATCGATGAAAGATTTCACCGGAACCCATTCGAAGGTCGGACCGACATAGTAGCCTTGGGCATTTTCCCAGACCAACTCACCACGGATCAGATGGGGCGGTAGTCCTGCGATCTGGTTGTCACCGTAGGTGGGATCGCTATCGAAGGTAAAATTTCCATAGGTATAGGCGCTGCGGAACACGAAGCGGTGCTCAGGTTTCTGATCCAGCCAATCCGAACCTAGGAGATCAATCTCGGTTCCGAACTCGATTCCGTGGTGCAGGGTGTCGTCGGCGTTTTGGGTGGTGGAAACGGATGTGGTGGGATCGGTGATGGTGAGGAGTTCGTCTTCGATCTGCGAGTAGAAGAAAGTCAGATCCCATTTTGCAAACGAACGTGTGCCGCGTGTTCCGGCTTCGATCGTGTTCGCGGTTTGCGCATCGCGTGCGGTGTTGTTGGTGACCGCTTCTGAGAACGAAGGAGGTTCGAAACTTCGCGAGATTCCGATGAAATACTGAATGTCATGTTTTTCATGAAGCAGACCGAGGTTCGGAGCGAGGTTTGTAAAGGAGTCGTCATAGGAGGTTAGGGCACCGGCTGTGGGTGCGGTGTAAAAAGGTGCGGAGGAAACCGGGTTGGAAAATTCCCTGTCGTTTTCACGGGTCGAGTATGCCGCCGCCAAAGCCGCGTTCAGGCTCAGTTCGTGGGTGAGGTGATGACGGTTTTCCACAAACGCCTCCAGATTCATTGCGGTTTGCTCATCGCGCTGGCGGAGTGTGCCGCGATTGCCGTTTTGGTTCATGAAACGGGAATCCGTGGTGTTGCCATAGGTTAGGGATAGACCCGATCGGAATTCGTTTTCTCTTCCAGCAAGATCGCTTTGGTTATGGAAGTTGATTCCGGTGGCGAGGTCGTTGGAAAGTTGATCAAGGATGCCTGCGAAAGGTGAAATCGGATGATCCAGATCTTTGTTGGAAAACGCCGAGTAGATACTCCACGTGTTATCTCCATCCCGTAGCGTGGTTTTGTTGGCGATGCGGAAGAGTTTGAAATCACGCCGGTTGTCGAATTTCAACGCTCCGTTTGTCGAGCGGTCGGCTTGTCTGGGATTCGCTTCCATTTCCGCCTTGGTGAGAGAGCCGGGAAGATCCGAGTCGGTGTGTATGGCCGTGACGTAAAACCTCGTTTCCAAATCTTCGTGAAACCGGATCCCGAAGTTTGAAAACAAACGTTGGGCGGATTGCACGGCGTGATCGCGGTAGCCGCTTTGCGAGGCGTGTGAGAGCGAGTAATACAGATCTTTCGATCCCTCGGTGTAGCCGCCTGCGTAGCGGCTGCGGAGGTAATCGTAAGAACCCGCCTCGATCCGTGCCGAGTAACCCGGAGCAGTGTGGCCGGTATGCGAGAGGTAATCGATGGCTCCACCCAAGGTGGTTGAGCCACGCGACAACGCGTTTCCGCCACGCCAGATGTTGATGTGTGAAGCGGCGAGGGGATCGATGGCCTGCATATCAAACGCGCCATCGGCGAGGTTGATTGGAATGCCGTCTTGCATGACGCGGATGCCGCGACCGTGAAACGTGCGTTGCAGGCCCGAGCCGCGGATGGAAATACGCGCTTCATCGGAACCGAAGCGTGATTGTGCGACCACTCCAGGAGAAAGTGCGAAGGTATCGGCGAAGGTGGATGCTCGACCTGTTAGAAATCGTTCGACATCAATGGTTTCCGTGCCGCCCGGGATTTTTGCGAGATCGAGACGATCCTGTTCGAGGGTGGGTTGGGTGAGAGTGAAGCCGGAATCGGCTGTGACGATGGTTGGTGCGAGAGTTTCAGTTTCGGCTAGGAGGATGGGTGAGAAGAGGATGAGAAAGAGATATGGTTTCACTGAGTGAGATGAAAAGATTAGAAAGTGGATAGATCCGGTAGGGTCATTTCGATGAAATGACCGCTGGGGTTGATTGTATGCACAGGAAGGCGGTCGTTTTATCAAAACGACCCTACCATTCTTAATATGCTTATCGTATCTCTACACCCTCGGGGGTGGAGATAGTGGGCCGTTGGCGGCGCAATCATGCGCATCTGCTACGGCTGGGAAATCTGTGGGCGGGAGAGGGGAGGAAAAGGGATCGTGCAAGCCTACCAATGACGGAGCTTGAAGATCTTGGAAGAGTTTTTGGGAAAGCTGGATAGGCTTGGGCTCGTCGTTCTCGGGATTGGATGATTTCGCCTCCTGGATGTGCTCGCAAAGGTGGCAGGGTTTTTCGCCACTGAAGGTATCGACGACTGCCTCGGAAATGGATGTTTCCTGAGAGTAGGTCACCAACATGTTCGCCCATGCGTAGAGTTGCACGACGGCATATGGCCCGCCGATGAGTTGCAAGCAACCGAGAACGACGAACAGGTATTGGAAGATGCGTTTCAGATTGGCTCAAATTTCTATTTCACCTTCGAACACAAAATCAGCTGGCCCGGTGAGGGTGACGTTTTTGAAAGTCTGGTCGCCGGTTTTCTCGAAACCGATGGTCAGTGTATCGCCGCCTTCGACATCGACTTTGATGGGCGATTCCGCGCCGGTGAGCAGGTGATGCAAGAGCGCACAAGCGACCATGCCGGTGCCGCAGGCGAGGGTTTCGTCTTCGACTCCGCGTTCGTAGGTGCGGATGGCGATGTGATCGGGAGCGAGCACTTTGGCGAAGTTCGCGTTGGTGCCGTTCGGCGCGAAGTGTGAGTGATTGCGAATCGCACGACCCACATCGAACACTTCGGTGTTTTCCAAATCGTCCACGAAGCTGACAACGTGAGGCACGCCGGTGTTGAGGAAATGGAGGACGCCGGAAAAGCCATCGACTTTCGCGGGTGTGTTGAGCTCGAGATCTTTCGGCTCGGACATCGCGATGCGGACTTCGTCGCCGACGATTTCCGCGGTGAGCGTTCCGGCGATGGTTTCGAATGAAACGCTGGATGGAAGTTCTTCGTCTTCGTTGCCCAAGTGCGCGGTGAAGAAACCGAAGCAACGCGCTCCGTTGCCGCACATTTCAGCTTCGCCGCCATCGGCGTTGTAGTAGCGGAACTTGTAATCGGCTCCTTTTTCCGCCGGCTCAACTGCCAACAAACCATCGGCACCAATGCCGCGATGACGATCGCAGAGCGCCGCGATGGTGTCATCGTCGAGAGAGATCGAGAGATCGCGGTTGTCGATGACGATGAAATCGTTACCGGCGCCATTCATTTTGTAGAAGTGGAGAAGCATGGGAAAAGTTTGCTAGTTACTAGTTTTCAGTTTTCAGAGAAGAGTGGAAGATCAGTTACAGCGGAGTTATAGGGTCGGGAGCCCGCGATCAAGTGCAAGAAAGCGTTTTCTCTGCGCTCTCAGCTCTCGTCTCTAAGCTCTGATCGCATCAATCAAAGGCTTCGCGAAGTCCCTGACGGCTTGGGCCGGGTTGGTCGGGTTTTCCTCGATCTTTTTGACGATGGCTGAGCCTACGATCACACCATCGGCGGATTTTGCAACCAGCTGGGCTTGTTCGGGATTTGAAATACCGAAACCGACGCAGACGGGGACTTTGCTGTGTTGTTTGATGGCTGCGACCTGCGCGGGTATGGTGGCGGCCGGAGCGGAATGGCCGCCGGTGACTCCGCTGCGTGAGAGTGCGTAAATGAAACCCTCGGCTTTTTCGGCGAGCATTTTGATCCGCTCCGGCGGGGTTGATGGCGCGATCAGGCGGATGTGGGAGAGGGATTTGTTTTCAGCGAGTTCTGCGGAGAGCTCGGCTTCGTCAGGAGGAAGATCTAACAACAAGATCCCATCCGCGCCGGCAGCGACCGCATCTTTTTGGAAACGGGAAAAGCCGTAGGTGAAAATCGGGTTGAGGTAGGTGAAGAGGACGATGGGGGTCTTGTCGTTTTTTTCGCGAAAGGCTTTGATCAAATCCAGAGTGCGGGCAGTGGTCATGCCGGATTTCAGCGCACGATCGGCAGCCATCTGGTTGACAATGCCGTCGGCCAAAGGATCCGAAAAAGGCAGGCCGAGTTCGATGACATCCGCACCGATATCCGCCAACGTATGCATCACCTCCAGAGAAAGTTCAAACGAAGGATCGCCCGCAGCCACGTAGGCGATGAAGGCTTTTTGATTCTGATTTTTGAGGTTGGCAAACGTATCGTCGAGACGCATGCGCTGAGGCTAAACCTCAAATTTCAAATTCCAACTTTCAAATTTCAAAAGATTGGATCCCGAGCGCGGGAGCGATAGCCATCCTCATTGAGATTTGAGATTTGAATTTTGAAATTTAAGGAAATCCAGCAAATCTTTGCGGGATTTCCTTAGGTCTGGTGGGTTGGTGTAGAACATGTGACCGGCATCGTACTCGGTGAAAGTGAACTGTTTGAGCAGGGCGGGGGTGACGCCGATCATTTGCCGGATGGAATAGTAGACGCCTTCAGGTGGGGTCGCGAGGTCCGTGTGGGCTCCCATGACGAGCACGCGCAATTTAGGGTTATCGCGCATGGCCTCGATCAGACTGTCGCTCATGTTGACCACTTCGTTGTCGGAGTTGTATTTCCACGGGAAAACTCCGGATGTTAGAATTTCATATGGTTGGTCTACTTTCCAGCCGAGTTCGTCTCCCAGATAGCTCAGCATCGCGGTGGAAAAGGTCTGGTAAGCCAGCGAAAAAGAGGGGTCGTATTCCGCGGACGCCGCTGCGGGAACCGTGCCGTCCCAGGCAACCCGTGAATCGAATCGACCCACCACTTTTCCTTCTTTCCTGAGCAACTCGGCCCGGAAAACATTGGGGTTCAAGCGCAGTTGGTGTTTCTTCCAGATGTCGGCGGAAATCCCGGTGAGCTCGGCAAGTGTGGCTGCGGCTGTCTCGATTTCTTCGGGCGTGATCTCGTTTCCTTTCATCAAGGCCGAACCGTAGGCTCCGTAGGCAAAGTCCCTGGCTTTGCGATAGACCTCATCGCGCTGGCCTTGGATTTTTCCGTGATACAGGGCGGTGGTCGCGAAGGTTGGGAGGAAAACCTGATAGGAAAGTTGGCTTCCCGGAGATTCGACAACGGTCCGGAAATCCAGGAGCGAGGACAGCAGGATGACACCGTTCAGGCTCATGCCGTAGCGATCTTGCAGGTGGCTCGCCAAACCGACCGCGCGGATACCGCCGTAGGATTCGCCGCAGAGGTATTTGGGTGAACTCCAGCGGTTGTTTTGGGTGATCCAGAGTCGGATGAAATCACCGACCGATTCCACGTCTTCTCTCAAACCATGAAATTCCTTTTCATCGGTTTCGCCCTCAGCACGGCTGTATCCGGTGGTGACGGGATCGATCAGCACGAGATCGCATACATCCAGAATGCTCTGATCGTTATCAACCAAACGGGCAGGGGGTGTGACAGGTTGCGTGCCATCGCCGGGCAGGTCCAATCTTCTGGGTCCCAGGATTCCCAAGTGCAGCCAAACCGCCGAAGAACCCGGGCCGCCGTTGAAGGCAAACATGACGGGGCGCTCCGAGGCTTTTCCAGCCTTTTCACGAACGTAGCTGGTGTAAAATATGGAGGCGCGCGGTTCGTCCTTGTCGTTTTTCAAAACGATTTTCCCGACGGTGGAAACATACGGCACATCCTTGCCATCGATCTTGACCGATCCTTTTTTGCTGACGGGATCGACCGCTTTGAACTCTGCAACGGGCTTTTTTTCCTCAGGTTTTTCCGGTTCCGCATGAACGGGAATCAGGCTGAAAAAAAGGACGGCGTGGAGGGCAAGGGCTTGAAAATGATGAGTCATGGTTGGTTCTTCTTGGGATACTCGACGAAATCCGGATTCTGCAAAGCGGGAAAATTCGCAAAATCCTCGGTTTTGAATCGATCACGGCGACCGATCTTATCTAATTTCTGCCAAGATGCTCGAGTGTCATCCAGCACGCG
>CBFGOP010000122.1:0-7356 GCA_965650415.1 uncultured Prosthecobacter sp. | reverse complement strand
GAAGCATGGCGCATGATCAAATTCGGCGATGCCGATGGTTTCCTCTGCGGTGGTGCCGAAGCAGCCGTCCTTCCCATGGGTCTTTGCGGCTTCGCCAACATGAAAGCCCTCTCCACCCGCAACGACGATCCGGAACACGCCTCCCGTCCTTTCGATAAACACCGCGACGGTTTCGTCATGGGCGAAGGTGCAGGCGTGGTCATGATCGAAGAACTAGAAACCGCCAAAGCCCGCGGTGCGAAAATCTATGCCGAGCTCATCGGTTACGGCGTCAGCGCCGATGCCTACCACCTCAGCGCTCCGTCACCCGATGGCAGCGGCCCCGCCTACGCGATCGGCATGGCGCTCAAACACGGCAAAACCAATCCCGAGGAAGTTGATTACCTCAACGCCCACGCCACCTCCACCGGTCTTGGCGATATCGCAGAAACCAAAGCCATCAAACTCGCTTTCGGCGATCACGCGAAAAACGGCCTGATGGTCAGTTCCACCAAATCCATGACCGGTCACATGCTCGGTGCCGCAGGCGGTATCGAACTCATCGCCAGCGTCATGGGCATCGTCGACGGAGTCGTTCCTCCCACCATCAACATCGAGGAACAAGACCCCGAGTGCGATCTCGATGTCGTTCCCAACGTCGCCCGTGAAGTACCGATCAAGGTCGCTCTCAGCAACAGCTTCGGCTTCGGTGGGCATAACGCCTCCGTGCTGGTCAAAAAATTCGAAGACTAAAACTTTTGGAACAGCCCACCTATCGCCACCAATCCGAAATCGCTTTCTCAGATACGGATGCGAGCGGCTGGGCTCACTTTTCCAAAATCCTCTGTCACGTCGAGGCAGCCGAACACGCGTGCCTCACCTCGAAACAAATTCCGGTTTTCTCAGACAACGGCGGCTGGCCGCGTGTGAAAATTTCGTGCGACTACCGTAGCCCGCTGCGATACGGGGACCGATTTGAAGTCATGCTTCATCTCCAACGCATCGGCACCACATCCATCAACTGGCGGTTTGAAATTCTCAAAACCGACAACACCATCGCCGCCGCAGGTGAAATGGTCAGCGTGAAAGTCGATTCCGACGGAAAACCAACGTCCATCACGGATACAGAGCACTCGAAATTTCTCACCATAGCATGAACTCGGAAGAACCCGAAATCGGCGGACGGATTTTTCTCGTTCCCACCCCCATCGGCAATCTCGGGGACATGACCTTGCGGGCGCTGGAGGTTTTGAAAAACGCGGATCGGATCGCCTGCGAAGACACCCGTCACTCCGGTGTGTTGCTCGCTCATCACGGCATCACGGGAAAACCTTTGGTTGCGCTGCATGAACACAACGAGTCTCGCAAAGCTCCCGAACTGGCTGCGGCGGCAAAAGCCGGTGAGCGCATTGCTTTCATCAGTGACGCAGGCATGCCGGGCATTTCGGATCCAGGTTACCGCCTCATCCAAGCCTGCCTAGAAGCCGGTGTTCCCTTCGATGTCCTTCCGGGTCCATCCGCTGTTCTAACCGCTCTGATCGGCTCCGGACTTCCCTGCCATGCCTTCCGCTATGGCGGGTTTCTATCGGTCAAATCAGGCAAACGCCGCAGCGCGATGCAAGAAGTGATCGACTCCGGAGAAACCGGCATTTTCTTCGAAAGCCCGCATCGCATTGTTTCGACACTCAAGATCCTTGAAGAAATCGCCCCCACTGCCAAAGTCTGTGTCGCCCGCGAACTCACCAAGAAATTCGAGACCTATCACCGCGGCACTCCGAAAGAACTTCTGGAATGGTTTGAAGCCCGGACTCCGAAGGGAGAAATGGTGATTCTGATGAACGGTGCGTGACTTTCCTCTTCCGGCATTCCACAAGCGCCCTATGAAAAAATCTTTTCCTCTCACCTCCGCTTCGCACAAACCTGCACGTGTGGTCGAAGCCATCAAGGCGGAGATCCGCAAATATCTCAAACGCGAACGCCGTAAACCCCTTCCGGAAGATGTGGATTTCTGGGACTTTGACTGCCGCACCGGCAAAGATGCCGAAAGTGCGCAACCCATCCATGTCTCGGAAATCACCAAACCTGTTGACTCCGCAGCAGCTGAGGGTTGGGATGCGATTTACATCGAAATCCTCTCAAAACCCGCCAAACGAACCGCCAAGGAAAAAGAAACAACTCAGCCGGATTGATTTAAAATCCCAAATGACTTTGCTGGACGAATCTCCAAAAAGCCGCTTGAGTCTCCCCCGCTTCGCAAAATGAAGCATTGCCGCCGTGGTGGAATGGTAGACACTGCGGATTTAAAATCCGTTGCTCTCAAAGGCGTGCCGGTTCGAGTCCGGCCGGCGGTATTTTCTCCCATCCAACAAAAAAGCCACCGGATTTCTCCAGTGGCTTTTTCGATTGAATGTTTTGAGTGGATTTAAGCGAGAGTGGCTTCTTTCTCAGCCTCTTTTTCTTTGTCACACTTCTTGTCGCATTTGCCTTCGGCAAGGAGAGTTGCCTCTTTTTCAGCTTCTTTCTCTTTGTCGCACTTCTTGTCGCATTTGCCTTCGGCAAGGAGAGTGGCTTCTTTTTCAGCCTCTTTCTCTTTGTCGCACTTCTTGTCGCATTTGCCAGCGATCAATGTGCCTTCTTTTTTCTCTTCTTTGCCTTCTTCTTTGTGCTCGCCGTCTTTTTTGCATTTGCCGCAATGAGCAATCAGAGTGGCTTCTTTTTCAGCCTCTTTCTCTTTGTCGCACTTCTTGTCGCATTTGCCTTCGGCTACCAAGGTGGCCTCGTCTTTTTTACAGTCTTTTTTCTTGTCGCACTTTTTCTCGCAATCTTCAGCAAAAACAGCCGAAGAGGTGAACAGAGCAGCGCCGAATACGGTTAGTAGTAATTTCATAGTTTTTAGTTTTTGAGGGATGTTTTAATCGAAACCCCACGTAGGGTAATCCTTAAGTAGAGAGTTTCTAGTTATTTTTATTCGAAATCTTTTTGCCCGATCCAAGCCAAAAATTCCTGATTGCCGTCCATTCCTGCGATGATGGATGGGATCACCCCTTTCCACACCTTGCCACAATCCTCGGTCACAAATTGCCGAATTTTATCCACAGCCCGCTGCCTTAGTTCGTCCTCGCGGACAATTCCGCCTTTTCCCACGTCCTCTCGCTCCAGTTCAAACTGAGGTTTGATCAGGCAAATCACCTCTCCGCTGGCCTCCAAAACCCCGAAAACCGAAGGCAGAACCTTGGTCAGTGAAATGAATGACAAATCCATCACAGCCAACCGAACCTTCTCGCCCAAATGCTCCACATCCAGGTGCCGCGCATTGAACTTTTCCTTTGAAATCACCCGCGGATCGTTGCGTAACTTCCAGACCAGTTGGTTGGTCCCCACATCGATCGCATGAACCTTGGCGGCCCCACGTTGGAGCAAACAATCGGTAAATCCACCGGTCGATGCCCCGACATCCAAACAAACCCAGCCGGTCACATCGATCCCGAACGCCTCCAACGCCCCCTCCAATTTCAGGCCGCCGCGCCCAACAAACTTCGGTTTTTCCCGAATTTCAACCTGTGCGTCTTCCCCGAACCTCTCCGCAGGTTTATCCACCATCCGACCGTCCACTTTGACTTCTCCCGCCAAAACCAGACGCTTCGCCTGCTCCCGGGAGTCACACATTCCTCGGTTAAACATCAGCGCATCCAGTCGGTCTTTTCTCACGCCGCGTTTCTCACCTATGGACAATGGGTTTTCAACCCCTTTCATCCCGCCAAAAAACCCGCACATAGCTGAAAACACCTTCTGCCCCGACTTTGTGAAAAAATTCACAAAGCACACTTGCCCCAAAGCCGTCCCGCCTACATAGTCCGCGCAGGTTTTTTCCACCCATCAATCTGCTTCTCCAACACGACTCATGAGCGACACTGCATCGTCCACCGCGGAACTTAAATTACCCAAAGACCTCGCTGCCGAAAAGGGCATGGTCAATGTCCAGATTGACGGCACCTGGTATCAATTTCCCAAGGGCACCCGTATGATCGAAGCATGCCGCTCGGTGAAAAAAGACGTCCCTTATTACTGCTACCACCCGAAGCTCAGTGTCCCTGGAAACTGCCGGATGTGCATGGTTCAAATGGGCATGCCACCGCGCCCCGCTCCTGGCCAGGACCCCGTGCGCGATTCTGACGGCTATGAAATCATCGGCTGGATGCCACGCCCCGCGATTTCCTGCGCGAACACGGTTGCCGAAAACATGGGCATCCGCACCACCGGCGAACTCGTAGAAAAATGCCGCGAAGGCGTCATGGAATTTCTTCTCATCAACCACCCGCTCGATTGCCCGATCTGCGACCAAGCCGGTGAGTGCCGACTCCAGGAACAATCGGTCGGGTTCGGACGTGGCGTTTCCCGCTTCATCGACATGAAGGTAAAGAAACCCAAGAACGTCGATATCGGTCCGCGCATCCGTCTCGACGACGAGCGCTGCATCATGTGCTCACGCTGCATCCGTTTCATGGATGAAGTCGCGGGAGATCCGGTGCTAGGCTTCACCCAACGCGGCACCCACACCACGCTTACCGTTCACCCGAATCGTGAACTCGACTCCAACTACTCTCTCAACACCGCGGATATCTGTCCCGTCGGCGCACTGACCTCCAACGACTTCCGTTTCCAGATGCGCGTTTGGTTCCTCAAGGAAACCCCATCCATCGATGTGAACTGCGGCACCGGCACCAACATCACCATCCATACCCGTGGAAACACCATCCACCGCATCACCCCACGCCAGAACGATGCGGTAAACTCCAACTGGATGCCGGACTCGCATCGCTTGAATTTCCACTACATCGATAGCGAGGCACGTCTGACCGAACCCCTCATCCGTGAAAACGCCAAACACGTTCCAACCACCTGGAGCAACGCCATCAGTATCGCTGCTGAGAAAATCAAAGGTTTCGCCACCAATGAAATCGCCATCGTCGGCTCCGCACGCATGACCAACGAGGAGCTTTTCCTCCTCAACCAGCTTACCGGCAAACTCTCGATCAAAACCCTGTCGCTCGTTCCTCGCACAGGCGAAGCCGATCACCTGCTGATCGCTGCCGACCGCAATCCGAACACCACCGGAGCCACGCTCGTTCTGAAAAACGAAGATCCTTATCAATCCCTCGCTTCGATCCGCAGTGGAATCGATTCGGGTTCGATCAAAGCCCTGCTCTGCTTCGGTGAAGACCTCATCAGCGATGCGGGCTTCTCTCCTGAGACTCTGAGCAAACTCGATTTCTATCTCCAAACCTCCATCCTCGCGAACCCATCCGCCAACTATGCGGACGTCGTCCTCCCCTCCGCTGCCTTTGCGGAAAAACGTGGCTCGATGGTGAATCTCACGGGTCGCCTCCAGCGCCTCAACCGCGCCGTTGAGCCCCAAGGCCAGGCTCATGATGATTGGGAAATTTTGCGCGATCTCATCGCAGCGGTGTCAGGCGAAAAATCCAGCCTCCACAGCATCGAAGACGTGTTCAAACAACTCGCAGCGGACGTCAAGGACTTCAACGGCCTGAGCCTTTCCAAAATCGGCGACCAAGGAACCGTGATTCACGAGACCGATTACAAAATCGCGCTACTGGAAAACGAACGCGCCCGCAAAGCCGCCGGCATCATCAATGGGTAATTCAGTTAGAAGTTAAAAGTTAGAAGTTTTCCAAACATGCCTGAAATTCTCATCCAACTCGCCATCATCATTGCGAAAATCGTGACGTTCACGTTCATCGTGGTATTGCCACTGGTTCCGCTCTCGGTTTATTTCGAACGCCGCTTCTCGGCCATCATTCAGGATCGGGTCGGCCCGAACCGCGTTGGCATTCCTCTCACCCTGTTAGGTGCAAAGAAGGATTTCCATTTCTTCGGTCTCATCCAACCTGTCGCTGACGGTTTGAAGCTGTTTCTCAAGGAAGACTTCACTCCCGATCACGTGCGCAAAGCCTTCTACTGGCTCGCTCCGGCTCTGACGGTCGTTCCGGCGCTTATCACCGTATGCGTGGTTCCTTTCGGACCCGATATCACCCTCTTCGGCCACACCGAGAAACTTGTCATCGCTGATATCGATGTCGGTCCTCTTTTCGTTTTCGCCATTTCCTCCCTCACGGTTTACGGCATCACCCTCGCAGGTTGGGCATCGAATTCGAAATTCCCGTTCATCGGCGGCGTCCGCTCCACCGCACAGATGATCTCCTACGAAATCTGCCTCGGACTTTCCATCATTCCGGTGCTTCTCTATTACGGGGATCTCAACCTCAGCAATATCGTCCAGGAGCAAGCCGACAACGGATGGCTGCTGCTTCCGTTCTGGACCGATGGTAAACTTTCCCTGCCCGACACCACCACCGCGCTCTTCCTGATTCCCGCTTTCATCGCCTTTCTGATTTTCACCATCTCTATCTTCGCGGAAACCAACCGTATGCCCTTCGATCTTCCAGAGTGTGAAACCGAACTCGTCGGTGGTTATCACACGGAATATTCCTCGATGAAATTCGCCATGTTTTTCATGGGAGAATACGCCGCTATGGTGATCGGTTCCGCCCTCATCATCACCCTCTTCCTTGGAGGTTGGTCGGTCGGTTTCGGACTCGATCCCATGATTGCCGATTTCGCCATCGGTGATTTCAAAATCGGAGGCCTGATCCATGTCGGGGTTTTCCTCACCAAACTCATTGCCTTCATCCTCTTCTTCATCCTCGTGCGCTGGACCGTTCCTCGTTTCCGCTACGACCAACTCATGAAACTCGGCTGGGTTATTTTCTTTGAAGCCGCGCTGATCAACGTCTTCCTCGCTGCGCTCATCATTGCGGAACCGCAATTCACCTCAACCATCATCACCATCGGTTCGGTTCTCCTGGTCGCAGTCACCGCTGCCATCATCTGGGTCGCAAAAGTTTCCGAACCCCCAGCCAAAATCCTTCGCGCCTAATCAGCTTTTTCTTCTCTGAAAACTGAACACTAGCAAACTAGCAAACTTCTTCAAATGGCTACCATCAAGCTCACCCGCCCGAAACTCGACGCCGGAGAAAAAATTTATCTCGGCGCTCTATTCAAAGGCTTTTTCCTTACCCTGACCCACGCGATCAAATCGCTACGTGGTAAATCCGCAGGTGCGGAAGGTCTCGCATCGTCTGGTCTCGGCGTGACCATGCAGTTTCCAGAACAACGTTGGGACGACCACATGCCGGAATATTATCGTGGTGCGCCAACTCTCGTCACCGACGAGCAAGGCCGCGAGCGCTGCGTTTCCTGCCAACTCTGCGAGTTCATCTGCCCACCGAAAGCGATCAAGATCACTCCTTCCGAAATCCCATCCGATGACCCATGGGCGAAAGTGGAGAAACGTCCGTT
>CBFGOP010000121.1:0-7538 GCA_965650415.1 uncultured Prosthecobacter sp. | reverse complement strand
TTTGGGCGGCGTGGTAGGGGACACCGCACATGGGGGTTCCACCGCGTTTGGTGAGTGCGACGTTAAGGATGGGGGCGGCGGTTTTGGCGTCCTCGAAAAACATTTCGTAGAAATCGCCGAGTCGGTAGAAGAGAATGATGTCAGCAGGTAGGCTTTTCCTCATCGCGAGGTATTGAGCCATCATGGGTGTGGTTGCGGACATGCGGGGATGCTGCGCATCCAAAATTCAAATTTCAAATTTCAAGTTTCAAAATGGGAAGAAAAGGGATTCGGGTGTTTTGATGTTGGTAGGGCTCTTTCTTGAAATTTGAGATTTGAATTTTGAATTTTGTGGAAATCATGGGTCCGTGAAGGATCAGAGAAAAGTGCGGGACGTGGTGTTTGCGGGGATTGATTTCGAGGGGGCGGGGGCTCAGCGTGGCAAGGAGGACTGGCCGGTGCAGATCGGGATGGCGACTTGGTCTTTGGACAAAGGTTATGGAGATTACTACGTTTCCTATCTCGAACGCGAGAAAGGTGGCGATGTGGATTGGTATGCGAAGAAGATCCACGGAATCGGGGTCGGACATTTGGAAGGAGCTCCGAGCCTTCTCTCCTTGTGGCCGGAGGTGAATACGCGTTTGGGCGGAGAGGCAGTGCCGGTGGCGCATGCGAAGGGAACGGAGAAACGTTTTTTGCGGGTTTATCCCGGAAATCCTTTCGAGCCCTGGGTGGATACCTTGCTGCTGGCGAGGGCGGCGATGCCGGCTCAGAAAAAACATTCCCTCGGGGCTTTGTGTGAGGAACTCGGTGTGGCGGATCGCGTGAAAGAACTGGTTCCGGATCGGGATTGGCACGATGCGTTGTTCGATGCGGTGGCGTCGCTGGTTCTGTTAGAATGGATGGTGAAGGAATACCGCCTGCAGGATCTGCCGCTGTGGGCTTTGGTTTCTCCGAATACAGGCGCTTGGTATCGTTTGCGCAAGGCGATGGAATCCTGATTTTTCAAGCCATGATGAAAAACCGCAGGATATATCAGATCGTTTTCGGAACCGCCATGGCCGGTTTGCTGGTGTTTGTGGTGACGCGTGAACCGAAAAAGCCCGCTTTGCCCCGTTGGGAAGCGCAGCAGCAGCTGTTGGACAAGGCGGAGGAGAATCGGAAAGCGCAGGCACGCAAAGATGCTGACAAGCGGTTGGTGAAAGGTCTGTTGTCGGAAAACCTGAGTGAAAGGGAATTCGATTTTCCCATGGTTGTTGAAGCGGTATCGGACAAACGGGTGATTCCCTTGGCACGGATGCCATCCTCGGAGCAGGCGGTCGCGATTCTAAATCAGGCGGTGAAACAAGTGATCGAGGAAATGAACGCAGTCGGTTCCCCCATCAGGAATTTGGCGAGAATCAATGAGGGTTCGAAGTATTTCGAGGACGCATTGCAGCGGGTGTTAGATTCGAACGATGGATGGCGTTGTGAGTTTCCCAAGACCGTGGAGGGGCAGGTGCAGAGAAGCGGTTATCCGGATTTGGTGCTGACCCATGAAAAGACCGGAGAGGTGTTTTATCTCGATCCGAAGTTGATGGAAAAAGGCTCCGAGAACAGCAGATTGAGGACGTTTTATTTCGAGCCCAAGACGCGAACCTCGAAAATCACCCAGCATGCGGCGCATTTGCTGATCGGGATTGAGCACGACGGAGTGGACGGTGCGTGGCAGTTCGGCGGCTATCGTCTAGTGGATCTGGCTGACTTGAAAGTTCGTCTGAAAGCGGAATTTCAGGCATCCAATCAGGATTTATATTCGGGTCGATCCGTTCTTGAAACTTCCGATGATGCCGGAAAGGATGGTGCGAGATGACAGAACCCAAATCGAAGCGGACCAGTGGCTCGGTGGCGATGGATGATTATCTGGAGCAGATCCTTCATCTGATCGAGGAGAAGGGTTATGCGCGAGCTGTGGATATTTCTTTAAAGCTGGGGATCTCCCAGGCCAGCGTGACGAACATGCTGCAAAAGCTCGATGGTGAGGGCTTGGTCAAACACGAGAAATACCGGGGAACGGTTCTGACCGAGGAAGGCTTGCGTATCGCCGGAGCGATTGTGGAGAGGCATGAGACATTGACTCGCTTTCTGCGTTTGTTCGAGCTCAACGAGGAAACGATCTACCGCGATGTGGAAGGAATGGAACATCATGTTTCCAAATCCACCCTGGAGGTCATCCGTGCGGTGGCGGATTCGTTGGAAGGCAATGCGAATTTCCTCAAGGAAGTGAAGCGTCGCATGACCGGTGATAAAAAATGAGGCGTTTTTGATCATTTCTGAGTGGCATTCTCGTGAAGTTTGCTCCAAGGTGACAGATGGGTGATGGATTTTAACCCATGACCCTTTTTTTAACCTTATAACCATTAAAAACTATGCAAACTGCAAACGTCAATTTGCCTGTCACCGTGACGGTGAGGCATGAAGAAGTGACCGATTCCCTCCGTGATTACGCCCACAAGAAGATTGAAGGGCTGCATTTGGATTACCCGAAAATCATTGAGGCAAAAGTGATCTTGGACGTTCAGAAAAACCGGCAAATCGCCGAAATCATCCTTTTCTGTACGAATCACATTACCATTGAGGCGCACACCGAAGGTCGCGACATGTATGTGGCCCTGGACGAGACGATCGAGAAGATCGCGCGCCGGATGCGGAAACACAAAACCCGCCTGATGAAGAAAAACCGTCCGCACCGGAACGAGTCGATTCGTTACCTAGACGAGCGTTACTTCACTGAAGAGGCCATGGATCATCCGGAAGAATCCGCCCACGATCCGGAGCCGTTCATCGTGTTCCCTGAGAAAGTCGCGGTGAAAACGATGTTCAAGGAAGATGCGATCATGGAGCTGGAGCTTTCGGACAGGCCTTTCGTGCTCTACAAAAGCGCGCGTCGCCATTGTTTGACAATCATCTACAGAAGGAAGGACGGCGAATATGCGGCGATCGATATCCAGCAGTGATGTTGGGTGAGAGATCGAGTGAAGGGGTGGCCGTGAGGCTGCCCCTTTTTTTGTAGGGGTCAGACTCCTGTCACATTGGCCTTTACCTCAGGGAAAGCTGGTTTAGACATGACCTGCCCGCTTGAAGGGCAATGAACTCTTTTCGATATGGATATTCAAATTGCCACACTTTGTGATTTTGCGGCCGACTACAACGGGAAGCTCGTGATTTCCGGAACCTTCGACACCCTGGCGGCGCGTGCCTTGCCGGTGGTGCATCCGACCTGTTCTCTGGCGTTGCGTTTTTGCTTCACGCAGGAAGACGTGGGCAAGCACAAGCTTTCGATCAATATCATCAATGAGGACGGTGAATCGCTGGATCCGACCCATATGCCGATTGAGCCGGAGTTCGAAGTGAAACTCCCGAACGATGTGCCATTCAATACCCGCAACATGGTGATGAACCTGCAGGGATTGAGGTTCAGTGAAGATGGAATTTACTCGATCGATATCGGTTACGACGGAGAGCTGATGATGCGTTTGCCGCTGCGAGTGTTGAAAGTGAACAGCTGAAGAATTTTTCATGGAAACTCGGTATGCATGCGCGTTGGTGACAGGAGCTTCCGCCGGATTGGGCGAGGAGTTCGTGAAGCAGTTGTTGGGACGGGTGGATCGCTTGGTTCTCGTGGCCAGACGCGCGGAGCGTATGGAGCGGATGGCTGAGCAGATTGCGAAGCAACATCCCGATGTGGAAGTGATGATCGTGGTCGCGGATCTTGCACAGGAGGCGGAACGTCTGAAAGTGAAGAGCAAAGTCGACGAGGCGGGTTGGATTCCCGATTTGCTGATCAATAACGCGGGTCTCGGTGATTACGGTGAGTTTGTCTCAGCAGATTGGGCGGTGCTGGAGCGGATGCTGCGGGTCAATATCGATGCGTTGACCCAACTCAGCCATTTGTTTGCGCTGGGAATGGTGAAAGAAAAGCGGGGTTCCATCCTGAATGTTTCTTCGCTGGCTAGCACGCTGGCGATTCCGGATTTCGGGGTCTACGCTGCGACCAAGGCTTATGTGAGCAGTTTCAGCGAAGCTTTGAGGATCGAGTTGATGGAGCACGGGATCAAGGTAATGGCTTTGTGCCCCGGCCCTGTGAAAACCGAATTCGGGGACATAGCGAGGCGTGAGGATGCCGCATCCGAAATGCCCTCGGCGCGGAAGTTGTTTTACATCACCAAGCAACGGGTGGTCGCGGATGCTCTGAGCGGACTGGAGGCCGGAAAGGCACGCGTGTTTCCAGGACGTCGTATCGCTTTGATGGGATGGATCCTCGGAGGGATGCCGCTGTGGCTGATGCGCATGATCATGCGGAGCCGGCCACGGAGGTAAGCATTTCACTTCACAAATTCCCGGCGAACGGTAGTTTGATTTCGTGTTTCGGAATTTCGCGATCAAGCTGGCATTGATACTCGCTCTAACAGGAGTGGGTTGTGAGCCGGTCCCTTATCGCGGTTCATCCGGTTCCGCAGGAGGTGGAGCCAAAATTTCGAGCTCCGCCCTGATGCGAGAGGTGAGGTTAAAAGTGGATATGGTTCCTCGCGGAACGCACGGCCGCAGGGTGGTGAGGCCGATGAATCCGAGATATATCACGATCCACAGTACCCAGAACTATAGTGCAGGAGCGGAGAAGCATTCTCTGGCATTGAAACGCGGGGCGTTACGGGCTCCGAAACGTCGTGGTGGAAATCGCATCGGTTATTTGATCTGGCATTTCACGGTGGATCAGGGAATTGCGATTCAGCACATGCCGACCTCAGAGCAGGGCGAACATGCTGATTTTGATGGGCCGGGAAACCGGTATTCGATCGGAATCGAAATGTGTGAAGAACGGGGATCAAACAAAGCGGCGACCATCGATCGCACTGCGAAGTTGACCGCCGTGCTGATGAAGAAACACGGAATCCCCATGAGAAACGTGGTTCCGCATTACCATTGGCCGAGACGAGGAGCTAGTCCGCCGAACAAGAACTGCCCGCACTTTCTCTTGGATAACGGCAGACCGGGGAAAAAATGGCGCTGGTTTCAGGGTCGGGTGAATTACTACTACCAGAGGCTTGAGTGATTTCGAGATGTTGGAGCGATCCCATGGCAGCCCGATCAATGACCAGACGGTTCTGGAGCCGGACGTTCACTATGTGTGCCAGCGTTGCAACGCCTGTTGCAAGTGGCCGGGCGATGTCCGGATCGGCGAAGAGGACGTGGTGGCCATTTCGGCATTCCTGCAGCTCAGCGAGGAGGAGTTTTTGCAGAAATACACGCGCCTGCGAACGAACCGCCAGGGCTTGTCCCTCATTGAGAAAGACAACCACGAGTGTGTGATGTTGGAGAACGGAGGGTGTCGCATCCATCCCGTGAAACCTGCCCAATGTGCGGGTTTTCCAAATAAGTGGAATTTCCCGGGTTGGCACGATGTCTGCGAAGCGGTGCCCGTGCCGGTGAATAAAATGTAACAATCACATGGATTTTCTTGCTAGGCTTCGCCTCAGTCTCAAGAGTACGTGTGAAAGTTCCGTTTATCCCGCGTCAAGATTTTATCGATAGAGCTGAATCATGCCGAAAAAGAGCCCATCCACCAATCCACGAATCCTGATTGTCACGCCGGAAATCACGTATTTGCCGGCCGGAATGGGGAATATGGCTCAGAGGATGTCGGCGAAAGCGGGAGGCTTGGCAGATGTCTCTGCCTCACTGGTATCGGCTCTGTTCAATTTGGGGGCGGATGTGCATGTGGCGATGCCGAACTACCGGAAGTTGTTCCAGGGAGATGTGTTCAATCTGCACGAGAAGGAGCTGAAAAAATACCATGAGGTTTTGCCGGAAGATCACATCCATTTGGCGGAGGATCGGATTTTTTATTACCGCGATCGGGTTTACAGCAACCATTCGGATGAGGCGATGCGGATCGCGCTGGTGTTTCAGCGCGAGGTGATCAATCACATCGTCCCCAAGGCCCGGCCCGATCTGATTCATTGCAACGACTGGATGACCGCGCTGATTCCCGGAATGGCCAAGCGCCGGGGAATCAAGAGTTTGTTCACCGTACACAACATCCATACCCGCCAAGTCAGTCTGTCCCAGATCGAGGATACCGGGATCGATGCGGCGGAATTCTGGATGAATTTGTATTTTTCGGAAAACCCGCACAGTTATGATCATGCCCGCGGTCATGTGCCGATCGATCTCCTGACTTCGGGGATTTTCGCCTCGCACTTCATCAACACCGTGAGCCCGAGATTCTTGTGGGAGATTGTGGAAGGCTGGCATTCCGTCGTTCCTTGGTCGGTGAGGCAGGAAATCCGCAACAAGTATCATGCGGGTTGCGCATCAGGGATTTTGAATGCTCCGGATGCTTCCTACCATCCATCCACGGATGATGCATTGGTGAGGACTTTCACAGCGGATGATTTTGTCGATGGCAAGCGGGAGAACAAAAAGGCGTTACAACATGAGTTGGGTCTTGAAATGAATCCTGATGCCCCGCTGTTTTTCTGGCCATCTCGATTGGATCCCGTACAGAAAGGGCCGCAGCTGGTGACGGATATTTTGGTCAAGACGGTCTCGGATTATTGGGACAGAGGGCTGCAAATCGCGATTGTGGCGAACGGCCCGCATGAGGTCTATTTCAAACAGATCATCAAGCAGTTCAATCTGGGGAATCGGGTGGCGATTGTGGATTTCGATGAGCGCCTGTCGCGACTGGGTTATGCGGGTTCCGATTTCATGCTGATGCCATCGTTGTTCGAGCCTTGCGGGCTGCCGCAGATGACCGCGCCCTTGTATGGCTCGTTGCCGGTGGTGCATGGAACGGGTGGGCTTTATGACACGATCCGACCTTTGGATGTCGATCATTCCACAGGCAACGGGTTCCGTTTCAATGATTACGATTCCAACGCCCTGCGTTGGGCAATGGATCAAGCCATGGTTTTTCATGGTTTACCTCACGAGATCAAACTGGTTCAAATCCGCCGAGTGATGTTGGAGAGTGCGAAAGAATTCAGTCACGAAGAAGTGGCGAGAAAATATATCGACATCTACGAGGAGATGTTGGCTCACCCGCTAGTGGAGCAAATGTGATTGCTGCGAATCAGGGGTTTTGAGGAGTCTCGGCAGGTGGAGTGGTCTCAGTTGCCGGTGGCGTCTCGCCAGCTGGAGCTGTTGCGGGAGCGTCTTTTTGTTCGAGCATCGTTGCGAAGGTTTGAATCCATTTTGGAGCCGCCTTGTGATTGATGTTGGCTTCAATGTGCTTGAGCATTCTGGTCGCAGAGCCGCGTTGATCACCCGCTTTGAAGATATCAACTTCCGCATCCCAACGAAGCTGCGGGACGGTTTCGCTGACAAATTTCTCATACTCTCCCGAGGGCGCGCCGCCGGATTTTGTTTTGTCGGATGAATTCCATGCCGTGACAATTTCCCCCTGTTGCGCAATGCGTTTTTGCCAGAAATTACTGAGATGGGTCACCCGGTCGGGGCGACGCAAAGGTGGTAAAATCAAGGTATCGTAGATTACGTCGAATTGACCTGGGGCTGGA
>CBFGOP010000120.1:0-7590 GCA_965650415.1 uncultured Prosthecobacter sp. | reverse complement strand
CCGCATGGGTGGAACATGAGCCACGGCTTGCATTGCGGGCCTTGGCGATGGGGTTGCCGGTGATTGCGAGCAAATCTTGTGGGTTGGCGCAGCATCCCTTGCTGACAGAAATTGAAGCGGGGGATGTGGAGGGGTTTGGTAGGGTCATTTTGACAAATTGACCCAGCGGTTGGGCACGTAAGATGGCGGTCATTTTATCAAAATGACCCTACCATCATCTTGCTTCTATGTTAGAAGAATTCATGCCTGATCTCCCCCAGAGAATATATTTGAAGCACGAAATTCCGTCTTTTCTTATCATAAGCAACGAACATCCTGCGTATTTTATAACCATCTGCTGTAAGAAGCGTGGCGTCAATCAACTTGCTAAGGATGAGGTTTGGAACGAGATGCTTGAAGCGATACAGAATCGGCAAGAGCGGGGACTATGGATATGCACATTATTTGTGGCAATGCCTGATCACATTCATGCCGTGATGCAGTTTCATGGAGAGACGCGAATGGCTATTGCGATTCGTAGTTGGAAGCGTTGGATGACGGCGCGATGCAAGATCGAGTGGCAACGGGGATTTTTTGATCATCGATTGCGATCTCAGGTTTCTGCAGAAGAAAAGCGGTTATATATTTTGAATAATCCCGTGCGGGCGGGATTGGTTGAGCGACCAAGCGATTGGAAATTTATTTGGGATATGAATCGTTGAACGGTAGGGTCATTTTGATAAAATGACCGATGGCTGGATTGGCCGATGCGTAAGAATTCGGTCGTTTTATCAAAACGACCCTACCATGGGACGCATTTGGATTGTATGGTAGGGTCATTTCGATGAAATGACCGTATGGGGTTGGGTTCGTAAGATCGCGGTCGTTTTATCAAAACGACCCTACCAATTACATCTCAAACCATGGCGTCGGCTCTGATTGGGTGGCGCAATGCAAATTGGCGCTGATGCCGAGTTCTTCCAGCAAGCCGCTGAAATGAGTGATGACTTTTTTCGGGCAGTTGCAATCACTGCTGAGGTGACCGAAAACAATGTGGTTGATCGATGAATGGCCAATGTCGCGGATCAGTTCCTCGACCTGGCTGTTGGAGAGATGTCCGTGGCGGGAGGAGATGCGTTGTTTGATCGACCACGGGCGTTTGGTATCGAGTTCCAACAGCTCGTCATCGTAATTGGCTTCGACAAACAGGGCGGAAATGTTTTTGAGGTGATGCTTTACGCTCTGGGTGACGAATCCGATGTCGGATAAAAGTCCGAGCCGGAAGACGCCGTTGAAGAGAACGAAACCGACGGGGTCGACGGCATCGTGTTGGATGGAAAAGCTCGAGACCGAAAGGTGGTTGATGGTGAATTCCTGACCGGCTTCGAAGGTGATCCAGTCAGCGTTGCCGATACCGGTTTCCTTGATGACATGTGCGGTTTCGGCGGTGGCGTAGAGTGGGGTGGAGTATTTCTTGATGAAATTTTTCAGGCCACGGGTGTGGTCGCCATGTTCATGAGTGAGGAGGATGGCGGAGATGGATGAGGGGTCGATACCGATGGATTCGAGTCGGCTGCAAAGTTGTTTTGCGGAAAGCCCGGCATCGACGAGAATGCGTGTGGTGCCGCACTCGACGAGGGTCGAGTTGCCAGCGGAACCGGAGCCGAGGACGGAAAATCTCAAAATTTCAAATTTCAAATTTCTCCTTTCAATCAAGAGGAGAAATTTTGGGGTTAGGATTTGGTAAGCTCGTAACTATCTTTCCCGTCTTTCATGGTCCAGCCTTTGGCGGCGAGTTCGTCGCGGAGTTTGTCGGAGGTGGCCCAGTCTTTGTTAGAACGGGCGGCCCAGCGGGTGTCGGCGATGGATTTGATGTCGGCGGGAATTTCGGTGGTCTCCTTGGGAATTTCCGGGAGCGTGATGCCGAGGGCTTTGAGGATGCGGTTCAAACCTGCGAGTGCGGCGGCGGCATCCTTGCCAGTGAACTTGGAGGCTTCTTTCAGACCGGTGAAAATGCAACCGAGTGCGCCGGGTGTGTTGAGATCGTCGTTGAGAGCGTCCCATGCCGGTTGGAAAACTCCGAACTCTGCGGACGGCAACGCGGTTTCGCTGCCCATGTTGAAAACGAGTTTTGCGGCGGATTTCGCGAGGTTGTTGAGGGCTTCCTTCGCAGCGGAAAGCGATTCCAAGGTGAAGTTGAGTTGTTTGCGGTAATGCGCGCCGATGAGGACGTAACGGACTTCCATTGCGGTGAAGCCTTTGGCTTCGAGATCGGCGAGTGTGTACATGTTGCCGAGAGATTTCGACATCTTGCCACCATCAACGAGAAGGTGGGTGATGTGAAACCAATGCGCGGCAAAATTTCCGCCGCAAGCGCATTGGCTTTGCGCGATTTCGTTTTCGTGGTGAGGGAAAACCAGATCCACGCCACCGGAGTGCATGTCGAAGGAATCGCCGAGGTATTCGGCAATCATCGCCGAGCATTCGAGATGCCAGCCGGGTCGACCCTGGCCCCATGGTGACTCCCAGAAATTTTCACCATCCTCATCGCGTCGTGCTTTCCAAAGAACGAAATCGGAAATGCTGTCTTTTTCGTATTCGTCCGAGTTCGCGCGGGCGTTCTGGGTCTTTCCAAGATCAAGCTCGCGTTCGTCGAGGTGGGAGAGCTTACCGTAGTTGGGGAAGGATGAGATTTTGAAATAAACCGATCCATCATCCGAAGCGTAGGCGTGGCCTTTGGCGATGAGGGTTTCAATCATCGCGATCTGCTGCGGAATGTGTTCGACCGCGGATGGCTCGATGTGCGGCGGAAGGCAGGCGAGCGCTTCACAATCGGCGTGGAATTTGTCGCGCCATTGATCGGTGAACGCTTTGAGAGTTTTTCCTGCGGCTTGTGAGTCGCGGATGGTTTTGTCATCGACATCTGTTAGATTGCGGACATGCAGG
Organism: uncultured Prosthecobacter sp.; assembly: GCA_965650415.1. GTDB lineage: Bacteria > Verrucomicrobiota > Verrucomicrobiia > Verrucomicrobiales > Akkermansiaceae > Luteolibacter. The sequence goes on along the minus strand of CBFGOP010000120.1, from coordinate 4,665 downwards.
GTGCGGGTTCCGCCGGTTTCAAGAGTGCGACGAAAAACATCCTGGAGCACGAAGGTGCGGAAATTTCCGATGTGTGCCGGGCCGTAAACCGTTGGGCCGCAGCAATAGAAGCGATACGTCTGGCCGTCGATGGGCGTGATATCTTTTTGGCTGCGGGTGAGAGTGTCTTGGAGCTTCATGGCGGAAATCTAACGAATGTTGGCAGTGAGCCAGTCGCGGAAGGTATGCCAGTCTTTGGTTAGAGAGGTGGCGACTTTCGGTTGATCCGCGAGGATAGCGAGGCGTGCTGGGATTTCCACGCTGTCTTTGCCGAGCTCGGCATCCATGACGTCGGGGAATTTCGCGGGGTGCGCGGTTTCGAGGGTGATCGTGACAGCACCGGGATGATTGGCGCGGTAAGCGCGCGCGGCAAGCCAACCGACTGCACCGTGTGGATCGATCTGATAGTTGAATTGGGATTTCACTTCGCGGATCGCGACGCGGGTTTCATCGTCGCTGAAACTCATTCCGCTGATGTGTTGGCGCATGTCTTCCCATGAATTTCCGAACAAGGCCTGCATGCGGACAAAGTTTGACGGAGCTCCGACGTCCATGGCGTTGGAGATCGTGGCAACGCTTGGGCGCGGGAGGTATTCGCCTTTTTCGAGGTAGGCGGGAACCACGTCGTTGCGATTGGTGGCGGCGAGGAAATGTTCGACCGGCAGGCCAAGTTGTCTGGCGAGCAGTCCGGCTGTTAGATTTCCGAAATTTCCGGAAGGAACGACGAACACGGGTTTCACGCCATCCGGCAATTGTCTGGTGCTGTGGATGTAGTAGAACGATTGCGGGACGAGGCGGGAGAGATTGATCGAGTTCGCCGAGGTGAGGTTCATGCGCTCGGAAAGTTCGCGATCGAGGAAAGCTTGTTTCACGAGAGCCTGGCAGTCATCGAAGCTGCCGTCGATTTCCAGCGCGGTGATGTTTCCGCCGAGGGCGGTGAGTTGTTTTTCCTGAAGGCCGGAGACTTTGCCTTTCGGATAAAGAATGACGACGCGTGTGCCGGGGACGTTGTGGAAAGCGGATGCGACCGCGCCGCCGGTGTCGCCGGAAGTGGCGACGAGGACGGTGAGCATGCGATCTTCGTCTTTTGTCAGATGCGCCATCAGGCGCGCCATGAAACGGGCACCGAAATCTTTGAAAGCAAGGGTCGGTCCGTGGAAGAGTTCGAGGATATGATCGTCGGGTGCGAGCTCTACCAAAGGTGCGTCAAACTCCAGCGTGCCGTTGACGATTTCGCGGAGGTCATCGGCCGGGACATCCTCGCTGAAAAACGCGCTGGCGACGGCGAAGCCGATTTCCTGGAAACTCATGTTCCGCCAGTTTTGCCAGAAATCCTGCGGCAAGGTCGGGAGCGTGTTGGGCATGTAGAGCCCGTTATCGGGTGGCAGCGAACGAAGGATCGCTTCTTTGAGATCGACCTGATGGGCGGGATTGTTGGTGGAGTGATATTTCACGACAATTCAGGCGATCAGCTTTTCACTTCGTGGACTCCGCGAGGATTGATCTTGGAGATGTGAACTTGGCAGTTGATGGGGATGGCGGTGAAAACTTTTTCGACGGCGGCACCGACTTTGCGGGCGATTTCCTCACCCTCGCAGAGGGCGAAAACGGATGGGCCGGCACCGGAGATCGAGAAACCGAGAGCGCCTGCTCCGAGGGCGGCGCGCTTGGCTTTGTAGAAATCCGGGATGAGTTTTTGGCGACGTGGCTCGGCGATCACGTCGTGAATCGATCGGGAAATCAAACCGTAGTCTTCCTGAATGAGCCCGAGAATCAGGCCACCGAGGTTGCCGATTTGTTGAGTGGCGTTCACTAACGGAATTTCCTTGGGAAGAATTTCACGAGCGACTTTGGTGAGGATCTCAATGTCCGGATGCACCACTGCGGCCCAAAGATTTTTCGGGGAGGGGATTTGAGCGATATCGAGTTCTTCGTTGGAACGGATGAAAACGATGCCGCCGAGGAGGCAAGGGCCGACGTTATCCGCGTGCCATGCGCCGTCGGCTGAAGCCTCACCGGCCATGGCGAAGGGAAGGAGCTGGCGTTTGGAAAGAGGTTCGCCAATGAGTTTGTTGACCGCGTAGGCACCGGCAACCGCCGATGCGGACGAAGATCCGAGGCCGGAGCCGAAAGGCATTTTCTTGTGAATCTCCATCTCGATCCCGCGGTCGAGCATCCCGAGGTGTTTGAGCAGATCGAGGGCTGCGACTCCGGCGGTGTTTTGGGTCGGGTCTTTTGGGAGTTTTCCGCCATCACCGGTGATTTGGGTGATCTGGAGGCCTGGTTTGGATGAGTTGCGGACAACGATTTCATCGCCCGGCGAGTCGATGGCAAAGCCAAGGACATCATAACCGCAAGCGACATTAGCGACAGTTGCGGGGGCGAAAACACGGATTTCTGGTTTAGCGGACATGGTGGAGTTTTCCCTTGGGAGGGGCGGGAGTTTGCTTCGGTTGGTCGGGGGATATCAAGCCCCTTCATGGCTAAATGCGGAAAATAGAGAGAAGTGGCGAGGGCCGATGGCTTGAATTTGAGATTTGCAAATCCAGCCCGTTCCGTAAGCCTCTGGATCTTCAACATGAAATCTCACGCCCTTTGGATCTCACTCATAACCTATTTGCTCGCCATTTCATCTTCTCAAGGTCGGGAAATCGATATCGAGAAACCATCGGGTCAATTGCGCCGGTTTGTGTTGGATACGATTTTTGTGGTTGAGGTGGGTGATCGTGAGAGATTTTCGAAACGATTGCCTGAGTCCATCAACGTTCAATTTCACGGTGAAGCCGGGCCGATAGCTCTTGCGGAGAGACATTTGTCGGAGTTGTGCAGTCTCACCGGGGTCAAACAAGTGGATAGTGTGTCCGATGAAGCGGTTGCAAAAATCGATATTTATTTTGGACCACATAACGACCTCTCCAAAGTGGCGAACGAGATCAACCGGAAGATTTCACTGGATAGTGGTCAGAGTTCTTGGACTTGGTGGAATGAGAAGAGGTTCATCAATCGGGCTGTGATCTTTGTTGCGACGGACAAGTTCTCCGGTCCTTCCCTTGAAGATGCGATTCTTGATCAGTCGATCCGTGCCTTTGGCCTGCCTTCTCGCAGCAAAGAGTTTGATGGATCCTGTTTATCAACCAAAGAACAGGTTCTGACAGCTCTTCAACCTTTGGATAAGGCTGTGCTGGGTTTTTACTATCGATCCATACCTGCCGGATCACCGCCGAGGGAGGTGGATAAAATTTTCCGCGAGCAGTGGGCTCCAAAAGCGAAGTAAGAAAAGCGAAGTAAGAAACAGGACTTCTTTTACTGGTTCGGGCCGCGGTCGTGGTCCATGCGGAAGGTTTTTCCACGCAGCTTGGCGTTGCGGGTCTTCTGGATGGCCTGGTCGGCGTAGGCTTCCGGGACATCGACGAGGCAATGCTTCGGGAAAAGGGTGATGCGTCCGAGGCAACCGTCGGGCAGACCGGCTTCGCGATACATCATGCCTACGATGTCTTTGGGCATGATGCCAGCGCCTTTGCCGAGTGAGATGAACAAACGGGACATGCCGCCTTCGATCGGGCCGGAGTCGCGTTTGGCACCACCACGTTCGTATTCGCGCGGGCGTTCGGAATCACGACGAGCGCGTGGCTCACGAGCTTCGTGGTTATCCCTGCCTTTTTTGTAATCGCGTTTTGATGATTCCGGCTCGCGGTCCTCCTGAATGGCTTCACCTTCGCGTCCGTTGGATTCGCGCAAGATGGTGATCAAGGCACCTGCGATGTCGGTAGGGGTGTGGCCTTGCTCTAACAGGCGGTCGATTTGCTCCTGATAGGAATCGAAGTTTCCGGCTTCGAGTCGTTCCTTGAGTGATTCGAAAATGATGTCCGCGCGACGTCCTTCGACCTGTTCGACCGATGGGATTTTTTCGCGTTTGATGACCTGGCGGGTGTAGCGTTCAATGGCTTGGAGGCGGTAGATTTCGCGTCCGAACACAAATGAGACAGCGCGACCCGAGCGACCTGCGCGTCCGGTGCGTCCAATGCGGTGGACGTAGTCTTCGGGGTCGGTGGGGAGGTCGTAGTTGAAAACGATGTCGATTTCATCGATGTCGAGGCCGCGTGCTGCGACGTCGGTGGCGACGAGGAGTTCGACCGCACCATCGCGGAAGCGTTTGAGCACGCGTTCGCGCATTTGCTGGGTGATATCGCCGTGGAGGCGGTCGGCCGCGTAGCCGCGATTGACCAGATCCTCGGTGCATTCATCGACGGAGCGTTTGGTGTTGCAGAAGATGATCCCGAGGCGGGGAGGATTCATGTCGAGGATGCGGGAGAGCACTTCGACTTTGGAGCGTTGGCGAACCTCGTAATAAGCCTGCTCGACAGTGGAGACCGTCATCGCTTTTTGTTCGATCTCGATGAGTTCCGGATTATTGCCGAATTTTTTGATGAAACGGGAAACTCCCGGATTCATCGTGGCGGAGAAGAAAAGGATCTGGCGTTCTTTTGGAAGGGCGGCGAGGACTTCGTCCATTTCGTCCTTGAAGCCCATGTCGAGCATGCGGTCGGCTTCATCGAGGATGGCCATTTTGATTTGCGAGGCATCGAACGAGCCACGGCGGAGGTGATCGAGCAAGCGACCCGGAGT
>CBFGOP010000119.1:0-7642 GCA_965650415.1 uncultured Prosthecobacter sp. | reverse complement strand
ATCGTGTTCTTTACCTCGGATAACGGCTCATCCCGCAACTGGGAGGGAGTGTTGGATTCTTCCGGTGAACTCAGAGGTGCCAAACGAACCAAGTATGAAGGCGGCATTCGTGTGCCCATGATTGTTAGATGGCCTGGAAAAATCAAAGCCGGAGCGGAAAGCGATCTGCCCTGCTATTTTCCCGATGTGATGCCGACCCTCGCCGAGCTTGCGGATGTTTCCGCACACGTCCCCAAAGACATCAACGGCATCTCCATCGTCCCGACTCTGCTTGGAGTCGGTGAACAAAAGAAACACGAGTATCTGTACTGGAGCGGCGCAATCCGAATGGGCCATTGGAAAGGGATCGGCAGTCCCGGGAAACTCGCTCTGTATGATCTCGCAAACGACATCGGTGAAAAAACCAATGTCGCCGCACAAAACCCTGAAATCGTTAGCAAGCTGAGCGCTCTCATGGAACAAGCATGGACCGAGCCTCGCAGCCAGACGGATGACGGACAATACGGCGCAGTCGAGAAGGGAGCGGAATAGACTTCATGATTTCTGTCCAGCTACCATCGGCCCAACGGCTTAGGCAGCTGTTCTCGTGGATCCTATCTCGCGCTTGAAATCCTCAGGATTTGTAATTTGAAGTTTAGGGTTTCCGAGCGGTCATGGGATATAATCCCGTATCGTGTGCATGCGCAGCCGCTCGTTGTGGGGGTCATGGTAGAAAAACACCATGCTGCGCGCCCTTTCATTGTGAGGCCAGGTGCTGGAGAAAAAAGGGCGCGCTTCATCATTCTTGCGGAAATAGAACTCGGTGAAAAACGTTCCCCTGCCTCCCTCATTCTGCTGCTTCAGTTCAACAGGTTTGATGATGGTGGTGTTCCCTGGTTTGAGTGAGAATTTGGTGCCACCCAGCATTCCGGCGATATCGACCTTGGCAGCATTCATAAAGAAGAACTGGCCGCCTCCGAAATGGTTAGAACGATTGTCCATGGCGATGACCCGCATTCCATCCTGATTTTCCTTGCCGTTGCGAATGAGCAAAATGAGTTGTTCGGTTGAATCCAATGCGGGTGCGGAGCCATAAGATCTGAAGCTCGGCTTGTTGTTCGAGCTTTGATTGGGATCCATTTTTCCGACAGACCATGTGGCGAGGCGTTGCACCTGATAAGGAGGTGACAAGGCGTTGGTTGGCGCCTTCACTTCCATGGTTTCACCTGATCCGACCAGCAACTCGACCGGTTCCGGTTTGGCGGTTTTCGGGAAAGAAATGAATCTAAGTGTGACTGTCTGGGCGAACGAAGGGATAACGAATGCGAAGAAAGCGAGGCAAACCTTGGTGTGTATCATGTTCATAAATGGGTGTGTCATATTTCGGATGAGTTCAGCCAACGGAAGGAGTAGATGTAAAAACTTCGCCCGAAGCGCTTGTTGGCATCAGATGTGAGGTCGGCCGCTTTTGTGTGATCCTCATCTTGATCGTCCACGTAGTTCGGCGTGCGTTGGACTACCGCCTCGCACCATGCGCGGGCAATGACTTTGCCGTTTTTATCGAGGGCATCGCCATAGGTTCGGATCACAAACGTATCGCCGCGTGGGGTGAGTTGCTCGGCAAACTGCCGGAGAACATCCGCTTGGTCCACGTAAGCAGAGCTACCGTAGGCGACGGGGCCTTTAGCTGCCTCGGGGAACGCGAATGAGATGCTGTCGGTTTCGTCATCCAGAATGCGGTCAGAACTACGGAAGTTCTTGTTGATCGTGACTTCGGGGCCTTGATTGTCGTTTCCATCATAATCGAGTGCCGCTTGCAACGCGCCTTTGAGCGCCGCGCCTTCGGTATTGTTAGAATCGAGCTTGCGATTCACAAATTCCGACAGGGAAAGGAATGGGCCGCGTTTTTTCACCTCACGCACCATCGCTTGGGCGAGCGCATCAATTTCCTCGTCCGATATTCCGCGCAGGCCTTTCCATGCGGCGGTATCGCGCGTATCTTCCGTTTCCTCGGTTGTTGCGGGAAGCCCGTTGGGAAGGGCTCCCATGCTGATTGGAACCTGGTTTCCGGCGGTGGTTTCTTTCGGGGTTTTGCCTCCATCGAGATATGCGATGGGTTTGCCTTTGAGGCTTGAGAACAGGACTTTCCATGCCTCAACCGAGGTGGAGTTGATGTTGAATCCGCCCTCCACCATCAGATGGGCGGCAATCTTGTCTGCAAAACCTCCGGTGAAGGTATCTCTCGCGGTGAAAAGTTCGTTGAGTTTGGTTTCATTCAGATCTATCGGGTAAGGTATTATACGCCGATTCGGGAGGCTCTTGTTGTCGAAGAAAAACTCGGATGCCACGGTTTTCGCATCGCGGCCGGTATCGTCGGGATTACGGCGGAAAATCTCGATAGTGCTGGCTGACTGAGGGGTGATCGAGGAGAAAAAGTAATCATCCCAAAGCGCTTTGTTCGCGAGATAGGAATGATCGGCAAAAACAACGTTGCGTTCGCCGTCGTCCTGATCGTAGAGGCGCTTCCAAGCGGGGTTGAAGGCGACGTTTGGTGCGAGGTTTGGGTTGGCATAGGAGTTTCCGATCGCCTGCAGGACGTGGGGGAAAAGCCCGCCCTGGCCGGTGGCGGTGACGCGCTGGAAACCGAGATTGTTGCTGGGATCATCGAGATTGCTCATGTTGCCATCAAGATTCTCCATTTGCTGACCTGTGTATCCATGTGCCACAGGAACTTCATTGGCGAGGGTGAAGCCACCAAGTCGAGCATGACTGAGCGCGGCGATGGAGATGGGGGGCGTGATTGGAATTTCCTGTTGTACGACATGAGTGACACCGGACTCTGTGGAATATCCACCGCCATAGAAGCCATTGCCGCTTTGCGACTCCTGCACCATGGATTCGAGCACGGAATTCATTTCGTCGATCCACCAGTTCCAGCCGTGATTGTAATGTGACACACCGTCCACCTTGTCGATGACCGTGGACTGGATGGGGCTGGAGTGGAGATAGGGACGGCTCGCGAATTTACGGCCGGAGGTGATGCCTCCGTTAGCCATTTCACTCGTCTCGCAGCCTGCCATGAGGGCGAGTTGGAGGAAAGGGACGGTTTCTCCCGCATCGGAGGCACCTGCGATGGTTGCAGCCGTCACAGGTTCCATCGGGGTGCCGAAAGTGATCGCGGTGGCTCCCTGCTTGATGATCTGCTCGTTGAATGCCCTGGGCAGCATGCTGATGTTTGTAGCCCGGGGGGTAGCCATTGACCCACCCCCGAAGCGGGATACGAGGCTCATGTCGCGCACATTCAGATATCCGAAGCCCTGGCTGGCGTTATTGCCCCCTGCGGAAAAATACCGCTGCGCTGTGTAAAAACACAATGCGGCGCCGTCGGGAGAGGTTCCTTCGCTTGGAGGCCAGTTTGCAGGATAGCTTGGAGTTTCGGTGTAGAGCGTGAACTCGAAAGCATCCGAACTGTTCGCATTCATGGTGCATGACCAGCGCTCCGACTTACCCGCGCCGGCAGGCTCATAGAAAACATTGACGGTAGGATGGGTCGGGCCGGGTGTGACGGCTGTATATGGAACGAGGGGATTGTGACTGTTTCCAATCGCATATCCATTGCTGGAATGCCTGAGACTCAGGATTCCGTTTGGATTCCAGCCTGGCACGGCATCCACCAGGTTTTTCCCTTGGTTCATGTTCTGGGCGGCATGATACATCTGCTGCTGGGCGAGGAAGTAAGGTGTGCTGGTGACCGCGGAAAAGACGCGAACCTCGCCGGGTTGGAAGACGATGGGCGCGTTGTTAGGCGCAGTCACACCGGGGATATTCAACTTGATGATCTCGGACCGGTTGCCAACGCCCGTCACGATTCCATTCAAAGAAAGCACACCATGCGTGTAAATCGTGCCGTCCGAGCGCCTTTTTCTGATATCCAACATCAGCGGTGGCGATTTCACCATCAGCTGGCGAACGCGATTCGGTCCGTTTTCCATGACGATGGGCACATTGTATGGATTCCACATGGTCACGGCGGGGATGGCCGCGAAGCGCAGTTTGTGAGTGTCCGTAACAGGGACATGACGGTTCACCGTGAAGGTGCTCCACATGCCGGCCCGATCGGCAACCGTGATCGGTTCGGCGTGAATGGACAGCAGAAACTGAACCTTGATGACCACCGGATTGCGGTAAAGCGCGGTGTACTCTTGCTGGAACTGGGTGGTGTAGGTTGTCGCGTTGCCGTAATCGGGATTGCTGATTTGGATCGCGTTCGGAAGAGCGGCCGAGGTGTATTTGATCCCACCCTTGCGGGTCTGGTCATAGAGTTGATAGAAAGCGGCGAGATCCTGGATAGGAACACATTCCTGCGGGGTGTTTGGCAGCGTCGGATATTTGGCGGCATCGTTCGCCCAAGCATCTTTGACTCCGAATTTATAAAGCATGAACTCATCACTAAGTTCGCTGCCACTGACCGTGCGCTCGAGCAACGCACTGAGGTCGCGCTTGAATCCGCCCTCACGGACATCAATGATGAGAGACTTGGAAAACGGTGTGATGGATTGGAAATTTTCTTGCGAAGGGCGCGATTCAATGCCCTCCAACAAGTCTAGCGTGCCGAGTGAGAGAAGCTTTGATAGATCGTCTTCGTTCTCGATGTTTTCCAGTCCTTGAATGGTTCTTGATCCCATGGACCCCGGAGATTGGGTGCGGAAAATCTTCTCAGCATCGTTCACGGGTTCGGTTGCTGCGTAAGAATCCCCCATCAGCCGCGCTTTCTGGCTTTCATCGGCTACCCACCAACCATAGCGGCCTTTGACCTGCTCCAGATTCTCCTCGTCCATGATCTTTATCAGGCGTGCTCCCACGTAATCCGTGGAGTCGGCTGCTTTCCCCAACGAACCTTCGCCAACCAACAACACTGCCTCTGACAGACCAGTCGGCATCGCTTTGGCATCCAATGTGACGTTTTCCGGAGCCAGCGGATCTGTGGCTTCCGCTTCAGTCAACGACAACATCCATTCGCGGAAATGGCGGTCCTTGTTGGCGTAATCGGGCCGCATCGTCGAATCAGGCTGGTTGCCAATGGTCTGGTGATGGCTCTGACCGCTGGGATAATCCGATGTGACCGGAACATCGGCAGGATCTCCCGCGACCCACGAGTCCCAGACGCCCATCCAATGGGGGTTTTTAACGGTGGTTCCGGAGCGAACCGAGCTGTTGGCAGTGATGCGCTGGTCTGGCCCGACCTGTTTCTGCAGTTCACCAATCGCAATCATCAGGGCCATGCGCGCATTCGAGCGTGCGGCCGCGAGCGCGGAGTCCTGAGTGCCAGACCGCAGATTGATGGCAGACAGGCTGAGAGTACCAACGGCGATGAGTGCCAACAACACCAGCATCATTATGGTCGAAATCAGCGCGAAGCCATTGATAGGACGGCGCCTGAAAAAATGAGTTTTCATGAAATTTTTTGGGTTTCGAATCCCCGAGAGGATCAGTTCATGTCATCACATTGTATGACAAAACGTCAGTTGTCTAAAATGAAATCTCTTGCCAACTGTTTTCCAAAAAAAGACAGTTGGTTTAATGGAATTTTTCAAACCGCTCAATGTTGTCGAGCAGCTGGCTGCGCACTTGAAGCTGGCAATTTCAAAGGGTGAACTCACCGGCTACATGCCCGGGATCCGGTCATTGGCGACTTCCTTGGGGGTCAGCCCGAACTCAGTGACAGCCGCACTGGTGCAGCTCGAGAATGAGGGTTATCTCAAACCTCAGGGCCACGGTCGCCGGAGTTTGATCGTTTTGCCCGATGATTTTGTTCATCCGGCTTTCAGAGTCACGCTGCTTCCTTATGAGCGAGCGGATGTTCAGTTGGATTATGTGGTTGAAATCCAACAGAGGCTCAGGGAGGCCGGACATGATGTGCATGTTGCGGAAAAAAGCCTCATGGACATGCGCTTGAACGTCAGCCAAATCTCGAAATTGGTGAACAAGACAAAAACCGATGCATGGATTGTGTTCTCGTCGAATCGTGAAATCCTGGAGTGGTTTTCCAACCAATCCACACCCGTATTTGCCCTGTTCGGACGTTTCCGCAGATTGCCGATCGCGGGCATTGGCTTGGATAAGTCACCTGCATTTCGCTCGGCGATCCGGCGCCTTGTCGAGTTGGGACACCAGCGCATCGTTTTGTTGCAGCCGACCCATAACCGAGTGCCTTTCCACGCGCTGCTCGTGCGTGAGTCCCTTGCGGAAATGGAGGCAAATGGTATCAAAACCGGGCCTTACAATATTCCGGATTGGGAGCAAAGTCCGCTGGGTCTTCGCAAGCGACTGGATGCGCTCTTCGCGGTAAGCCCGCCAACAGCCATCATTCTGGATCGGCCCAACGAACTGATCGCAACACAATGGTATCTTGCTCAGCGGGGGATTTTCGCTCCTCGGGATATTTCACTAATTTCCGATGATGACCCTACCTTCGAATGGTATGAGACGCCCGTCTGCTGTATCCAATGGCAGAGCAAACCGTGGGTAAACCGTGTGGTGAATTGGGTCAGCAACGTCTCCCAAGGCAAGGATGACAAACGCCAGAGTTTCACCAAAGCGAAGTTTGTGGAGAGGGGCTCGATCGGACCAGTGCCCAATTCCAAATAACAAAAAAACCGCAGTTTTTACTGCGGTTTTTTGTTTGTTAGAAAAAGGGGTCAAGCCACTTCTCCATATCAATGCTGATACTTGCGCTTGAAGCGGAGGGCGGCGGCTTGTTTGGCGATGATGCCTTGCAGGTAGGCGACTTCTTCCGCGTCCATGTTATGATCGATGGTTTGGAGTTTTTGCTCTGCGCGTTGGATGGCTTCCTCGGTGGCTTGTTCATCGATCTCGGCTTCATCAAGAGCCATGTCGGTGAGGATCACGGCTTTGTTGTGACCGACTTCGGCAAATCCCGAGCCGATCGCCATGGTGATGATCTGGCCCTCGTAGAGGTAACGGAGTTCACCGGGCTGGAGCGCGGTCACCAAGCTGTCGTGATTTTCCAAAATCCCGATCTCCCCATCCGCGCCAGGCAGATAGACGTTTTCGACGGTGTCCGAAAATACCTTTTTCTCAGGAGTCACGATTTCGAGATGAAGGGACATGGTGGTAAATGCTGAAATGCTGAAAAACTAAAACGCTGAAATGAAGATCAGTCGCGGGAGACGGTGTCGATGCCGGCTCTCATGTAGAAGTTACCTTCGGAGACATCGTCCCATTTGCCGTCGAGGATTTCCGCGAAGCCTTTGACGGTGTCTTCGAGGGAAACGAGGGCGCCAGGGACGTTGGTGAAGATTTCCGCAACGTGGAACGGCTGGGTGAGGAAACGCTGGATTTTACGGGCGCGGAAGACGGTGAGTTTGTCTTCGTCGCTGAGCTCGTCCATACCGAGAATCGCGATGATGTCCTGAAGGTCTTTGTAACGCTGAAGCACGAGCTGGACGCCACGGGCGACGCGGTAGTGTTCTTCACCGACCACTTCCGGGGCGAGTGCTTTGGAGGTGGATGCGAGAGGATCAACCGCCGGGAAGAGCGCTTGTTCCGCGAGAGAGCGCTCAAGAACCACGGTCGCGTCAAGGTGAGCGAAGGTGTTGGCAGGAGCGGGGTCGGTCAAGTCGTCCGCAGGAACGTAAACGGC
>CBFGOP010000118.1:0-7852 GCA_965650415.1 uncultured Prosthecobacter sp. | reverse complement strand
TGATGCGGATCTCGGTCAGGCGCACCAGATCGTCTTCGGTCACTTCGCGTTTGAGTAATTTTTTGTAAGGCTTCAATCCCGTATCGATCGCTTTGAGCACCGCTTCCCAGGTCTCCGCTTCCTCGATGTCGCGGTAGATGCGTTTCTCGATGAAAATTTTCTCCAAGGAGGAGAAATGCCACTTATCGCCCAACTCATCGAGTTTGATTTCCAGCTCCCGTTTGAGCAGCTCTTTGGTGAACTCGGTGGAGCGGCGCAGGATTTCCGACACTCCAAGAAAAGCCGGCTTGCCATCGACGATCACTCCCGCGTTCGGTGAAATACTCAGCTCGCAATCCGTGAACGCATAAAGCGCATCACGCGTGTTTTCCGGATCCGCTCCGGCTGGCAGGTAAACCAGGATATCAGCATGGGCCGCAGTGTTGTCCTCGATCTTCTGGATCTTGATCTTGTTCTTGTCGGCTGCCGCCACGATGGAATCCATGACACCGCCCGTGGTCGTTCCGAACGGAATCTCGGTGATCCGCAGGATGCCTTTTTTCTCCACATCGATCCTTGCCCGAACCCGAATTTTTCCACCTCTCAAACCATCGCGATACTCACTCGCATCCATGATCCCACCCGTCGGAAAATCCGGAACCAACTCAAACGGTTCTTTCCGCAAATGCGCCACAGATGCTGTGATCAATTCATTGAAATTGTGCGGCAGAATTTTACACGCCAGACCCACCGCAATTCCCTCCACTCCTTGCGCGAGCAAGAGCGGAAATTTCATCGGTAAGGTCAGCGGCTCCTGATTTCGACCATCGTAAGACGGAAGCCATTCGGTCGTCTTGGGATTGAATGCGACTTCCAACGCAAATTTGGTCAAACGCGCCTCGATATACCTCGGTGCCGCCGCGCCATCTCCCGTGAGGGTGTTTCCCCAGTTTCCCTGGGTATCAATCATCAGGTCCTTTTGACCGATCTGCACCATCGCATCGCCGATCGATTGATCCCCGTGCGGGTGGTATTTCATCGTGTTGCCCACCACGTTCGCGACCTTGTTGTAGCGCCCGTCGTCTAGCTCACGCATCGAATGCAAAATCCTGCGCTGCACCGGTTTCAGCCCATCATGCAAATGCGGCACCGCACGCTCCAGAATCACGTAGCTCGCATAATCGAGGAAATAATCAGAATACATGTCTCCCAAGGAAATATGGTGATCCGGATCGTTACTCATAGAGGCAATGTGGTAGTGGAGGAGCAGAGCCCGTGCAAGCACAGTTCGGACGAAAGTTACGGAAATGTGAAATTCTTCAGCTTGGACAGAAGGATGTTTTTGTTGTTTTTGACACTTATGAATCACTCAAACTTGGCTCGACGCGATTGGCTGAAACTGCTCGGACTCGGAACTGCCACCACCCTCCTGGGCGGTTGTGAGAAAAAATCGGCCGAAATCAAAGGCATCGTCTTCATGGTCTCGGACGGCATGAGCCACGGAGTCCTGACCATGGCGGAGAATTTCTCCCATATCGTCCACGGCAAGGGAACCCGTTGGTGGGAACTCATCAACGACCCCAAATCCACCCGTGGCCTCATGGAAACCAGTTCCGCCAATTCCTACGTGACCGACTCCGCAGCGGCCTCCTCTGCCTGGGGTGGCGGGATGAAAATCAACAACAATTCCGTCAACGTCCGACCCGACGGCTCCGAATCCACGCCCATCCACCGCGTGCTCAAACAACGCGGCAGACGCACCGGCCTCGTCACCACCACCACAATCACCCACGCCACCCCGGCCGGCTTCGCCGCAGTCACAAAAAACCGTGGCGACGAACACCTTATTGCTCCCCAATACCTCGGCGTGGTCGATATCCTGCTCGGTGGCGGCATGCAGTTTTTCGACCCCAAACAACGGGTCGATTCCCGCGACCTGCTCACCCCATACCAGAAAGCCGGCTACGAAATTCTCACCGACCGCAACTCCCTTCTCAAATCCACCAGCAAAAAAGTTCTCGGACTGTTCAACAACAAACACCTGCCGTTTGAGGTCGACCGACTCAACAACGCTGCCCTGAAAACAAAAACCCCCACCCTCGCGGAAATGTCGGAATTCGCGATGAAACATTTCCTCTCGGGAAATGAAAAATTCCTGCTCCAGATCGAAGGAGGAAAAATCGATCACTCCTGCCACGCCAATGACGCCGCCGGGCTGCTTTGGGATCAACTCGCCTTCGATACGGCGCTCGCCAAAGTGCTCGAGATGATCGCCGAGCGTGATGACATCCTTGTTGTCGTCACCAGCGATCACGGGAATGCCAACCCGGGCCTCAACGGAACCGGAAAAAACTACAGCAAGACCAACGACGCTTTTCAAAAAGTCACCCGCATGACCGCGTCCTACGAGACCATTTTCCAAACTTGGGGAAAATCTTCTAACAACACCCCCGAAGGCCTCGCTTCCGTCATCGAGCAAAAGCTCGGTTTCAAACTCACCCCGGAAGAAACCTCAGCCCTTTACGCCAGCATCACCAAAGGCGAAGCCATCGAATGGAGCGATCAGTTGGACAACCCCAACGGCCTGCTCGGCCAAATCGCCGGCAACCACACCGGCATCGGCTGGACCGGAGTCTCCCATACCTCAGACCCCACCATCATCTCCGCGATCGGCCCACAATCGGATCGATTTTCCGGCATCGTCCCCAACCACACGGTCTATCAGCATTTGATCGATCTGCTAGGTTAAGGATCCCATCTTGCACTCTGGCATCCAAGTGGCTTAGATCGACCTATCGATGAATACTTTGGGAACCTCCAACAAGACACTTCAAGATTGGGTCAATCAAATGGCCGCTCTCTGCACCCCGAAGGAAGTCGTCTGGTGCGATGGTTCACAGGAGGAATGGAATCGGCTCACCCAACAACTTTGCGATCAGGGCACATTTACCCGACTCAATAAGGAGAAACGACCCAACTCCTTCCTCGCACGCTCAGCCACATCCGATGTCGCGCGCGTCGAGGAGCGCACGTTTATCTGCACCAAACGCCGCGACGAGGCTGGTCCCACCAATCAATGGGCGGATCCTCTGGAAATGCGGAAAATTCTCACGGACAAGTTCACCGGAAGCATGGCGGGTCGGACCATGTATGTGATCCCTTTCTGCATGGGTCCACTCGACTCCCCACTCGCAAAAATCGGGATTCAATGCACCGACAGCGCCTACGTGGTGGTCAACACACGCATCATGTCCCACATGGGCAGCCATGTTTTAAAGCGTCTCGAAGACGAAGCATCCGGTATCGCGCCAAAACTCCGCGACGGCCACGGCCAGTTCATCAAATGCCTGCACTCTGTCGGCGCTCCGCTTGCTCCGGGTCAAGCCGACGTTTCATGGCCATGTAACGAGGACAAATACATCACGCATTTCGTCGATAGCCGCGAGATCATGTCCTACGGCTCCGGCTACGGCGGTAACGCCCTGTTAGGGAAAAAATGCCTTGCCCTGCGCATTGCTTCCAACATCGCCCGTGAGCATCGTTGGATGGCGGAACACATGCTCATCCTCGGCCTCCACGCTCCCGATGGTTCGATCACCTACGTCACCGCGGCGTTTCCATCCGCATGCGGAAAAACCAATCTCGCAATGATGGTGCCGCCCAAACCTTACACCGATAGAGGCTGGAAAACCTCCATCGTCGGTGACGACATCGCCTGGCTATGGCCACACCAGGACGGAAAACTCCATGCAATCAACCCGGAAACCGGTTTTTTCGGCGTCGCTCCCGGCACATCATGGGAAACCAATCCCATCGCCATGCAATCGATGACGGAAAACACCATTTTCACCAACGTCGCTCTAACCGATGATGGCGATGTCTGGTGGGAAGGCCTTACCAAAAAACCTCCCTCACACCTCATCGATTGGACAGGCCAGGATTGGACTCCCGATTGCGGAAGAGTCGCCGCCCACGCCAACGCTCGTTTCACCGCGCCCGCTGTGCAATGCCCTACAATCGATCCCAATTGGCAGAATCCTGATGGAGTTCCCATCGATGGCATCATCTTCGGAGGCCGACGCGCCACGACCATGCCATTGGTTTATCAGGCATTCAACTGGAGCCACGGTGTTTATGTGGGAGCAACCATGGGTTCGGAAATGACCGCGGCAGCCGCCGGAACCATCGGAAAGGTTCGTCGTGACCCCATGGCGATGTTACCTTTCTGCGGTTATAATATGGGGGCCTACTTCGGCCATTGGCTTGAAATGCAGCGTTACTTGATCCATCTACCGCGTTTCTTCCACGTCAACTGGTTCCGCAAAACTCCCGAGGGAAAATTCATGTGGCCGGGCTTCGGCGAAAACATGCGGGTGCTGGAATGGATCGTCAAACGCTGCAAAGGCGGTACCGCTGGCCACGAAACCCAGATCGGCTGGATCCCGGACTACGAACACTTCAATACCGAGGGCCTGGAAAATTTCACCGCCGAAGATTTCGACAAGGCCATGAAATTCGACCGTAACGAGTGGCGCGCCGAACTCGTTTCCCAAAGCGAGCTGTTCATCGACCTCTACGACCACCTCCCCAAAGAACTCATTTTCCAGCGCGAACTCCTCGCGGCCAGATTGGTTTGATGAAATGCGAAACTGAAGTCTGCACCCTCATCTTCCTCGGAGTTTAAAGTTTGAAATTTAAAGTTTCCCTCCTTGCCTTTCCCAATCGGGCTTTCCAAGCTGTGCGTATGCATCCAGATGTTGAGAAATTAGTAAAAGCCGGAAAATTACCTGAAGCAGTCGGAAATCGGCTATCCCAACTCGCACCCGGCAACTTCTGCCTCCATAAATCCTTCGGCGCAGGAAAAATCGTCGATTGGGACTTCGGATCCAAAAAAATCACCGTCGATTTCCAAAACTCCAGCGGACAGGAAATGGATCTCCAATTCGCCATGCAGAAAACCGAATGGATTCCTGCCGATGACTTCCGCGCAGTGAAAATCGAGCAAATCGAACTTCTCCGCGAACTTGCCAAAAAAGACAGCGTCGCCCTCGTCGTGCACATTCTGGAAAGCCACGGTGGTTCCATCACCGGCGATGCCATTGAACAACTCGTCAGTGGTGCCGTGATCCCGGCCAAAGATTACAAAAAATGGTGGGACGCCACCAAGAAGGCCGTAAAGGAAAGCCGCAAAGCCGTCGTTCCAACCAAACGAACCGAGGCCATCATTCTTCGCGATTCCGGCATCACGCCAGCCGCAGCCTTGGTAGCTGATTTCGAAGCAGCTCGCGATATTAAAGGCATGATCAAAGCCCTTGAGGCCATCGCTGCCGACATTGGCGCTTTCGATAACGATACCGAATCCCTCAAACGCCTGCTCGCCGATATCGACGAAGGCGCTAAAAAAGCAGCCCGCGTCCAACTCGGCCAAGCCCTGCAACTCGTCTCAGCCCGTGACGAAGTCATCAGCAGCAACACCACCCTCGAACTCGATCCAGCCGCCGTCCGACTCAGCGACCTCGTCGCCGGCTCCAATCTCGACAAACTCGCTGACGAACTCGTCGCCCTGCCTTCAGGCCGCCAACGCGCCGTTTTCGAAGCCTTCCAGTCCGCTTTCGGAAATGAATGGATCGATAAAATCGTTACCGTCTTCGACCAAGTCGGTGCCCGCGGAGTCACAGAAATCGCCCGTATTCTCGCCGACAACAACGGCATGTCCAAACTCATGGATCACCTCGGCTCCGCTCTGGCCCGGCGCGCCCTCGGACCTGACGCCCTGATCTGGGTTTGTCGCGAACGCAAAGGTTCAGCCGAATCCGTCTTCGGAGCCGATGTCGGAGCCTCCATTCTGAACCTTCTCGAAAACGACCACCTGTCCGATGGTCCTCGCAAGACCTCACGCCTCCAGACCCTCCTCAACGACGACAAATCCCTGCTCTCCGACCTCGTCGAGAACATGGATCTCAACGAAGCGAAAAACTTCGCCCGTCGTTTGCTCGACTGCCCGGTCTTCGGCGATCTTGAGAAAAAATCCCTCATGGCCCGCATCATTAAGGTCCGACCCGAAACCGTGGAACTCGTTTCCGGCCAGAACGCAGCCAAACGCGAGGAACCCCTGCTCGTTTCATGGGAGTCTCTGGAGAAAAAGAAACAAGAACTCGAGGAACTCATTCGCGTTAAAATCCCGCAAAACCGCGAGGACGTCAAAATCGCCAAATCATACGGCGACCTTCGTGAAAACTTCGAATACAAGTCCGCAAAGGACCTTGAAAAATACCTCAATCACCGCCGCACCGCACTCGAGCGCGAGATCGCCAACGCCCGCGGTACGGATTTCAAAGGAGCCGATACCAAAACCGTCAACATCGGCACGGTCATCACCCTCATCGACGACAAAGGCACCCAACAAACCATCACCGTCCTCGGCGCATGGGATTCCAACCCGGAGAAAAAAGAAGTCTCATACCTCTCTGAAGTCGGAAAAGCCCTCATGGGACTCTCGGTCGGCAGCACCGCGAAAATCCGCGATCTTGAAACCGAGCAGATGCAAACATTGACGATCCAGTCGATCTCCGCTTATCACGCGTGAGGAATCTCATTTTCCAAATCAAAACAATACCATGGATCTTACCACAATCGTAGAAATCAGGGGCCGCGAGGTCATCGACTCACGCGGCAATCCAACCGTCGAGGTTGACGTCTTCCTCGAGGGCGGAGCCGTTGGACGCGCAGCCGTTCCTTCCGGCGCATCAACCGGTGAACATGAAGCGCACGAACTCCGTGACGGCGACAAAAACCGTTACCTCGGAAAAGGCGTTCTGAAAGCCGTCCAAGCCGTCAATGAAACCATCGCCGGAGAAATCCTCGGCTTCGACGCCACCGAACAAGCTGCGATCGACGCAGCCATGAACGAACTCGACGGCACTGCGAACAAAAAGAAACTCGGTGCCAATGCCGTGCTCGGCGTTTCTCTCGCCGTCGCCAAAGCCGCAGCAGCCCAACTCGGTCTCCCGCTTTACAAATACCTCGGCGGACCAAACGCCAAAACCCTTCCTGTCCCGATGATGAACATCATCAACGGCGGCGCCCACTCCGACGCACCGATCGACTTCCAGGAATTCATGATCATGCCTGTCGGCGCACCAACTTTCTCCGAAGCCGTTCGCTACGGAGCCGAAGTGTTCCACTCGCTGAAAAAAATCCTGCACGATCGCGGTCTCTCCACCGCCGTCGGTGACGAAGGTGGTTTCGCTCCGGTTCTCAAAGATGCCGACGAAGCACTCGCCACGATCTGCAAAGCGATCGAGAAAGCCGGCTACAAGGTCGGAGACGACATCGCCATCGCCCTCGACGTCGCCTCCTCCGAATTCTTCGACAAGAAGAAAAAGAAATACGTCTTCAAGAAGTCTGACAAGTCCATCAAATCCGCCGAGGAACTCGTCGCATACTACGCGAAGCTTCAGAAGAAATATCCGATCATCTCCATCGAAGACGGTTGTGATGAAAACGACTGGGCCGGCTGGAAAGTCCTCACCGACAAACTCGGCAAACACACCCAGCTCGTCGGCGATGACCTTTTCGTCACCAACTCCAAGTTCCTCCAAAAAGGTATCGACCAAGGCGTGGCAAACTCCATCCTCGTCAAAGTGAACCAAATCGGTTCCCTCACCGAAACCTTCGACGCCGTCGAGCTTGCCAAAGAAAACGGCTACACCGCCGTCCTCTCCCACCGCTCCGGTGAAACCGAGGACAGCACCATCGCCGACCTCGCCGTCGCCACCAACTGCGGCCAGATCAAGACCGGCTCCATGTCGCGCTCGGACCGTATTGCAAAATACAACCAACTCCTCCGCATCGAGGAAGAGCTCGGCGACGA
>CBFGOP010000117.1:0-8052 GCA_965650415.1 uncultured Prosthecobacter sp. | reverse complement strand
TGCGATGGATCTCGGGGTCCATGACCCCGAGCTAATCTCTGTGATCCCCTCGGGATCCTGATTACCACCGATCCCAGCGGGATCGAAAACATTAGCCCTGGGTCGCCGACCCCGGGAAACAATTCTCCCACAAAATACGCACCCTGTAGGGGTGCAAGACGTCTCTCGGGCTCCCCATCCACCGCATTTCATATTCCCACCGACGGATTTCCTGTTAAAGGTTCGCACATGACTGAATCTACAGAATCGACTTTCTGGAAAGGCACTTCTTCGCAATGGCTGAATCTCTGGCATTATCTGGGTGCATTGGTTCTCGCAGCAGGCATTTCAACAGGAGGGATCTTTTTCCCGCTGGCTTTCGCAGGCTTGGTCATTCCGCTGATCTGGATGATTTCCAGATACCTCATCATCCGCTGCAACGTGTACGAACTCACCACCGAACGCCTCCGCATCACCACCGGAATTTTCAACCAGCACATCGATGAGGTGGAGCTTTACCGCGTAAAAGACATCCTCGTCGAACGCCGCTGGTGGATGCGGCTGATCGGCCTTGGCACGATCCATATCGAAACCTCGGACCGGACCCTCCCCAGCATCGACATCCATGCCGTCAGCGATGCGATCGAACTTCGCGAGGCTCTGCGGAAAAAAGTCGAAACCATGCGCGAACAGAAACGCGTGCGTGAAATGGATTTCGAGGATTCGGGTGCCGAGTCGATCGAGCCAGCTCAATAGCCATTTTCCACATCCAGACACGCTCAGTTTATGGCGAGTTTTGCTCAACAAAAACGTTTGATGAATCTCTCGCTGATTGCAGCGGTCGTGATTCTCATCGCCAAAGTTTTTGCAGCCGTCATCACCGGTTCATCGGCGATTTATTCCGATGCGGCGGAATCCGTGGTGCACATCTTTGTCGTTTGTTTCGCGAGCTACGCGCTTCGACTCGCCCACAAACCCGCCGATGACAGCCATCATTTCGGGCACGGAAAAATCGCCTTCATCTCCGCCGGCTTCGAGGGCGTGATGATTTCCGTCGCCGCCTGTTTGATTCTTTACCAGGCGATCTGCCAGTTCATCTACGGGGTCAACATCGACCATCTGCAACTGGGACTTGCGATCACCGCCGGTGCGGCGCTGATCAATCTCGTTCTCGGCTGCACTCTCATTTCCGCAGGTAAACGCAGCCACTCGCCTCTCCTTCGCGCCAATGGCGAGCACGTTCTCACTGATGTCTGGTCCAGCGCGGCCGTGTTGATTGCGCTGGCACTTTATTTCATCACCGATTGGGTCTGGTGGGATCCCATCGCCGCCATCCTCGCAGCGCTCAATATTTTAAGAATGGGTTACAAACTTTTCCGTGAAAGCATGAGCGGTCTTCTCGATGAGGTGAATCCGGTCATGGAAGGAAAAATTCGTGAGTTGTTAGATCAGGAAGCCGCACAACGCGGCATCTCCTACCACAATTTCCGCTACCGTTATTCCGGACACACGCATTGGGTGGAATTCCATCTGGTGGTGGATGACGAAGAGACGGTGAAAAAAGCGCACCACGTGGCAACGGAGATCGAATCCAGCGTCGCCGCCATGCTGCATCCGGATGGACGTGTCATTTCGCACCTGGAGCCCAAGTCCGCCGAACACAGCGGGGAGAAATGGGAGGAGCCTTGAGTTGTTCACCTCGCCACGCCGCGCTGTGAGTTCTCCACGAAATGAATGAGATGCTCGACATGGGGATTCGAGGCCGCAGCGGTGGCTTTCAGGGAACTGAGGCTGTTGGCAAGGTTCTGATCTTTTTTGAGGAACAACTTTTTGTAAGCCGATTTCAGATCGCGGATGTCGTCTTCGGAAAAACCACGACGCTGCAGGCCGACCAGATTGAGGCCACGGGTGGTGGCGGGATGGCCGTCGATAATCATGTAAGGCGGGACATCCTGAATCACTTTCGCGCAGCCGCCGATGATCGCGTGCCTGCCGATCCGGCAGAACTGGTGAACCGCAGCGAGGCCCGACACAATCGCGTGATCCTCCACCGTGACATGCCCGGCAAGGCTGCCGTTGTTTGATAAAATAATCCGATCCCCGAGCTGGCAATCGTGCGCGATGTGGGAATAGCAGAGAAAGAGATTGTGCGACCCGATCCGCGTCGGCAGCTCTTCATGGGTTCCGCGATGCACGGTGCAGTTCTCACGAAAGACGTTGAAATCTCCGACCTCCAGCGCAGTCGGCTCGCCGATGTATTTCAAATCCTGGGTTTTGCCACCGACCATGGCGAAGGGGAAAAACTCATTTCCTCGCCCGAATGTTGAAACTCCCTCCAGAACCACATGGCTGTGAAGGACACAGTCGTCACCGAGGGTTACGTTGGCTCCGATGACGCAATAGGGGCCGATCCGGACGTTTTTTCCAAGTTCGGCCTTTGGTGAAATGATGGCGGTGGGGTGAATCACTGGCACAGTTTCAAACCATGCGGCTGGCCGTGACGAGTCATTTTTATCCCGGAATTTGATGCGCGGCGTTCCGCAGGGTTGCAATCTCCGCTCGCCTGCTTCAATTTGTCATCTCATGGAAGAAAATTCGAGTCAGCCAGATACGATCGACATTCGCTGTCCGGAATGTCGCGCCCGTTTTTCCGTATCCCAGGATCTGATGGGGCGCGTGGTGGAATGTGGCGGCTGCGACTCCCAATTTCCCGTCAACGACGAAACCGTCATCCATTCGAAAAAGTCTTATCCGGGCGAGAAACGGGATACGAACGCGTTCCGCCGTGCGCCTCTGACTTCCATCGAAATGCCCAAGGGCTTTCAAAGCATCAATTACGGCGACATCAAACGCCCGGAGGTTCTCGAGCCTGCATCCCCTTTACAACTCATCGCCGGAGCCTGCGGCGTGGGAATTATGATTTTCGGAGCGTTGATTTTGCTGCTCAGCATCAAACCCAGTTCTTTGCTTGGAGGAATGCCTCTCGATAAACAACTGATCGTCGCCGGGTTCACCTCGTTGCTGGGGATTGGCCTGCTGATTTATGCCAATCGGAATCGTAGATTCATCGCCGGATTTATCGGACTGATCCTTGCGGCAGGCGTGGTTTCCATCCCTGTTTTCCTCAAGGAAAAACCCTCAAAGCCGCAAGCCAACCAAGCAAACGCCGGCTCACAAATCCCGCAACAAGAGATCGAATCCGATCCAGCCGATCCGATCCAGCTGCTGCGCGAACGTTTCATGACCCGCCCGCTGGAAACGGAGCAAAAACGCCTCATTGCCAGCAATATCGACAAGCAAGCTTACGGCGTTTACCTCACGGGAATGCTCGGGCGCAACAAACTCAACGCCAGAGACTATCTCATTCGTGAAACCCTCGCTGGCGTGACGTCTCACCCTTTCCCCCGGGATCTCAATGACTACCTGATGGTTCTAACAGAAGTCGAAATGGACATCGAGCAGGTTGCCCGAGTGGCAGGAAAACTGGGTGAGATCACCGAAACCCATCCCGAAATCAACCTGATTGTGGTGAAGGTAGATAACGAGAAATTCGTCGGTGAAACCGATGATAAACTCAGTGATCAAACCCACTCGGCATTCTACGAACTGAACCTGCAGGAGCTCCAGAGCATCGATATCGGCAGGATTCAAAAAGCCGTCGAAAGGCTCGCCCAGGCAGAGGCAAAAGTCCTGCGAAGCGACATCGGCCGGGCTCTGGGCGAGCTCCTCAACAAACCCGGTGTCACCTTTCACGACTCTCTGGCTCGCGCCCTGTTGAAATGGTCGGACAACCTCGATGAGATTTCGGACAGAGGGTTGGAGATTTTGAGCGATTACGCGGCATTTGGGACTTCTCCACCGGAACACCTGGTCAAACTTGTCTCCGATCAGAGAAAACCCGAGGCCATTCCGACTCTGATGCAGTTCTGGGAAGCGAATCCGGTTCTTTGGGATGATGATCTGGTGAAATTCGGTCCTGCGGTAGAACCCGAATTGCTGAAAAAACTCAACACGTCCCCTCTCCCGCTGCAACGAGCCATCATCAAAACCTTGGGCCGTATCGGCACGAAAAACAGCCTTGAAGCCCTGCGCCAGCAGCAAAAACAGACAGACCCGGAAATCCGCGTTCTCGCGGAGCGGGCTATCACACAGATCCAGCAGCGCTGAACGCGGAAAACCACAGAACTCGGTTCCAACCGCGGTTTTTGGTTCCAAAGTCGCTTTTTGTTTTCGTTTATCCCTTGCACCATCACCGACAAAACGCTTTTTTCCCTCCAGTCAAAATCAACCCATCTCATTATGTCAGAATACGCACGCGGCCTAGAAGGGGTCATCGCCAACGAATCCTCGCTTAGCAACGTCATCGGAAATATCGGTGAACTGAGCTACGTCGGTTATCACATCGATGATCTGGTCGAAAGCTGCTGCTACGAAGAAGTCATTTATCTACTCCACCACAATCGCCTGCCGAACCGTGAGGAACTTGCCGGTTTTTCCGCGAAACTGCGCAATGACCGCGATCTCCCAGCTGGCGTCATCGATTTCCTGAAAACCGCGCCCAAAGATGCCTCCCCTATGGACGTGCTCCGCACCGCAGTCTCCATGCTCGGCCTCTACGACAAACGTGCGAACATCGGCGAGCCCGACATGTTGGCGAACTCGGCCATTGCCCTCTCCCTCTGCGCGAAATCCTCGACCATCGTCGCCGCTTATCACCGCTTCCGCAACGGCCTCGAACTTCCTCCCATCCGCACCGACCTCACCGAGGCTCAGCATTTCCTCTATCTCATCAACGGCGAAGTGCCCAGCGACAAGGCCGCCCGCATCCTCGATGTGGCACTCATTCTCCATGCCGACCACGGCATGAACGCCTCGACGTTCTCCGCACGCGTCACGGTTGCCACCCTGTCCGACATGTATTCGGCCATCACCGCGGCCATCGGAACCCTCAAAGGCCCTCTCCACGGCGGTGCCAATGAGGGCGTGATCCACATGCTCCAGGACATTGGCGATCTCGATAAGGTCGATGCCTTCGTCGAAGGAAAACTGGAGCGTAAGGAAAAAATCATGGGCATCGGTCACCGGGTTTACAAAGTGCTTGACCCCCGCGCTCCCCACCTCCGCCGTCTTGCCATCCAACTGACCGAAGAACTCGGCGAGCCGAAATGGATCAAAATGTCCGAGCGGATCGCCGAAATCATGCGCGAGCGCAAGGGCCTCGAAGCCAACGTGGATTTCTACTCCGCCACGGTTTATTACTCACTTGGTATCCCGACCGATCTTTTCACCCCGATCTTCGCGATTTCCCGCACTTCCGGCTGGACCGCCCACGTGCTCGAACAGCTGCGCGACAACCGCCTCTACCGCCCACTCACCCTTTACACCGGACCAAAAACCCTCAGCCCGGTTCCTCCAATCGAAACCCGATAGATCTGCTGTGAAATTGTTCGCACTGTCATTGTTCGCGCTTGTTTTTGCCTCCTGCGCTCTTGAGGAAGAGCCGCCGATCTATGCGGCTTTCCTGGATCCGAATTTCAAATTGCCGAAGCAGTCTCAGACTCCCAATCAAACCACCCGTGGTCCTGCGTCCGACAAGCCATCCATAACGGGTAATCGGACTATCAATCCATCGAGCGGCCTCCGCGCACCGAGCGATATGCTCAATCTGCCTCAGGATGACCAACTCAAGTCCTCTCCTTCCACCGCTCCCAAAGACGGCAACGCCACTCTGATCGCAAGGCCTCCAGGCCAATAAACTCAGCTTTTCGGACCGCGCGAGTCCACTCGCGCATTTGATTTGAGCTGGACCATGCTGGGTCTCGCATCGGGCTCAATCCTGCCCAGAAATAACTCAGGAAGGCGGTGCTGTTTGTGGAATTTTACTTAGACAGCCCCCGTGCTTACAGGGTATATACGGATTAGTTTTTTTTCTCATGAAAAAACTTATTCCTCACCAAAAACTCGGCTTTGCCCTGATTGCGACCATTCTCATGATGGTGCTCTTGGGAATCCTGACCATTGGCACCCTCAGTCTCTCCACCATCGCAGTCCGTAGCACGAATCATGATGCTGCACTCGGTGAAGCGCGCGCCAACGCCCGGATGGCACTCATGATCGCGATCGGCCAGCTTCAGGAACACACCGGCCCGGATACCCGGATCACCGCCCCTGCGGATATCATCGAGGACAACGCACCGCGGGTGACGGGTGTGTGGAAAAGCTGGGAAGGCACGAACCACGATTCCACCGGACGCCCCATCAAGCCGGATTACACCGTGAAAACCAAAGGCAAAGATCAGAGCGGGCGCTTTATCACCTGGCTCGTATCGGGAGCCGAAGCAGGCGGCGCGCCTCTGGCAGTTCCACCAACCGAACTCGTCTCCACATCCGCATCATCAGTTACTGTCCCGCTTCTAGGCGAAGGTTCACTTGGCTCCAATACGGGTCAAGTCCACGTCAAACCCCAGCTTCTTGAAGACAATAAAGGTGCATACGCATGGTGGGTCAGCCCAGAAAACCAGAAAGCGCGACTCACCACTCCCTATGAACCCAGTAACACGACCGCTGTGGGTTGGTCCGACCTCGCAAAATCACACGCGGTGCCCGACCCCGAGCCTTTCGGTTTGGAAAACATTCTCGACGATCCGGAGAGTTATATACCGGATTCATCCGATGCCAAACCCGTAAGCATGGCCGTCAGTTTGGACACCACCCAACTTCTCGCGACCGACGCCTCCATCAATCCCCAGCAAAACTTCCACGACATGTCTGTGACCTCCGTCGGTTTGCTTACCAACTCCGCCACCGGCGGTTGGCGCAAGGATATGTCGATTCTAACAGAAAGATGGAGTAATCTTCCTTCTACGAATCTCCCGTTGTTCAGGATTCTCCCTCAGACTGGCACTGGATCCACGACACTCGTCACCAAAGCAACCACTACCGCACCCACTGCCGCACAATCCATTTTCTACCCTTGGAGCGGATACCCAGGCCCCTCGCCAGGAGCAATCAAGCCTGCTGAAAGACACGGTGCAGTCAGTTCATGGAATGCATTGATCGATTACGCGACAAGCTACAAAACGATTACCTACAACTCATCCACCGGTGTCGCCAGCACTCCTCTGAAATGGGCAAAAATCAACAGGCAGCGGTTTGGTCCGTCTACGGGAAACGTTAACGCCACAGACCTTTTCAACCATTTGCACACCGTACGCAAAGCGCCTGTATTAGCACGTGTGCAATGGATATTCAGATTCCGGTCGAAACCAAGAAACCCGGCGCTGCCGACAACCACCTACGATATCTTCCTATCCGTGACTCCGGTGTACACGCTCTGGAATCCCTACAATGTGGCGATCCAAATTCCGGACAACTACGCGATTGTTATGCAAAAAGCACCCCCTGTCGCAATTGCGATTTACAAAGAAGGCACTGTGCCAGCCGTGAGCAGTTATAGACGTTACATCACGGGCAGTCTATATGATCTGAACGAACAACCCGGATACGACAGCAGCCTTCCAAATAATTATGCTCAATCATGGGAGCAAACAAATGGCCAGGGTGCAGGATTGCCAGCCAATATCACTCTGGCTCCGGGCGAAAGCAAGGTATACAGCTTGGCATCAGATACGGCTACAGGTAACACCGGCATCATGGGTGTGCTCAAAGAGGGTTATGATGGAACCAACGCTTATGGCTTTGTGAGACTGGGAACAACAGGCACACCACCTGTTACGGCTCCGGTGGCCATACTCAATGACACGAGCGCAGCAGGCTTCAGGATCAACGATAAAATCAGGTTCGCCATGCGTTTTGACAACAAGATCCAATTGACAACAGATCCCAAGTATCAAGGTCCTGGTATCAGGATGGATGTTGGAAGTTGGCTGCCTCCGGGAAATCCGAATCGTTACGTAGGCGACGTTTACACAACCTACACAACACTCACCAGCCTTGACTACTCTCAAGCCTACTGGAGCCAACCTACCGATCTGCCTGCTTTCACAATGACACAAATCAACCCCGATGCCGGCGCCGAACCATGGACTCCTGCATTTTCGATAGTATTTGGGC
>CBFGOP010000116.1:0-8120 GCA_965650415.1 uncultured Prosthecobacter sp. | reverse complement strand
AACCCCGATGCCGGCGCCGAACCATGGACTCCTGCATTTTCGATAGTATTTGGGCCTAGACTGACAATTGGCTCTGGAGTTGGAAATCAAGCCAATCGTCCCACCAAAGGCCTATTGCAAAACAGTCCTCTGGTGACAAGCGTGCTGACTACTTCCGAGTCGAAACCAACAAATCACCCGGCAAACGGCGCATTTGATTTTCTCTATTTTGGACACCAATTGGGAGGCAGCCCCACATTGCCAGACGATGGCAGCGTCGGCTATATTCTCTCCGGCAACAACTCAAGCAAAGGGCTTTCACGACTGGTTCTAAGCGAGCTACCTCTGAGGCCGATTGCTTCTCTCGTAGAATTGCAAGGCTGGGATCTTCGTGCGCACAACCAATTGCCTCCATTCCAATACAACATCATTGGAAACAGCGATGCAGTCCCAATGATTCCTCAGGATAACGTGATCCGAGCCGACGCAGTCACAGCAGATTTGAATTTTCAGCACGACGATGCGTATTGCGCGAACCACCTGTTGTTTGACGACTGGTTTTTCTCATCGATTGCTCCAGAACCACAGAATTTTGGCAGCAATACCTCCAAAACCATCGACGTCGTCTACCGTGAGTTTCTTAAAGGAGAACACAAATTGGTGAACCGTGCTTACCGGCCCATTTCTGAAGACAGCGGCATCAGCGATGCGGATGCCACCACACGCATCGGTCAGATCATCAACAGTTCCGATGGCTGGCAAAAAGTGGCTTCACGTTTCGAGGTTGATGGGATGTTCAACGTCAACTCCACATCGGTGAAGGCCTGGCGCGCCCTGTTGGGACACGCACGCAACAAAAAGGTTCCCCATCATACCGCCAGCGGTATGGCACTTTCCGCAAATGAAGAAGACCATGCTGTAACACGTTACACGGTTGCCTCCGATATAGAGGCGAGCGAGGACAGTGGCATGAGCGGCTCTTTCTCAAACAGCTCCCAGTATACCGGCTACCGAAAACTAACAGACGCCCAACTGGACGAACTTGCTGAAAAAATCGTCGAACAAGTTCGCCTGCGCGGCCCTTTCCTCTCGCTGTCAGAATTTGTAAACCGTCAACTGAGTGACGACGATGATCTGGCTCTCGCAGGCACCATCCAAACCGCATTGAACAGTCTGACGGCAAATCCGAACGCACCTCTCAAAAATACCAGCTATGCGAGTGCGACCATGTCTTCGAGCGACAGCAAGCTTGACGGCGCGGATTACGCCTTTCCTGAGGCGGCTGTCGGTCATGATACCTTCGGCTTACCGGGTTGGATACGGCAAGCCGATATCCTGCGCCCGCTGGCGCCCATCCTCTCCGCTCGAGACGACACCTTTACGATCCGTGCCTATGGAGACAGCCGTGATGTAAACGGCAATGTAGTCGCACGCGTCTGGTGTGAAGCAACCGTTCGCCGCAGCCGTGACTTTGTTGACACAACCGACTCCGCAGACAGCATCAATCCTCCGGCCGAACAGCAAAACGTAACATACGGCCGTCGTTATGAAATTTCCCGCTTCCGCTGGCTTAATGCGAATGAAGTGTGAGCTTTGCATGGCATACATTTTTTGTTATATATCACCTACATATGAAATTTTTGATTCTCATGGCTTCAGTCTGGATGTGCGTTCCCAGCTTGGCTGAGGTTGAGAAATCAAAGCGGACATGTCGGTTGATTTTTCCTCAGCGTGAAAATGACACTCTGAACGAGGTTTATCTATTTGATGGCAAAAGCTCTCACAAAATTGAGCTGTCCAGCATGAACTTTTCGGAAGTCATACACCTTTCCGAGGGTGATCTGGTTCTCAGTTTAACAGCCAAGCCAGTGACTGAGGCCAAAGACCTGCCCGAAGGCGCTCCAAATGTCAGAATCAGCTCATCCATCAAAGACATGTATCTTGTCGTTCTGAATGATGCCGAGAATACCGTATTGCCTGTTCGTTTGATGCCTTACGATATCGCCGAAAACAAACTTATGCCGGGCGAAACCTTATGGATCAATTTATCCAAAAACCGGATCACCGGCGAACTTGGCGATCAATCCATCAGCATCGGTGAAAACGAAACTATCGTTTCGAAAGCGCCTCGCTCCGGCAATGGTTACTACAAGGCCATATTCCATTATCAACCTCCGGATTCGGAAAAGCATATGCCTGTCATGACAAAATCCTGGTGGTTTGACTCGTCTTGCAGAAATCTCGGCTTCATGGTTGATACCGATGCTGGAACTCCAAAAATTTTTAGCTTTAAAGACCAGCGTTAACTAAGTTGCCCATGAAAATTCTCACCGCACTCATTTTCTGTCTCACTTGCTTCATCTCTTTTTCCCAAGAAGAAAAACCTCCGCGCACTTGCAGGGTAATTTTTCTGCAACGCACCGCAGATGCTCCCGCTGAAGCGGAGTTTTTTAATGGGTCTGCGTCTCAGAAAATTCAGCTTACGAGCATGAATTTCTCCGACCCTATCGAATTGCCGGAGGGCGATATAACGGTTGGCATGACACCGAACCCCGTGCTGGAACCGCAAGATTTTCCATCTGCCGCACCCAAAATCAGCGTTCCTGCCAATTTGAGAGACCTCTATCTCATTGTCTTGAGCGACCCTACAAACAAGGTCTTTCCCGTGCGCTTCCAGCCGATTGATGTCGGTGACAACCAGCTCAAGCTGGGTGAGACCTTATGGATCAATCTTTCCAAACATCCGATCGAAGCCAGACTGGGTGATCAACCCGTAAAAGTCCCAACGGGTGCGAAGGTGGTTAGCAAACCCCCCTTGAAGTCAAACGGCTATTACAAAGCCCAATTCATATACCAACCCAATGGCGAAGGCCCGTTCCAACCCGTCATGAAAAAATCGTGGTGGTATGACGCAAACAGTAAGAATCTAGGCTTCATCATCGATACGGGTGAACGCGTGCCTGTAATTTTTCTTTTCCGAGATCAGCGCCCGCCCGCGAACACCACCAAACCAAACTGATATCATCTCGTTTTACCCAAGAAAACAGGTTCATCAGCCCTCACTTATGGGACACGCACATACCCAATCTCAACGGGCCAGATAGCTCTGGATCGTATGCATGCGGATACGGCTGTTGGAGCCCGAGTGATAGAAAAAAATCATGCTTCTCGCCTTTGCGTTGGCAGGCCAAGTACTGCTGAAGAAAGGATTACTTTTTTCCTGATCCCGGTAATACAGCTGTGTGTGCACAAAGTTGATCCCCTCTTTGGTATGAATGTCGTTCGGGGATAGCTTTACAAGTTGCTGCCCAGCGGGTTTGAGCATGAATTTGGTTTCGCCCATGATGCCGCCAACGTCGAAGTTCGAGGCATTGAGATAAAAGAAATCACCTCCAGCAAACTCAGTCCGCCGGTTGTCCAATGCGATCACTTTCAAGCCGTCCGATGGCTCTTTCCCGAGCCGGATGAGAATGATCAGTTGGTCATTGGAATCCAGCGGTTTGCCCTGCCCGAAGATGTCAAATGCGGGCTTTCCATTCTCGTCGGTTTTTGACCGGCCAAAAGTCCATTCGGAAAGCTTGGGAACCAGCTGCGGTTTGGAAAAACTGTTGCTCGGGACGGTTAGTTTCAGGAACTCCCCATCACCGATCGCCATTTCTATCGGCTCTCTGGTAGTCCATTTTGGAAACGTGACGAACTGCAGTGAGACGGTTCCTTTCTGCTGCGCGGCACTTGTATCCGGAAACAGGGCGATTACGAGTGCGATGACCGCAGCGAGCTTTCGGATTTCAATGGCTTTGATCATATATCTGCATTCGTTAGATTTCATCTTTATTGAGCCAGCGGAAACCGCTGATGACAAACTGGCGTCCGAATTGTTGGTTTGCCTGCGACACCAAACTGCTGGATTTGAGGTGATTCTCATCATCTATATCCACGTAATCAGGCACCCGTTGGACGATAGCCTCACACCAGGCTCTTGCAACGACATTTCCCTTTGCGTCCAACGCGTCGCCATAACTACGTATCACAAAAGTATCACCACGAGCCGTCAATTGGGATCCGATATGGCGCAGAATGTCGGCTTGGTCGATGTATGCGGTGCTGCCATACGCAACAGGGCCTTTTGCGGCCTCTGCAAACGCAAAGCCGAGACCATCGACCTCTGCGTCCAGTTTGCGATCCTCATCATTCCAGAAACTTCCGTTAATACTCACCTCGGAGTCATCCAGAGCCGCTTGGAGCGCTCCTTTCAACGACAGCTCCTGATTGGTTCCATCGAGTCTGCGGTTGATGAATTCCGATAGGGAAAGAAACGGTCCGCGCCGTTTGACCTGTTTGACGATAGCGTTCGCGAGCTCATCGACTTCATCATCACTCAGCTCTCTCCATCCCTGCCATTGTTCGGCCGGTGATTTCGAATCATTGATGCTTGTCGTTGGGGCGCTTGTCGGCAGCGTGAGTCCTCCCACGGGAGTTCCTGTGGTGGATGCTTCTTGCGGAGCAGAACCACCATTGAGGTAGGCAACGGGTTTTCCTTTCAAGCTAGATAGCAACACTTTCCATGCGGAGACCGAGGTTGAATTCACATTGAAGCCGCCCTCGATCATCAAATGCGCAGCGATCTTGTCCGCAAGCCCATCTTGAAAGGCGCTTGATTGGGTGAACAAATCATCAAGTTTGTCTGAATCGAAATTGTTGATGTATGGTATGAATCGGCGGTTTGGCAGGGGCTGGGCGGGATCAGCAAAAAAGAAATTCTGCGCCACTTCCAATGCCGTGCGATTCGTTCCGCCAAAAATGGGGATGGTGTCCGGTTGTGGCGTGATTGAGGAAAAAAAGTATTCATCCCAAAGGGCTTTGTTTGCCAGATAGGAATGATCCGCGAAAGTGACTTTGCGGACACCGTCATCGGCATCATAGGTTCTTTGCCAGTCATCGTTGTAGGCCCGATTGGGTGCCAGGTGGGGATGCGCATAAGAGTTGCCGATCGCCTGCAGTGTGTGCGGGAAAAGACCGCCCTGACCGTTGGCATGCACGCGTTGGAAACCGAGTGTCGGACTGGGATTATCCAAACCGCCTGGAGCGGAGCCACCATAAGTTTCGAGCTGACCGCCACCCGTCATTCCATGTGCAGCCGGTGCCTCATTCGCGAGAGTGAATCCTCCCAATCGCGCGTGACTCAGCGCCGCTATCGACATCGGCGGCACGACGGGAATTTCCTGTTGGATGACACGATTCACCCCCGCCTCAGGTGTGTAACCTCCGCCGAAATAGCCATTGCCGGTTTCGGTATTGTTGACAAGGGCACCAAGAATCGAGCCGATGTCTTCAAACCACCAGTTCCAGCCGTGGTTGTAGGGTCCTGTGGCGCTATTGTCGTCGATGAACGTTGAGCTCAGCACACTGGAGTGAAGGAAAGGCCTCATCGGAAATTTTCGCCCTGCAAAATCACCAATCGATTCACTGACCTCACTACCCGCCATCATCGCGAACTGCATCAGCGGCACGGTTGCTCCGCTGCCCGCACCACCCGCATTGATGACTTCCGCCGCATCAATCGTCTCGATCGGATAAGAGCCTTCTCCTTCCGGGATTCCCCGGCGAATCAGGTCATGGTTGAACGCCTCGACATCGGTGCTCGCGCCGAAACGCGAGACGAGATTGTAGTTTCGCAGGTTCAAGTAACTGTAGTCGCTGATCGCAATATCCCGCTCGATCATGTAGAAGCAAAATGCAGCTCCGTTGGGAGAATTGGCCCTGCTGACGAATTTCGCATTTCTCTCGCCTGCAGGAATGCTCGATGAAGAGCTGGGAACCGCATAAATATTGAAGGTCAATTCATCACCATCATCCAAGCTGATGCTATAACGGGTTTGTGTGGGCAAGGCGGGGTCCCTTTCCCAAACGACATTGCACTCACCAGCCGCGAGGTTTGTATTGGGAGTAAGTCGGTTGCGATTTCCGGCGTTCGGAGTGGAATGCATGAAGGTGAGATGACCCGTGGCATTCCAACCGGAGGCCGCTTCCAGGTTGTTGAACGGGATGTTGTTCT
The DNA here is from genome assembly GCA_965650415.1 of uncultured Prosthecobacter sp. Lineage (GTDB taxonomy): Bacteria > Verrucomicrobiota > Verrucomicrobiia > Verrucomicrobiales > Akkermansiaceae > Luteolibacter. The sequence goes on along the minus strand of CBFGOP010000116.1, from coordinate 2,086 downwards.
CGTGGTTGGTATTTCCAGTGACCGTGTACAACTGACCCGCACTCGTGTAAGGCATGGAAAATATTTTCACCTCCCCGGGGGCGAAACTGACCGCACCGCTCGTTTGACCCAAGTTGAGCCTGATCAGATCCGTTCTTCCCTCTGCAGTTCCCGATGAGACGGAGCTGCTTTTTGCAGCAAAGGTCAGATTCAGCGCGCCGGATGTGAAGGTTTCTCCAGTTGAACGTTTTTTGACGCACTGGATATAGAAGGCAGGTGTTTTAAGCCGAAATGACTGGCAGGATGCGCCGCTCTGCATGGTGATCGGCACGTTGTAGGGATTCCAAAATGTCACGACCGGAATCACGGCCAATCTCAGTTTGTGAGTATCGCTGGCAGGAATACTTTGGTTTGCCAGAACCGTGACGGCGGGCAATGGACCGCCACCATCCGGGTCATAACTATGAGTCAGCGTTTTATCACCGTTCGAAATTTCCTCTCCATACAGTGTCAGAACAAACTGAACTTTGACGGGCACAGGCTGGCGATACATCCCAGTATAATCGTTGTTCAGTGTGTAGGATGTTTTGGTTCCATAGTTCGGGCTGATCACCTTGATGCCACCCGTGTAGTCCACTCCTCCCTTGCGGCTCTTGTCATACAACTGGTAATAGGCGGCAAGATCCTGAATTGGAACCGCTTCCTGAGGGGTGCTGGGCAAGCTGCCTGTATTGGCCCATGCATCCTTGATGCCGAATTTGTAGAGCATGAATTCATCTCCACGCTCAGCAGGATTGACCGCTCTTTCTAACAGTGTTGATAGGTCGCGCTTCAATCCGCCCTCACGCACATCAGCCAATACGTTATAAGAAAACAAAGTGGCATCGTGAAAGTTGCTTTGCGACGGACGACCTGTGATATCACTTACCAAATCCAGCGTCTTCAATGATGGCAGGGCGGTAAATTGCGTGTCGTCGGTGACATCTTCCAATCCGGAGATAGCGGTGTTTCCCATCGAGCCCGGTGCTTGCTGGCGGAAGATTTTTTGAGCTGCGGTTAGCGTGGAGCCCCCGACATACGAATCGGCCATGATGCGGGCTTTTTGACTTTCATCACCTACCCACCAGCCATAGCGGCCTGTGGTCGTTTCGGAGTCCTTCACATCGATCAATCCCACACTCACGTAGTCCCTGCTCGCGGCATCTTTTCCAAGCGATCCCTCTCCAACCAATCGAACCGCCTCGGAAGAACTCACAGGCATCCATTCACCTGTTAGATCGAGATCGAGCGGAGTTCGCCAGTTTGTTGCGTCCGTATCGGCCAGCGAAACCAACCATGAGCGGAAATAGTCGTTACGACCCGTTTCGTAAGTGGGTGACATGACGCCTGCTGCGGGGCTGGAGGGTGGAGTGATGGTGCTGTGTTGGCTGGGCTCACCGGTGCCGGCTTTCCAAGAGTTCCACACCCCTGTCCAATGGGGATGTTTTACCTTGCTGACGTCTTCGTCCAGGATCGCACCGTTGGCTGAAATTCTCTGATCCGGACCAAGCTCGCTTTGCAGTCTGCCAATCGCGATCATCAAGGCCATTCTTGCGTTCGCGCGAGCCACTTCTTGAGCAGAGCTCATCGATGCAGACCGTAATGTAACCGACGACAAAGAGAGCGTGCCAACCGCCAAGAGAGCGAGCAGCACCATCAATAAAACGGTCGCAACCAGGGCGAAACCGCGTTTACCGATACGGTATGCGCTGCTCTGTGAGGTTAAAGATGGGATTTTCATGCTTTATGAAATCATGCTTTATGAAATTTTTCTAGATTCGTAGTTACAATGTATTTCGGTCCTAGTTCTCCAGCAAATTTAAAACAGAGCTCAGCCTGTTAATTTTATAGACAGGTTTTACTGAGGCGGAAAAAGAGCTTGCTGCTAGCTGGTTTTCAGTTTGAAGAGAGGCCGAATGAGCGGAAGGTGGTTGCGGCTTCGCAGCCCGGTGAGTCAGTAAACCGGCAATATCAAAGCTCTGTTCCCAGGCACTCCGCTTCAGCGACGACGGCGGAGAAGCAACAACACTCCCAACGCACCGAGAAGCGCGGCTTTTGGCTCGGGGAT
>CBFGOP010000115.1:0-8269 GCA_965650415.1 uncultured Prosthecobacter sp. | reverse complement strand
GCAGGGGTTCGTTGATGATGATGCGGTCGAACTCCTTGAATTTCTCACCGAGTTCGATGAGTTGTGCGTCCGTGAAATGATGGAGAATGAGATTGGCGATGAGAGTTCCGCCGGTTTGGGCGAGGGGGGATTCGAGGAAATCACCCTGGTGCCATTGGATTGAATCCGGGAGTTTGTCCGGTTTAGGCGCGAGATCGTAGGCATGGATGGCGAGCTCGGGATGCTTCGCATGGATTTTGGAAAGCAGGGAACCATCGCCAGCACCGAGCTCGCTGATGGATGAGGTTTTCGGATCGAGATTCCGCATGATCCAGTTCTCGTTTCCCATGAAGCGATTGATGCGCAGGAGATCGTTGCGGGATCGACGTGCCCCCGGATCGTCGGGCGGGAGGTGGTCGAGGAGTTCAGGAGTGAGTTTGCGCATGGCGGAAAATTGGGATGATCATGGAACAAGTCACAGTTTGCAAAAATAGTCCATATGTTGGATAAGAGGACATGAAAATTTCCACATACACTGGAGGGATGGTGCAGACAAATGGTTATCTCGTCGAAACTTTAGATGGAAACTATCTGGTCGATGCGCCGGAGGGGATTTGTGAATGGTTGCGGAGCAAAGGAGTGCGGATCGATTCGCTGTATTTGACGCATCAGCATTACGACCATGTCGAGGATGTGGCGGAATTGCAGAAGCTGGGAGTGAGAGTGATCGCATGGTCGCCATACTCGAAAGATCTCACGCTCGAAACCTACGGGACGAGCTGGGGAATGCCTGAAGTGGCACCCTATCGCGTCGATGAGCCGATTGCTGAAGGCGAGGTCAATGGATTCGGAGGAACGGTGGTCGTGAGTCATGTTCCCGGACATTCGCCCGACAGCATTACGTTTTATTTTAAGGAATCGAATGTGGTATTCGTGGGTGACGCTCTCTTTGCTGGATCTGTCGGGAGATGTGATTTGCCGGGTGGCGATTTCGAACAGTTGATTGATGGGATTCGGGAAAAACTTCTGGTGTTGCCGGATCTGACCCGTGTGTTTTCAGGCCACGGTCCGGATACGACCATAGGTCGCGAAAAGCAAAGCAATGGCTACTTGAGATAGGACTATTCCGGAACAGCGACGGCTCTCGGAATTTCTAACAGCATTTTGTTCTGCTGCTCCGGAGGGGAAGTGAAATGGACGTTTTGCCATTCGGGTTTGTTCATCGGTCCGGTACCACGGAATTGGAACAAACCGATGAAGGGTCGGACCGGTGCGGTAATGATGCTCATCAACAGACCACGGGCATTGAGCCTGATGGTGAAATCGATGGTTTTTTTCGATAAATCGACGCTACCGTCACCGGTGAATTTGACGGAACTGGTTTGGGTTTGGAAATCCCGCGTATTGAGAACCCCTTTCTCGATCCTGAACGTGCAGAAGGCATCTTTCGCGCGTTCGTGGCCGAGGCGTTTGTCATTTACGACAACCGACATAATGGTTGAAAGCGGGCCAAATATGGGGACGGAAAACAGCGCGCCATCTTTCAGAGCGACAAGGCCCTCGCCATTCATGGTCGATACATCGCCTTTGCTGAGATTGAAATTCATCCGTCCGGTGAGTTTTCCACCGCCCTGCATTTCGGAACCGTAGGTGCTGGTAAGCTCGGCGATTTTCAATTCATTCCAGGTGACATCTCCCGTGAGTTTCGAATCCGCATGATGGGTGAATTTTCCCTGAACGGTTCCTCCAAAAACCTCGGAGTTGAGATCAGTCACTTCAACCTGTTTGTTTTTGATCAAAACCTTGGCGGAGGGTTTGTTGAGAGTGATGTCTTTGCCAAGAAATTTGTAGTCGGCTTTGTTTTTGGTGCTGAAAGTTACATCAAGATTCGTGCGTCCTTGCGGAGTCACATCAACCTGTCCCGAGCCACTGATCGTGTGGGGGCGTTGAAAGCGGTAGGTTTCCAGATTATCTGCGATTTTCGGTGCGAAAAGCCGAACCATGGGAGCTGCCCACATCACACCACGGACCTGACTGATATTGACCATTTTGGTTTTTCGATCATAGCGGATCCGTTCGATCGAAGCTGTTCCTGATTCGGGTCCGTTATAATTTTTTCTAAGGGTGTAATCGGTATAATTGAAATTCAATTTCCCTTCATAGAAGTCGAATTCAAGCTGGTTGAGCAGGAATGAGCACTGCGTGGCATTGAGAGGGACACCGTTGTATGCGGTGTTTTTGAGAGCAACCTTGCCTGCAACCGACCACGCAGGTTTGTCCAAGGTGTTGAACGAACCCTCGATATCCAGATTGCGTTCGGACTTCTCCGTTTCGGAAAATTTTCCAAGGATGGTTTCCAGAGGTTTTCCTCTGAAAAAGGGTTTGTATTGGTGAAGTGGCATCGATGAGTTGAGTTTGAATCGGATCAGGTGATTTTCCTTGATGAATTTTCCACGGGCCACGCCATCGGGACGGGTGATCTCGATGTCCCTGAGGAAAAGATGGTTTTGCCGCCATGAGAACCAGGTTTCGATGCTGTCGAAAGATACACCGCGGAAAAGCAGTGATTTGCAAAGGGCATGGCCTGTTAGGTTGACCTCGGGCTTGGACGGATTTTTCAGTGTGAAATCTCCTCCGAAGGAAATTTTCTGGCTGCCGCCGATAAGCACATCGGTATGAACCGGGACTTGAAACCATGCTTTGAGAAGACGGATCACATCGATCGATGATTCGAAGTTGAACCGTCCTTCCTTGTTTGAAATATGATAGTCGGCATTTCCGCTAATGCTTCCGCGCGGATCTTCAGCGGAAAGGGATGTGATGGTGAGGAGATGGTTGCTGAGATTTCCCTCTCCGTTGAAACGGGTGAGGCGGTAATCGTTTTTCTCGATGGAATTTCCCTGAATGGTGAAGCGGCCTTTGATGGTCTCTCTGTCCTTGAGGCGACCTTCCATTTCGATCTGCAGTTTCGGAGGGCTTTCTGGCTCGAATTTCCATTTATCCAGTTCGCGGATGATCAGGGCGATGATTTCGCGACGCTTTCCATCATCCTCGTAATCGCCGGAGCCATCACCTGAAGTTTGTTTCGAAAACAATTTCGCGTTCAGGGTGACATCGATACCGCTGACTTTTCCCCGGGTGTTGCGTATCTCGATGAGTTTCTGATCCGGCATGAGGACCGTGCCGTAAATGCCGGTGAACTGTAACGCCTGACCTGCGGGTTCTTTGGGATCAACAAGGATGGAGAGTTCCGCATTCCTGAGCTCCACTTTGCGCAGTCGGAACTTTCCGTTTGCCAAGCTGGAGGGATCAAGGACGAGTTGGATGCGTTCAAGTTTGGAGATTTCGTGAATACGTTTTTTCTCTGCGTAAACGCGAACATTTGAAGCGACGATTCCGCGCAGAGGGATGTAACTCAACGAACCGATTTCCGCGTGGATGCCATGTTTTGAAATTTCCTCTTCAATTGCCGCCCGCCAGGAATTTGGTAGACCGGTTTTGTTGATCCAGTAGAGAGCGAGTAGCGAGCCCGGAATCAGCGCAAAGCAAAACAGCCAGAGGGCGGTTCTGAGATTGCGGAGAAGTTTCAGGCGGAACATGGGATGGCTCTAAGATGCGATGGTTCCGGCAGAACGAAAGGAAAAATAGGGGTCACGTCCGGCGGAGGGTCGACCGATGATGACGTGATCCACCAGGCGGATCTGCATGAGTTCGGCAGCTTTGATCAAATTTTCCGTAATCCGGTAATCCGCGCGGCTGGGTGAGGGATCGCCGGAGGGATGGTTGTGGATGAGAATGAAGGCGTAAGCGTTGCGGGTAATGACCGGGCGAAGGATTTCCCTGGGGTGGGCGCTGGTTTCATTGACCGTCCCCGAGGAAATGGTGGTGGTGGAGGTGTGGTTGAGCCGGGTATCCAACGTCACGACCAGTGCTGTTTCGTGAGGCAGATTATTGAGCTGGTGGGCGAAGTATTCGTAGATCAGTTCGGGGCTATCGAGGGGAATATTAGCGACGCGCTCCTTGGAAAGCCGGCTTCCGAGTTCGAACGCGGCTGCCAGTTTGCAGGCTTTGGCGAGTCCGATGCCCTTGTTGTTCATGTATTCGGACACGGGCAATCGACCGAGTTCCTGCAGGTTGCCATATTTTTTCAGCAAATCATCTGCGACCTGGATCACATTTTTACCAACCGTTCCCGAACTGAGAAACAATGCCATGAGTTCGGCATTGTTCAGGGCATTGGCACCGTATTTGTAGATTTTTTCGCGCGGGAGATCTTGTAGGGAGGATTCTTGGAGAAGGGACATGGGGGGGAAGTTTGCTGGTTGCTAGTTTTCAGTTCGAAGGAAGAGTGGATGTTATTCAATATTCTGAACCTGTTCGCGGATTTTTTCGATTTCGGTTTTGGCCTCGACGACGGTTTGGGCGATTTGGGCGTCGTTGGCTTTGGAGCCGATGGTGTTGAATTCGCGGAACAGTTCCTGGCAAAGAAAATCGAGCTGGCGTCCGGTGGGTTCGTTGGAGTTCAGGTAATCGGAGAATTTCGTGTAGTGGGAGTGAAGTCGGGTCAGTTCCTCGGTGATATCGCAGCGGTCCGCAAACAGGGCGATTTCCTTGCTGAGGCGCTCGTCCTTCGAATCAAATGCCAATCCGATTTCGGAAAGCCGTTTTTCTAACAGTTCTCTCTGGCGTTGCGGACGGAACGGAGCGAGGGAGGAGATGGTTTCCGTATGGCTCTGCAGAGTGTTGAGCCGTGCGATAAAATCCTGTTTGAGGTGGATGCCCTCGGCTTGTCTCATGTCGTTCATACCGGCGATGGCACCTTCCAGAGCGGGCTGGATCGCCAGCCATGCGGATTCGGGGTCGATTTCGCTGAAGTCATCCGATTCGAATATACCGGGATGTTTCAGGAAATCGGCTGACTTGGGTAGGACTTCCCGACCGATGGTGGATGAGAGATCTTTGAAGGAATTTTCAAATGCTTGGGCCAAGGCTGCGTTGATACGGATGGATGCGGCATGTTGGCCTTCGGGTTTTTCGAGCCGAATGTTCAGCTGGATTCTGCCGCGTGAAATTTGCGGGAGAATGATCTGGCGGATCTGGGTTTCGAGACATTGCAGGGCACGCGGCAGGTTGATGACGATTTCCATCTGTTTGCGATTGATGGAAGAGGCCTCGACAATGGCGAGCCATTGATCGGTGCTGTGGGTTGCGCGGCCGAAGCCAGTCATGGATTGCATGACGGAATTCAAATCGAGAGCGGAGAGCTTGTCGATGTTGGATCTACTGGCGCATGGATGAAACCAGATCCTGAATCACGATTTGCAAAGTGGTTTTTCCGCGGAAGGTATTGCGGTCGATCGTGAAAGCGATGTCCCATGGAGCGGGTGGCAGTTCGTGCTCGCCGCCGCCAAAATAAACCGCGTCCTGTTCGTGATAACCCTGGCGCAGGGTGAGACGCAGGTGATGGTTTTTCATGTGAAACGGTGGGCGGCTCGGCTCCACTCCGCGAGCGACAAAGATAGGTTGCGGATTGCTGTTTCCAAACGGCTGGAGAAGCTCGTAACTAGCAAGGAAATCGAGCGACAATTCGGAGAGCTTGATCTCCGCATCGTAAAACATTCGCGGAGCACGTTCTTCCTCGGTGGTGGTTTCCAACACATAGGATGCGAATTTTTCACGGAAACGGCTGAGTTGATCTTCGTGGATCGACAGACCAGCGGCCATGGCGTGCCCACCTCCTGCCAGAAGTTCGTCGCTGCATGCGCGTATGGCATCGACCAACGAAACTCCCTCGATGCTCCTGCCTGAGCCCTTGCCGATTCCGTCCTCATCAATGGCGATGACGAACGTGGGTTTGTGATATTTCCTCATCAGGCGCGATGCGACGATTCCGACCACACCGTGATGCCAAGTACGGGAACCGATGACGATCACGGGATCCTGTGCGGGATCGAATTCATCACTGAGCTGCTCGATGGCTTCATCACGGATCTGTTTTTCGAAGTCCTGACGCTGGCGGTTGTAGTCATCAAGACGCTTGGCGAACTCGGCAGCGGTGAAGTCGCAATCGGTGTTGAGGGTTTCGAGCGCATGCTCTGGAAAATCCATCCGACCTGCAGCGTTGATGCGCGGGCTGATGCGAAAACCGACATCCATGGAGCTCGGGTTATCTTTCACACCGGCGATTTGTTGAAGGGCACGCAGTCCGGCATTGAGCGATTTCGGCAGGCGCTTGAGACCGTGACGCACGAGAATACGGTTTTCTCCGATCAACGGAACGATATCGGCAATGGTGGCGACGGCGACGAGATCGATGAGATCCTTGAGTTCGAGATCGGTCGGGCGGGTTTTGAGCAGGGCATGACCGAGTTTGAAAACGACACCGGCCGCGCAGAGATAGGTGAAATCCGAGCCGCATTTCGGATTCACAATCGCAGAGCAATCCGGCAGGGCATCGGGTTGAGGCTCGTGGTGATCCACAACAACCACATCGATTCCCTGTTTCTTAAGATAGGCGATTTCATCAATGGAAACCGTTCCGCAGTCCACCGAGATCAACAGATCGGGTTTTCCGTTTTCATTCATGCAGCGCTCGATCGCGGCGAAGCTCAGTCCGTAGCCTTCCGCTCCGCGACGCGGGATGAAGGTTTTGGGTTTGATGCCGTATGCGTTGAGAATTTTCCGCATCAGGGTGATGGATGAAACCCCGTCGACATCGTAATCGCCATAAATGCAGAACTTTTCCTGTCGATCGATGGCTTGGAAGATTCGGTCCACCGCGGCCTGCATGCCGGGAATCAGAAAAGGATCGGCCAGATCGCGCAGTTTGGGATGAAGGAAAGCCTCGATCTGCTCTTCCGGAATACCACGTTGGGTGACCAGACTTCTAACAATATCCGGGTAGGATGTATCGTTTTTTGAATCGGGTTCTGAGGGGCTACCACGCAAAACCCATCGGAAAGCCATTGCACACATATTTCAGCGAAATTCTGAGCTCATGAGCATGACTGAACAGGAGCGGATGGTTGGATGTCGAATGAGTGGGTATCAACCTTTGAGGGCCACCAGTTCATCGGTGTGGATCGTTTGTCTTGCGCGGTAGAGAGCGACGATGATGGCAAGGCCGACTGCGACTTCCGCTGCGGCAACCGTAATGACGAAAAAAACCAACATCTGGCCGTTGTAGTCAGGCAAGCCTTCCTTCCCACCGAAACGTGAGAAAGCGACTAGGGTGAGGTTGGCTGCGCTGAGCATCAGCTCGAGGCACATGAAAACCACGATGATATTGCGGCGCAGTACCACGCCGGCGAGACCGATGGAGAACAAGAGGCCGGAGACAAGAAGGTAATCGTTGAGCGAGGGCATAAAATTCAATTTTCAAGTTTCAACTCTCAAGTAGGAGTGTTTTCAGATCCGGCTGATTTTTTGGATAGCACGACCACGCCGACTGTGGCGACAAGGAGAAGGACGCCGAGGATTTGAAGAGGGAGGTTGTATTCGGTGAAAAGCGTGTGACCGATCAGGTGAACGTCGGGGAGTTTACCTTGTTGCAGGGTTTCGGCGATTTTTCCGTCGAATTTTACGGCAGCGGCAGTGAGTGTCTCCTTGCTGAGTTCTGGTGCGGTTTGGTTCGCAAGTGGTTTGCCCAGAACTCCGACCAGTTGGATGAAGAACAACACAACCAGGGAGATACCTGCGAACAGGGCTGCGCCGTTAGACGCACGTTTTTTCTCATCTTTCAGATCGAGCAACATGATGATAAAAAGGAACAGCACCATGATCGCGCCGGAGTAGACGAGGATCTGGATGATTCCGACGAAGAACGCGGAAAGCCCGATGAAGAGTGCGGCAAGACCGACGAAGGAAGTCACCATCGCCAGCGCGCTGGAAACGGGATTGCGGAATGCGATCACCGCACATGCGCCGATGAGCATGATGGTGGAAAAGAGCCAGAAGAGGTAAGATTCCATAAATTTTAAATTTCAAATATCAAAAAGAGACTATTTTAACTCGTTCCACTTGTTGACGAGTCCAACGCGGACGCCGCCGATTTCGTAGAGTTTCTTTTTGTTGTGAACCATTTGGTTACGCGAGGTGCCGGTGATGAGATAGTCTTTGCGGAGATAGATCGCTTGTTCCGGGCAGACTTCCTCGCACATGCCGCAGTAGATGCAGCGGATCATATCGATATCGAATTCCAACGGACGTTTCTCCACTTTCGCCCATGGGTCATAGGATGGGATTTCGGAAGGAGTGATCTTGATCGCTCTCGGTGGGCAGATGAACTCGC
>CBFGOP010000114.1:0-8311 GCA_965650415.1 uncultured Prosthecobacter sp. | reverse complement strand
TGTGCGTATCGTGTTTGTCGGCGGGGTTGTGGGTGTAAACGACCTCGGGTTGGGTCGCGCGCAGAATTTCTAACAGGTCTTGCGTGAGCGAGGTGTCGGATGGGGATTTGATGATGCGGCTGGGGTAGTCGAGCTGGATCATCGCGCCGTAGTTGCCGATGACGGCGGCGGTGTTTTGTTCCTGGCGGCGGATCGCCATCATTTCCGCATCGCTGAAAGTTGCGTAGGGACCGGTGCGGGAGCTGCCTGCTCCGTCCGAGCAAGTCACGCCACCGAACCATTTTTCCTTGGAGGAAAAACATTCGAGGATGCCGTGAAAGGCCATGAACTCGAGGTCGTCCTGGTGGGCACCGATGCCGAGGTGGGTGATGCGTTTCAGGGCCTCCGTGACGGGAGCTTGGTCCGGGATGAAAATTTCCGCGGTGGATTGATGCAGCTGCATGGTGTTATTTTTTGAGTTTGGGAAGGCTGGCTGCGGCAACCGCCTGACCTACGCGACGGGTCTTCTCATCGGGCACGTGGATTTGAATTTGTTCCGCGCATTTCGGGAAGTGTTGTTTCATGACCTCCGCGGCTTTTGTGAGAACGATGTCTCCGCCTTTGCCGGTGGTGACGCGACCGAGGATGAGCATGTGATCGAAATCATAGAAATCGAGGTAATGCGGGATCGTGTAGCCGAGATAGACGCCGATGGTTTCGTAGATTTTCGCGGCGCGTTCGTCGCCAGCGGCCATGAGTTTCTGGACCTCGACCAAGCGCTCGGGCAGTCCCATGTTTTTGGGAAGTTTGATCTTCGCAGCAGGCAGGAGTTTGTTGACGGCCTGTTGGGAGAAGTAGAGGGCGCCGACCCCGAAGTCGCCGGACCATTCATCGGCCGGGGCTTTGGTGTTGTAGTCGACCGGAGCGAAGGCGAGTTCGTTGAGCCAGCCGAGGATGCGGCCGCGTTTGTCCATGAAGCCGACCGCTTCGCTGGATCCCATGGCGACTCCGAGCATGCCTTTTTCTTTCAGCGACATCGCACCGGCGAGGGCGGTGACATCGCCGTCGTTCATGGTGACGAGCGGGACGTTCCATTCCTTGGCGATGCGTTTGAAAACCGCGGCGGCGGTGGCGAAATGTTTTTTCGGGATGGAGCGGAGCAGGGAAGCGACGCGGATTTCGTTATCGACGATGATGCCTGCGGAGCTGCCGCCAATGGCATCGACGCGCGGCATGCACGCGGCGGCGCGATGCAGGGCTGCGGAAAGGTGGTGATAGTGGTATTCCGGATTGCTCTGGTTTTTCGGATCCCACGGAGTTTCCGCAGTGAAAACGGCTTCGCCATCGATGACGGCGGAGACCTTGTAATCGCTCGCGCCGAGGTCGAAACCGATGCGGCAGCCTTTGAGGTGTCCGCCTGCGGGGACTTCCATGTCCTTGGCTGCGGGAACCTTGTTGGCGCTTGTTAGATAGACCTCGAATTTTTTTCCGTAGGCGAGTTCCATCATGCTGCAATCGAACTTGCGCGCGCCGCGTGCGGAGTAGGTTTTCTTGATGGCTTCACCGATGGATTTCGGTCCGCCGAAATGGAGTTTCCAACCACCGCGTGACCAGATGAGGAATTTCACGAGACGCTCGACATAGAAGAGAGTGGTGGGATCGGCAGTGGGGTAGACGAAGGTTTCGAAGCGGGAGACCAGGCCGTTTTCGCGTTCGAGTCCGAGCACCAGCGGGACGCCTTTGCCGGAGGACTGGACTTGGGTTTGGTAGTCGCGATTGAAAAGATAGGCGGGCTTGAAACCCGGATCGAGCGGGGCAGGCGTGATGGATGGTGATTTTGGCATGGGAAGAGCGCGAATTCCTGAGTGGCGTGGCTGATTTACGGGGAGGCAGGAGGGTTTCGCAATAAAACAATGAGGTGACACAAGACAGGTAAAAGAGTTTTGGCTTTATGTATTTCCTTCTCTTCGATGGACTGCGTTGTCGATATGCCGGATTTTTCACATGAGGATGGGTTGGTTGCGCGGGGCTTTGTGAAAGTTGCTGGGGTAGATGAGGCGGGTAGGGGGCCGTTGGCGGGTCCGGTGGCGGCGGCGGCGGTGATTTTGCCGCGTGGGTTTTCCAGTCCGTATTTGGATGATTCGAAGAAGCTGACCAAAAAGAAACGGGATGTGCTTTATGAGGAAATCACGGGAAACTCCGAGGTGATCTGGGCGGTGGCAACGGTGGAGGCAGAAGAGATCGACCGCATCAATATCTTACGAGCCACGCATCGCGCGATGGGTTTGGCGCTGGAGGCGCTGAGTGTCAGTCCTGACATCGCGTTGATCGATGGGTTACCGGTGAAAGGATTGTCGATTCCGCATGAGGCCTTGGTGAAGGGCGATGGGTTGTCGCTTTCAATCGCTGCGGCGAGTGTGATTGCGAAGGTGACAAGAGACCGGATTATGGAAAAGATCGCTGCCGAATTCCCCCTCTACGGTTTCGAACGCCATCAAGGTTACGGCACACGAGAGCATTTAGAAGCCATCAAACAACATGGGCCTTGTCGCTATCATCGTCGGTCGTTTCAGCCGATATCTCAACTCTCCCTACCGCTCTGAGGAGGGGAAATCCGGTGCGCGAAAATGGATGGGCGACTACGGGGAGCGGGTGGCGGTGGATTGGTTGCGGGCGCGAGGATGTAAAATCCTAGCCAGAAATTTCAAAGCACCGAAGGGGGGAGAAGTGGATATTGTGGCGAGTTTCGAGGGGCAATTGTTGTTCACAGAAGTGAAGACGCGGCAGAAGGACGCCATGATTCGTGGCTTGGCGGCGGTGAATCGGAAAAAACAGGCACTGATACTGCGCGGGGCCAATGAGTGGCTGCGGCGGCTCGGAACGCGGGAGGTGCCGTGGAGATTCGATGTGATCGAGGTGGAAGTGGAGGAAGGCGAAAAGCCGGAGGTCCAGAGAATCGAGAATGTTTTCGGAAATTCCAAGCCGAGGCGAAAATGGTGATTGCCAAGTTTCCGGCGGCATGGTTGTTTTCCCGCCCAGTCGCAAGGCTGTAAAGTGCGCGCGTGGCGGAATTGGTAGACGCGCTAGATTCAGGTTCTAGTACTCGCAAGGGTGTTCAGGTTCGAGTCCTGTCGCGCGCATTATTTTTCTCTAAAACTTTAAGTTTTAAACTCTAAACCCTAAGGAAAGGGGTTTCACACGATGGCAAACTTCATCGCCGCGATCAGGAGCACGATGGCGAGGGCTTTGAGGAGTGCGGGGTTTTGTGCCCGGTTGCTGCCCCAGTAGGCGCCGATCATTCCGCCGATGAGAACCGCAGGGAGAAGGACGGCGGTTTCGGAGGGGATTTCACCGCCTTTGACGATGAATCCCGCTAAGCCGGAGATCGAGTTGACGAAGATAAACGCCGCTGAAATGGCAGCCGCGGTTTTTGAGTTGCTCCAGTGAAATAGGATGAGCAGAGGTGTTAGAAAAATACCGCCGCCAATACCGATCAGTCCGGAGAGAAGACCGATCCCCATTCCGAGAGCACCGAGCGCGATGACGTTTGGTGGACGGATATCCGTGGTTTCGGATGGAATTCGAAAAGCCAGTCTCCATGCGCCGAACAATAAACCGGCAGCGAGAATCCATTTGAAAACCGGATCGGGCAATTGCAGCCAACCACCCAGAAACGCGCAGGGGATTGAGGTGATGATGAGAGGGATGAACAAGTTTTTTCGAAAATGACCCGCCTGATGAAAATGGATCATGGCAAGCAGGGAGACCACGATGTTCAGCGTGAGGGCGATGGGTTTCATTTCAGCAGCTGCGAAACCCGCGATCGCCATCACGGCCAGATAGGCTGATGCGCCACCGTGCCCTACGGACGCATAGAGTGCGGATGACACAAGCAGTGCGGCCAACAGAAAAAACAGGTCGGCATATTGGAGGATGAAAGTCATGGGATGGGTGCTTGCGTGAACCATGCCACGTCGAAAACGCGGCCGCCTAGGATGATGACTCGCTCGCATACGGTTCGGAAATGCAATTCACGGAAGACAGATGACATGAAGGGTAGGTTGGCTGGATTTCCGCTTAAAGAGGCAGCGGGTTACTTAATCCACTTACCTATAAACTATTGAACACTATGAAACTAAAAGCAGTATTATTGATAGCCGCTGCACCCTTGATCCATGCGGGTTCACCGGTGACGACCGAATCCTCCTCCGGAGATTGGCTAAAGCCGACCTTGAACATTCGTTCGCGTTACGAGTTCGGTGATGTGAACCGGCTCGATCCTTCCCATGCATTCACTTTCCGTGAACGTCTTGGGTTGAAAACCACCGCATGGAACGGATTCAGCGCCGTGGTCGAGGGAGAGTTCACCCAAGCGGTGATCGATGACTATCATGGCGGCGCAGCCCTGGTGGATCCGAACGATCCATCTAACACCACCATCATCGATCCCGAAACCGAAGAGCTGAACCAGCTTTTCCTGCAATATGCGGGTTTTGAAACCATTACCAAGATCGGACGCCAGCGTATCATTTACGACAACGCGGCGTTTATCGGAAACGTGGGTTGGAGACAGAACGAACAGACCTTTGATGCGATTTCCTTTGCGAATAAATCCATCACCGATCTGACCTTCAATTATGCGTATTTGAGCCAAATCAACCGTATCTTCGGTTCCGATGCCGACGGCGCATTACCGAACGTTCAGGATCTCGCCGCAAGTGTGCATTTGTTGAACGCATCTTATACGGGAATCCAAGGTATCACTCTCGGCAGTTATGCATATATCATGAACTTCGAAGATGTGGGTGGCTGGGATAACAATACCTACGGCGTCAGCGCAAAAGGCAAAGCCTTGGGTCTGGAGCTGTATGGTGAACTTGCCTGGCAGGACAAGGCGGGATCCGCTGGCGCCGAAGAAGCCTACTACACCCATCTCACTGCAACCAAAGCCATCGGGGTTCAGTCATTCACTCTCGGATTCGAACATCTCGATGCCGGATTGAAAACCCCGCTTTCAACGGTTCATGCGTTCAACGGATTTGCCGACGCGTTTATCGTGGGCCGTCTTGGCGGCACTCACAATGGATTGTCCAATCTTTACGTCGCTCACACGCTCCCGGTTTTCTGGGGCATGAAATGGACCAACTCGCTTCACGCCATGGGAGACAATGAAATTTCCACAGGTTACGGTTGGGAGTTTGATTCGGTGTTGGCGAAAAAGTTCAACGATCAGTTCTCCGCGATTCTGAAATACGCACACTTCGAATCCGAGGGTGATGGCTTTGTTCGGACAGCCGCGCTTCCGACCACATCCCGTGTCTCTGTTGAACTCAACTACGAGTTCTGATCGTTCTTTCCTGCAGTCGGTTTGTTGATTGGTGGCTTCCGCTGGAAACAGCGGGAGCCATTTTTAATTTTGATTCGGCATCATCGAAAAAGCCATTTCGCACAGGCCGATGAACGCTTCCTCGACCAAACTGGGCTGGCGTTTTGAGGAATGGAAAACCCCCCATTCGCGTTCGATTTGCGGGCCTTTCATTTCGATCACCTTGAGTGTTCCGTCTTCGATTTCCCGGGCTGCGATCCATGGAGCGACGATGCCGACACCGATTCCGATTTTCGCCATTTCCTTGATCGCTTGCATGTCACCCAGGACCAGACTCCGATTCGAGTTCCCGATATTTTGATCCATCCAGTTTTCAATCAAGCGATGGGTTTCGGTCGCTTTGGCGTAGATGATGAATTGTTGTTCGTGCAGGGTGGCCTCAATATTCGCGCCTTCCTGTGCCCAGGGATGAAAGGGGGAGACAACGAAACTGAGACGATCCCGATACATTTGCCGGTAGCCTTCATCGCTGCGTCCGCGAGGTTTCAAACCAACGACCAGATCCAAATTTCCATCCGACAATTGGTTGAGGAGATGGCTGCTATCGCCCACCTCGATCGAAGGTTCACAGCGAGGGAAACAATCGCGGAATTCCCGCAAAATCGATGGGATCAGAAAATGACAGAGCGAGTGAGGGGATCCGATGCGAATGCGTGTTTGACCCCAGCGGCGCAGGCCTTCGAGATCCATGCTGACTTGATCGAGCTCGTGCAACAATCTGCGGCAGCGCACCAGAAGCAGATCGCCCTCAGCAGTGGTGATCACGCGTTTTCCCGTGCGGTCGAGCAGTTTGCAACCGAGCTGTTCTTCCAGGGTGCGTAGGGAATGGCTGACGGCGGATTGCGTCACGAAAATCCGTTTCGCGGCCATGGTGAAGCTGCCTTCATCGGCAACAGCGACGAAAGCCCTGAGTTGTCTTAAGTCCGGAACCCATTCCATACATCCAAAATGAAAAGCGCTCATCACGAACGCCGGTATCGAATCAGCAGCGTTTATGCCAAAGCTGAAAAATTGGCACTCAAAACGCTTAGGGTAGGATATGGAGACTTTCTACTCGGATTCCGGAAATCATTCAGCCATTCGTCTGGGTTTTGTGCCCTTGAGCGACTGTGCACCGATCGCGGTTGCAATGGAAACAGGTATTTTCGAACGAAACGGCCTCAACGTGAGGCTGTTCAAAGAGCTCGGTTGGGCCAGTGTGCGGGATAAAATGTATTACGGAGAATTGGACGCCGCGCAGTCGATCGCCGGCATCGCCATGGCCTTGGGCATGGGATTCAGTGATTTGAAATCCGAAGTCATCGTGCCGATGGTTCTGAATCTGCATGGAAACGCGATCACGCTTTCCAAAGAATTGTTGCCATCAATCATTCAATCCGGTGAGGGATTAAAAACCTATGTGAACCATTACTGGAAAAAAAACCGCCCGCTGACTTTAGCGACGCCGCACCGCTATTCATCCCACCATATCCTGCTTCATTCATGGTTGCGCAGACATGGACTGGATCCGCGCCAGGATGTGGAGATCATTTTTCTTCCGCCTCCTTTGATGGCCAAACATCTCAAGGCGGGACAGATCGATGGCTACTGTGTGGGAGAGCCGTGGAATTCCGAAGCGATTTTAGGTGGATACGGCTGGTCTCCTGCCACGTCTGCCGATCTTTCCTACGGTCATCCGGAAAAAGTTCTCATGATTTCCGGACGTTTCGCCAGCGAGCAAAAAGACAAAACGATCGCATTGGTGGCCTCGTTGCTGGAGGCATGCCGGATGTGTGATGACAAAAATTTCCACAAGGATCTGATTTCGATACTCAGCCAGAAACGCTACATTGGCGTGAGTGAAGAGTTGCTCAAAAACAGTTTCAGCGGGAAATTCGTGACCGGGCGCGACACGATGAATGAAAGTCCGTTTCATCTGTTTCATGGCGACTCGGTGAATCGACCCACGATGGACAAGGCTTCATGGCAACTTGCGGGCTTGAGAACGATCGGGGTACTTCCGGAAATTACAGCGGGTTCTCTGTCGCGCATTCATCGCGAGGATATTTTTTCGGCAGCTCAGCAGAGCATGCAGGTCGCATGAGCGCCCGCGGATCAGGTATGACTGACTCTCATTCTCCGTATGAAACACCATCCCGTCGTTAACTTTCAAATGGGGACATTTGGCACCGATACCGCTTGGGAAGAGTTGACCTCAAACTACCAACTCAATTATGTCCGAATCCACATCTCTTAGCCGCAGGAAATTCCTGACAAACACTGCCAAGACATCCGCTCTTGGATTGCTCTACACCGGCCTGCCAACTGGCTGGGTAGGTGCTCAAACCGTATCCGATGCTCCGGAAAGCCCGAACGTCAATTTCGGGATCATCGCTCTAACGGATTGCTCGCCGATCGTGATAGCTCACGAAAAAGGCCTGTTCAAAAAATACGGGATCAATTCCACGGTCACCAAAGGCGCGAGCTGGGCGGCGATCCGTGACTCGCTCGCCAATGGCGACATTCAAGCGACGCATATGCTGATCGGAATGCCGATCGCATCCACCATGGGCTTGGGCGGTGCGCCAAAAGTTCCGATGGTGGCTCCATGGTTGCTGAATCGTAACGGTCAATCGATCAGCCTTGCAAAAACACTCAAAGGCAAGGTCGGTTCCGATCCGAAAGCATTGAAACCTTTCGTAGACAAAGCCAAGGCGGACAAGAATCCGATGACTTTTGCGATGACGTTCCCGCCCGGGACACATGCGATGTGGATTCGTTACTGGCTTGCCGCCGGTGGAATCAATCCGGGTGATGCAAGTGGCGGTGGTGCGGATATTTCCCTCATCACCATCCCGCCACCGCAAATGGTCGCCAACATGCAGGCGGGAAAAATGGATGGTTTCTGCGTAGGCGAGCCATGGAACGACAAAACCATCAAAGACGATATCGGATTCACCGCGATCA
>CBFGOP010000113.1:0-8347 GCA_965650415.1 uncultured Prosthecobacter sp. | reverse complement strand
GCAACGTCCCAGCAAAACGCCGGTCAGGAATCCGGATCGCTCGGTTACAGCTTCAATGTGGAGAGCAATCTCAACGAACAAACCGCCCTATGGACCTCCACAGCGCGTGAAGGTCCACAAGCCCTCTACTATCGGGTTCGTTTCAAGTTAGACACCCAAAGCGGAGGCGAACCCATACCGGCGATCCAAGCCCCGGAACCTCCCGACGTGCCCGTTCTTCCCGGCTCGGTCGGTAAAGCCGCTCAAGATATCGTCGAAGGCATCAAGTCGGTGACCAACCATCGCGATTCCATTTTCGTGATGATCTACGATCAGATCAATGATCCGGACGCATCCCAGGAATACGCCTTGGTGAAAAGGCATTACGAAAAGGAAAAGGTCACCAATCCCGATATCGCCATGGGGATTGATCTGTTAGGAATGGCCGGTATCCCCGCACGTCTCGCCTACGGTGCCATGCTCAACGAAGAACTCGGCGGCCAGCCCCCAACTCCGCTGGTGGAATACTTCGATGGATCGTCATGGAAAGTCCGCAATCCCAAACAACCTTCCGAAGTCCTGAATGGTCGGGAAATTTTTGTCTGGCACCGCGGTGGAGGTTCTCTCTTCGATGTGAGCGGTGGTGAAAATTCCCGCGTGATTTTCACCACAGTGAAAAACCGTATTCCTCTCACCCACCTAACAGAAATCGAGGATTCGCATTTCCTGGTTTCCACCATCCTCGCCCTTCCAGCTTCCGAACAAGCGGTGTTCCGCTATATCGTGCTGATTCCCCTCGGAGCTTTCATTGTGGTTCTCATGCGCAACATCATTGGCATTTCAACGCTCGGAACGTTCATGCCCGTCCTGCTCGCGCTTGCCCTCCTCGAAATCAAACCGGTCAAAGGCATCCTCATGTTTTCCATCCTGGTCGGTGCTGGCTTGTGGTTCCGCTTCCTGCTCTCGCGCATGAATCTGTTGGTGGTTCCCAGGGTCGCAGCCTGCGTGGTGATCGTCACCCTGCTGATGATCGTGATGAGCGTCGTCAGTCACGAACTGGGGCTCAGCGTCGGCATCAAGATCACCCTCTTCCCCATGATCATCATCGCATGGACCCTCGAACGCATGTCGCTCATCTGGGAAGAAGAAGGAAAACGCAGTGCCATCACCCAGGTTTCGGGATCGATCGTCGTCGCGGTCTGCGCGTTCTATTTCATGAAAATATCCCAAATCCAATATTGGGCATTCTACTTTCCTGAGACCCTTCTCATCCTGCTTGCCGGAATCATCCTCATCGGACGCTACACCGGATACCGGGTTTCCGAGCTGATCCGATTCAAGAGCTTCACCAATGCCTGAAGAAACCGAACATCGCTGGTGGCACCGCTGGATCAAAACTCCGAAGGAACTGCGTGCCCTCGGAGTGGTCGGGATCAACATGCGCAACGCGCGTTACCTTCTGCCCAACAACCCGCGCAGGCTCTACGATCTGGTCGACAACAAACTCCGCACCAAGGCTCTCGCCGAGGCTGAGGGCATGACCGTTCCGAAAACCTACGGCGTGGCCACCACTCCGCATGATGTGAAAACGATCGAGAAAACCCTAGCAGGACACGAGGCTTTCGTCATCAAACCCGCACGCGGTTCCGGCGGCAAAGGAGTTCTCGTGATCGACAAACGGAATGGGAGAAATTTCGTCAAACCCAGCGGCAACGAACTCACTCCCAGCGATCTCAAAAACCACGTTTCCAACATCCTCGCAGGGCTTTTCAGTCTCGGAGGAAAACGCGACAACGCCCTGATCGAATACCGTGTCCAGCCTGCGAAATTGCTCACCGACATGAGTTTTCAGGGCGCACCGGACATTCGCGTCGTCATGCTGCACGGTTATCCCGTGATGGCGATGCTGAGAGCTTCCACCAAGGAAAGCGACGGCCGCGCCAACCTTCACCAAGGCGCGGTCGGAATCGGAATCGATATCGCCACGGGAATGACCGTGCGCGCCGTTCACCACGGAAAAATGATCACTCATCACCCCGACCTCGGGGTCGGACTCATCGGGGTTCAGATCCCCGAATGGGACACCATTTTGCGCATGGCCGTTACCTGCCAGGAAATGACCGGACTCGGTTACCTCGGCGTGGACATCATGATCGACCAACATCTCGGTCC
The DNA here is from genome assembly GCA_965650415.1 of uncultured Prosthecobacter sp. Lineage (GTDB taxonomy): Bacteria > Verrucomicrobiota > Verrucomicrobiia > Verrucomicrobiales > Akkermansiaceae > Luteolibacter. Next base: position 6,196 of record CBFGOP010000113.1, on the reverse strand, counting down.
GCTGATGATCGAGGTGAACGCCCGACCCGGCCTCGCCATCCAAATGGCCAACGGAGTTGGCCTGCTCAACCGCCTCGAACCCATCGTCGAGGAACACATCCGCCACCCCGGTGCGGATCTTGTGGCAAAAATCGCATACTCCAAAAAACACTTCCAAGCCAAACTCCCCCCGGCACGCGGAGACTGAATTGGGATTGTGACTCCGCTCGGGTGAGTGAAGGAAAGGTTTCATTTTTAACCTGCCACTGCCTTGATTCCGGTGTCAAAGACAGGGAGGGAAGAGTTACGGGAGAACAGGAGGATAATTTTAAATTCTCTTCTCCTCCCGTTTCTCCATCCTTCCCTGTAAAAATGCCCAATTAAAAATATCCCACCGCGCCTGAACTTCCAGACTCGCTGAAATTCGCGCTTGTTTGGAGGCCTGATCAAATTCAGCCTTTGGCCACATGAGTGGGTTGGCAACGAATTACGAAGTATGCATCGCAGGAACCGGTAGCTATTTGCCGGAAACCGTTTTGACCAATGACGATCTCGCAAAACGGGTCGATACCAGCGACGAATGGATTTTCACCCGCACCGGAATCCGGGAACGCCGGGTCGCCGCCGAAGGCGAGTTCACCTCCCACATGGCCAGTGCCGCAGCTCGCAAAGCCCTCGAACAAGCCGGCTTGGATGCTTCCGAGGTGCAGTTGATCATCGTCGCCACCATCACTCCCGACACCCTCACCCCCGCAACCGCCTGCTACGTACAACAGCAAATCGGCGCAATGAACGCGGTCGCCTTCGACATCTCTGCTGCCTGCTCGGGTTTCCTCTACGCCATGAAAATCAGTAAGCGCATGATTTCCGACGGCGCTTTCGATAACGCCCTGATCATCGGCGCGGAAAAACTCTCCGCCTTCGTGAACTGGGAAGACCGCACCACTTGCGTGCTGTTCGGTGACGGAGCCGGTGCCGCTGTCCTGCGCAGAGCCAAGCCCGGCGAAGGCGCCATCCTCGCCACCGAGATGGGAACCGACGGCAGCCTCACTCACTTGCTCAACATCCCCGGCGGCGGGTCCGCCTGCCCGATCACCGCCGCAAACGTTGGCGATCACCTCTCCGCCCTTGCGATGCAGGGCAAGGAAGTTTTCAAACACGCGGTCACCCGCATGAAAGAAGCGGCCGAAAAAGTCATCGAGCGCGCCGGATTACAGGCCGAGGACATCGCCTGCGTCATTCCTCACCAGGCCAACCTCCGCATCATCGACGCCATTGCCGAACGTCTCTCCGTCCCGGAAGGCCGCGTGTTCATCAACCTCGATAAATACGGCAACACCTCCGCCGCGGCAGTCGCCATCGCTCTCGATGAAGCCAACCGCTCCGGCGCTTTCAAACGTGGCGACAACATCGTCCTCGTCGTCTTCGGTGCCGGCCTCACATGGGCCGCCGCCGCTGTGAGGTGGTAAAGATCACTTCACCGGTGCTCCGGACGCTCCCTGAAAAGGAGCCGTCTCCGAGAGTTCCTCGGTGTGATCGGAAAGTGCATCAAGCACCGCCTTCGCCCGGTCGGGTCGGTCCTCAAGCAAGATTGGCAGAGCCGCTTTGAAATATTTCAAACGAATATCCGGCTCGCCCTCATGCCGATCGAGACGATCCAGAAACGCAGCGATATCGATCATCCGCGCACGCGCATCGATGAATTGTAGGTCGAGAAGTTCTTTTTTGTTCAGCATGTCATTGGCCTCCAGGCGGGAAGATAAAGAGGTTTTGGCGGAGATGCGAATTTCTTTTGAGTGGGAATGAGGATTTGAACCGTTGTGAAGTCTGCACCAGTGCAAAGGAAGCCCTAATTCAAAGAATGGCGTTAACGCAGGTTCGGGGCATTGGCTTATTGGCTTTTTGTTTTAATGAGTTGGACTAAATCGAGAAGCTTGAGTTTGTAGATAACGGCAACCTCCTCATCGGTAAACTTAATGCCCCACTCATCTTCAATTCGCAGGATAGCTGCGACATCATCAAGTCCGTCCTCATATGCCCAGAGAGCGACAAGACACGGATCTCCCGGCAAGAATTGGGGCGGACGCCATCCGAGCTCTTCTGCCAAGATCCTCATCAGACGAACTGCATCGCCTCTCTCGTCTTCGTGCCACTTCTCAATCACGACATCGTGATCCCTCGCACTCAACAGATTTTTGTAAGTGATCGAAATGGGATGGAAACGTCGATCTTGCAGGATGCGAGCAATCATCCAGCCAAGAAACGGGATCTTTCCAAAAAATGTTTCGGCTTTCGATGGCGAGCTAGCCTCTAGGAGAGCTATGGGAAGCAATTCCATTTCAGCCAAGGTAATAGAGCCCGGATCGGCGGCAAGGAAGCTCTAATTCTAAGAAGGTGCTAAAGCAGGTTCGGAGTCCCGGCTCATTGGACTTATTTATTCTAGTCTTCAGATATTGAGCTGCAGTGTCTCCTTCGGAGGAGACGAAGAGATGCCCAAGTCGCGGCGGCGATTGGCACCCATATCCAAAGAGCGATTTTTAAAGCAGTTTCTTCATGTATCTCCCATTGGTAATGAGCAACGATCATTGTGATCTCCGCGTCCTGAAGTGCCCATATCGTAATCACAAATCCGACTGAGAAAAGCATCCAAAGTATCCAGTCTGGAAGGGCCGGCTTGGAAGAGGTGGAACGTGAGGACGCATTCATTTCTGTTTCTCCCTCAGTTCCCTCTCTAACTTGGCCACAGGGTCAAATCCATACTGCGTTTCAAGGTGTGAAATCACCTCATCGAAATAGGCCCTGTCATAATCGATCCTCGGACCAGCGCTGCACCCGTGAAAGATAACGGTGATGTTGTATTTGTTTGCGGCGAGTCGCTTGAGTTCAGGATCAATCATCGAAGGCTGGCCGACAATTTCGTATCGAAGCAGCTTCTTGCCGATATCGGCCCGGGCGGCCGCTCGCCCAGCCTCAACTTCCTTCTGGTCAACTTGCCTAGGCGCCGGTTGAGAGGTCGATTCACTGGAGGATTCCTCTTTCGCTGCAATTGTAAAACTGCTTCCGATAACAACCATGGTAGCTACAAGATTCAAGATACTGCTTCTAGGGTTCATGGCGATAGGCTTGGTTTCTTGGGTGAACGTAAAATAACACTTAACTCCGTCAGCGGCGGATGCAACGATGCTGATGACAAGGCGCATGAGAATTTGATTACGTCAGAACACACTGACCGCCTGATGACAGCTATGCGTCGACTCGAGGTTAAAGGTTTTCATCACTTAAAAATTTGGAATGCCGGGCACGTCAGGCGGTGGGCTGCTGCTTGTCATATGAACTAAGTTTCGTATGGCTTGATGTAATGAATCTTACCTGATGAATCAGAAACAACCACAATCAGAAAATTCGGCCAGGTTCCAGGAGGATGAAATACATGAGCATATTCATTGGCATCTAGGCTGATCACAAATTGCTTATCAAACCATTCCGGAGGCCACCCGCTCTCCGATGAGGAATAGATGGGATCTCCAAATTTTCCTACGATTTCAGATAAGTTTTCTTCACCCTTTGCAATCAGAATTGCTTGATCGTGCTTGAAGCTGATATAACGGTTACCTCCAAAAATGCTTACTACCAAGGTAAGCACCAATAAAGAAAGCAACCTAAAGACCAGCTTCATTTTCATATGACGTTAAATGCGGAAGCATCTGCGGAACAAGCTCGGAATTAAACTGAGGGCGTTGTAGCTGGTTACCTCGAGACTTGTTAGCCTTGCAGTTTTTCGGAAAGACTCCGCAGATTGGAGCAAAGATCTCCGTAGATATTCTGATCCAGATCATAAGCGTCGTAATTGTTGAGAGCGTACGAGCAAAACTCCACATAATCATCAATCCCACCCTTAATACTTTCGAAGTCATTGTATTCTCCGAATAGGCGGAACTCAATAATGCCAATCATAGCGTTCAGAAAATCAAGGTCTCCGTGTGATCTGGCACTCTTCAAATAAGCTAGTGCGGCTTTGAAATAGAACTTGAATCCTACCGGCCCCATCCATCGTAAATCATCGCTATAATACAGACCATTTTCTTCAAATAGCTTTGTCGCCTGCTCGACAGACTTCCCTTCGAAATGCTGGACGGCGCAATTCCCGTCAAGGCATTCAGGTATCGGGTTAATTTCGATAGCTGTTGGCGTGGTCATTTTTTGGCTAACGATAGAGTGGATGCACTGGCGGTGGCGAGCTTGAAATCAACTAGTGACCTTGCCGCCGGTTGCATCCCATAGCTTGTTCGGTTTCTGGTTTGAAATATTTTTTGACGCTCGACTTCAGGAGCAAATACCAGCCTGAGAGCCCCGCCCAAATAAGCGTTCCATACATATCAGTTGATGATCTCGTGTCTGGTCTAATATAGAAATACAAAGCCAAGGATAAAAAAGTAAGTGGAATAAGGTAGCGAACGCAATTAAGCCTCCGAAAGATGCAAACGCTAAAAAATATAAGGCAGATTCCTGTCGTCGCTGTCACATAAAATACTCCGCTCTCCCAAACTGCATCTTTTGACACTGCTTCGCCCGTTTCTGCATCAGTCCATGCTCCTGGTAAAAATGGAGTTAGAATCAACAAAGGACTAAAGATAAAACCGCAAAGCGCAATGAACCCCAACCAATGGGGCATTGATTTAATTCTTCCTATCAAATGTGATAACATTTTTCGCCGAACAGTATAATTAACCGACCGGTCGGGTTTGGGGGGTGTTAGACGACCGGTCGTGTAACACCCGCAAAGGCGACCCGGATGGATGCGCTTTTACGGCTTTGTTCATCTCTAATACCTAACCTTCCGGACACTGGTGAGCCAAGCTGAAAGTTCCGGACGCTCATGCGGTACGCATCGCAACAAAAAACCTCGCGATGGGGATGATGCCATCGCGAGGTTTGAGAGTGTTGGGCCGCCGTCGCTCCGCATCCTTCGTTGGGTTGGATGCTGAGCGGTGGCCGCCCGGAAATTTTCTGAACGAATTTTTATACGGGCGGCTTTTTCAAAAACCTTTCAAAAGTTTGTCAACTTTTCGTCACCTAGAAAGTTTCTGGCGGCGTTTCTTCAGAGCTTGGTTTTGGCGAATTTCCGAGACCCGGAATCACTTTCCGCATGAGCTTGGTGAAACCGCTTTCCGCGGATTCGATTTCGGTCTCCGCCTCTCTCACGGCTTTTTCCCATGCGCCCGCAAAACCCGGGGCTTGCTCGCGCATGCTGCGGATCGCCATTTCCTGAATGCGGAATTGGCGTTGCTCGTTTTTGTCGGGCTTGGTCTGAAGGATGGCGAGGTTGACCCTCAGGTTTTCGTTTTGCACTTTCAGGGATTCGATTTCCTTGGTCATCGAGTCGCTTCCGGAAGCGGTGATCTTCATTTGGGTGTTGAGGTGCGCTTGCAACTCACGCATCTCGGTTTCCAACTTCTTGATCTCCTTTTTGAGACGAAACTTTTCAGCGATCGCGTTTTTCAGGATAAATCCCGCGATCAACAGCCCAAGAAAAAGTCCCCATGTGAATGGGTGGCTGAGGATTTCCTGAAAGGTCATGGCAATTGCGAAAAAAATTAGATTTCGTGCACCGGCAGATTGGAAACCTCCTCACGAAGTTTTTCCGCAAGCGGTGTGGAGAGATAACGTTCGCTGGATGAGCAACCCACGGTGACGATGCGCTTGCCTTTGAACTCGGGGCGTTTCGCAACCTGCATCGCCGCCCAAACATTCGCACCGGTGGAGATGCCGGCTGGCAAACCTTCTTCTTGTGCAAGTGCCTGCGCTGTGGCGAACGCATCTTCATTGGACACTTGAATGACCTCATCGATGATTTTCACATTGAGGTTTCCGGGAATGAACCCGGCACCGATGCCCTGAATCATGTGCGGCCCCGGCTGTCCACCGGAAATCACCGGACTGTTGGTCGGCTCAACCGCGAAGGTTTTCATGTCACAACGCGATTTCAAAACTTCGGAAACCCCTGTGATCGTGCCGCCGGTGCCAACACCTGCAACGAACGCGTCGATCTTGCCATCCGTGTCGCGCCAGATTTCCTCGGCGGTGGTTTCACGATGAGCCTGTGGGTTGGCCGGGTTGTCAAATTGGCTCGGACCATAGGAACCGGGATTTTCCTCGATGAGTTTTTTCGCCATCGCGATCGCTCCACCCATGCCTCTGGCACGCGGAGTGAGAACGA
>CBFGOP010000112.1:0-8475 GCA_965650415.1 uncultured Prosthecobacter sp. | reverse complement strand
TCTCAGGGCGAGATCCAGCTCGTGCAGATTCAGAACGGAGACGCCCTGAAGCTTGGCGATCTTTGTTAGATTTTCATCCAGCGTCAGCAAACGCGCATTCAGGAACTTCGCGGTTTCGACCAGGCTGGAATGGCCCGCACCGCGCCCGCGCGAAGTCGCAACATCATGAATCGAGACATCGATCTTGGGAGATTTGTTCATGGCTTCCAGATGATCCAACCCACGCTGCGCGCGCTGCCGCTGGCCGCTTTCCGCGTCGCTGGCCATGGTTTGGATTTCCTCCAACACATCGTTCGGAACCACGAGTCGGCCACTGAGAAATCCCGAGCCGATCAGGCCGAGGATTCTTCCATCCATCACGGCTTCCGCATCCAACACGATCGGTTGACCCGAGCTGGCGTCTTCACGGAACCGGACATAGGGAATGATGAATGCGAAATCCTCGCGGTTTCCACGAAGCGCAAGGATTGCTCCCAAAAAACCGAGGCTGGCGTAGAGCGTGAGGTCGACCGCAAGGCGCAGCGAACGGATCAGGTTTTCCCCGTTGATATCGGTATTGATTTGATCATGAAACGCAATTTCTAACAGAGCGGAGATTTCCACACGTGTCAGCAACCACGCACAGAACAATCCGACCCCGAGTCCGAAGGTGGCGGTGGAGAAACCGCGCAAGGTGAAGCCCTGCATCAGCTTGTCGATCCCGATGAAAATGAATCCCACCGCCAAGCCGACCAACAGACCGTTCGACACGGTCATTTCGATGCTCGTTCCTTTGGTGCTCATCGCGATGGCCGCGCCGCCTGCTTGGCAGACGAGAAGATAGACCAGACGGGCGATGTTGACGGAGCGCTGATTCATTCCAGTAAAAGCCCATCCTTGTGGCAAGTCCGCAAAGCTTCAAGCTGAAACCTGGGTCGGCTGGGGATTTCCGGAACCTAACCGATCATTCACTGATGCTCGTCAGCGGTCAGTTTGATGTCGCTGAGCGCGGCGATGAAATCTCCGAGGATTTCAGCGGGAACCATGATCGTATCGCGATTGCCACCCACATCTTCCGTGATTTTCACGACCATCCCGCGGGAGTTCTGTTTGAGATCGAGGAAAAACGTCTTCCTGTCCGACAAAATCTTTTCCGTATGCAACAAATCGCTATCCACAGGTTTAATTTGGTTATTTCTGACAACAACCATTGAAAAGCACGATGGATTGTCAAACCATTTCCTGACACCCCAGATGCGAGATTTTCTGCCAGAACAGCGCCCCGCCCTTGTGCTTGCACCGATGCAGGACGTGACGGATCTGCCCTTCATGCGCGTGCTTGCCAAACGCAGTTTGCCCGATTGGTTCGTGACGGAATATTTCCGCGTTCACGTCCACTCGCGCCCGAACTCCTACATCCTGCGCTCCATCACCGAGAATGCCACGGGCAGGCCCATCTTCGCCCAGATGATCGGTTGCGATATCGAAGAACTGGTGCGCACCGCGAGAGAACTCGGCCAATATCCCGTGGCTGGAATCGATCTCAATCTCGGCTGCCCCGCACCCGTGGTTTACCGGAAAAATGCCGGCGGTGGTTTGTTGCGTCACCCGGATCAGGTCGATGCCATCCTCGGCGCGTTGCGGGATGCGATCCCGGGACGTTTCACCGTAAAAACCCGCCTCGGATTTCACAGCCCCGATGAGTTTCAGGGCATTCTGGAAATTTTCCGCAAGCACGCCATCGACGGCCTGACGATCCATGCCCGCACAGTCGCGGATCGCTATCAAACTCCCGTCCGACCCGCGTTGGTCAAGCAGGCCGCCGAGACTCTCGATTGCCCGGTGATCGCCAACGGCAATGTGGTGAATTCCCAAACGGCTCTCAATTATCACCGACAAACTGCCGCCGCAGGCTTGATGGTGGGTCGGGGTGCGATACGGAATCCCTGGCTTTTCGGACAGATCGCCGCCGCCTTTCACAACACCCCTTCACCCACACCAACCCATCGCGATCTGCTCGAATACATCAGCGAGCTCTCCGACGAACTCGCACGCGAAGCTCCTTGCTTCGATCCCGTGCTGCACATCCAGCGCATGAAGAAAACCCTGATCTACATCTGCGACGGGATCCATACGGACTTCGAACACGCCATCCGCCGGATGAAAACCCCCGAGGTTTTCCATGAAATCCTCCACACGTATCTCGATCACTCCGCGCCCTTGCCGGATCTGCCCTCCGCGGATTCACAGATGTTCTGCGGTTTCGGCGAGCTCTTGCGCGTTGATCCATCGTGGTGAAAATTGGGTTTACATTCCCGCCCTAACAGAAAAAGCTGTGTCCTCCATCCACCCCCCACATGGATTTTCCTCCCATCCGTCGCTCGCGCGGAGCGTATCTGCATTCGGCTTTCACCATCTTCGAGCTGCTCGTTGTGATGGGAATTCTGTCGATCCTCGCGGCTATCGTGATTCCTTTATCCAGCAGATCGAAACACGATGCCAAGCGGATATCCCGGGATCTGATCCGGGCGCACTTGCAGCAAACCCGCGCCCACGCGATCGCGTCACGGAATCCTACCGCTCTCCTGATCGCGAATCGAAACACTTCTGCTGGGAAACCGGATTCCATGTCATTCATCGAAGTGCAGTCGGAAGATGGAAAGTATATTGCGAGCGATCCACCAAAACTCTTGAAAAAATGGACGGCATTGCCGGAGAACTGGAGATTTTTATGCAAGCAGGACTTTCTAACAGAACATCCGACCGTCATCGATTTTGAGAAAACCCTGATCATTGAGGATCATCTTGGGGAAACAGAATGCCACCTCATCGTTTTCGCGCAGAATGGACGGATGGTTTATCCACCATCGGGATCCGCCATTCACATCGCGATCGGACATGCGGATCTCTTGTCGGATTACGATGTGTTGAGAGTGAACCGCCTGACCGCTCAAGCGCGCAGAATAAAGCCATGAAACAAACGGGCATGACTCTCACCGAAGTTCTCGTCACCTTGGCCATCCTCGGATTCACGGTTCCGGTGATCTTGGCAGCTACGGCATGGTCCCTGCGCTCACGTCAGGCGGCGGAATTCGACACGCGATCCAACTGGATGCTCAGAGATGTCCAACAACGGATCACAATGAAATGGGCTTCGCGAGATCTTGCGTCTGGAATCGATCAGGCGTTTCCATTTCCGAACCAAGACAATCCCGAGCCAAGCATCGAATGGTTGTATGATCAAGATGGCGAGCTGGCTAAAAATCCATCGGAAGCAGCATATCTCGTCCGGGTTGTGGCCAAACTTTACCAGCCCGATGAACGTTCGTCATCGCCCCTGAAACTCGTGAAAATAAGCATCACCATTCACAGCTCGGCGAGAGCAACGCTCAACCAACGCAACCAAAGGGTTTTCCACTATATCACTTCCGGCAAGGGTACATGAAAGGTTTGCGAAGAAACGGGTTCACATTGATTGAGCTGCTGGTGACCATGGCGATCGCCGGGGTCTTGCTCACCATCCTCGCGTCCATGATGTTTCAAAGCAGCAACGGTTATGTCATTTCACAACGTGCTGTGGATCAGATATCCCAAGCACGCGCATTGATCCAGCTGATGGATCACGAGCTATCAACCCGTCTGCCGGAAACCCCGCTCATTCACCAAACCCAAAAACCCGCCCAAATCGCTTGGTTCCGCACCATTTCAACAAACGAGGAAAGCACGAACTCGCCGGGAGACCTCACGATGGTCTGTTATGAACTGCAATACATCGAAGACCCGCATGGAGATTTCAGACCAAGTTTGTTGCGGAAATGCATCCTTCCTGCGGAGACACGTCAAATCCTTGAGAACCAAAGTTCTCTAACATTTCCGGAAACTGATCCGGAAACGGACGAAATCGTGCTCGATGATGTCTTGGTTTTTTCCATTGTCCTGCAAGGTTTCAACTCCGCTACCCAGCAAATGGAACCATCGGATCCGGATCTCGGTATCCCGATGGAAAACCTGATTCTCACTTTGTCTTTGGTGGATCAATCGATCACCCGAAACTATTCCGACGTGTCCGAATGGCAACGCCTGGCGACTTCACCAAAACCGGAGGAGCTTCCCTACATCCGCACCTTCAAATACACCTTCGATCTCACCAGATGAAACCGAACAGCCATCCGATTTCATCCGCTCGTGGCTTTGTCCTGCCCATGTCCTTGCTATGTGTCGGCAGCATGTTTCTGCTGTTGTTGGGTTGGATGTCTTTCACCGGCATCGAGCGAAAAACCGCGCGCTCCTATTCGGATGCGACCCGCGCCGAACTCGCTCTGGAAAGCGGGCTTTCCCACGCCATCTCCATTCTTGCGGAAGTGGCCAGCAGGGATGACACCTTGGTTTTTCGTATCGACCCAGCAGAACCGGATTCCGCAGATTCTCAGAAAGCATTCATGACCTATGCCGCGATCTTTTCCGATAACGAATGGCAAGTGGTTCCTCTCTTCAGCGAAGCATCCGTTCGAAGCGCGGGAGATGGACAAATCGATACTCGTCAGTGGACCGAGGAAATCAGCCAATACATCAAATCTTCTGAAATCTTGACGCCATCGGGCGCAGAAACACCGAACATTCCGCACGCCTGTTGGACTTCGATGAAACCGGAAGACACCGCAGAAAATCAAATCCGTTACGCGTTTTGGATCGAAGATTTGGGTGGCAGGATCGATGCGAAACACGCGGAGAAAATCCAGAGAGGCGATGGCAAATCGATTCAGGAAATCAGCCTCTCCACTTTGTTTCAGGAAAATTCGGCTTCCGGAAAAACACCCGAGATCCTGTTAGATAAACGCGACACGCTTCGAACCACGCGTTCTTTGCACACGATTTTGGATCAACCGCAAGTCGAGCGGATCGAGCCATGCATTGCATATCTTCCGGATTCCACACCCTCGAAAAAAATCATCCCGCAAGGTTTTGGCTATGCGGATGCCGGAAAGCCCGCGCCGGATCTCAATCAACTTGTCGAAACCGGTCAACTTGATGAAATCGCCGGCCACATCGAACGCAACCTGCCCGACTTCGCATCTCGTGCCGGCGGATTTCCCGATTCTGAGGATTATCTCAAAACGCTCGCCGCAAACCTCATCGATTATGCCGATGCGGATCAGGATTCCACGGTTGGCGCAGGATATCGTGGCATCGACTCCTATCCTTTTGTGAACGAATGGTTTGATCGCTGCGAATGGATTCCCGGCCCTATCGGTAATGTGAACATCAAGGTTGAAACGTTTGTCGAACTCTGGAATCCGAGCCAGCAAACGATTGAAGGTGAAATCCTTTTCATCAATCAGGGCGGACAGGAAATCATGATTCCTCCTGCGGCGATTCATCAGTTCGAGCCTGTGGAATTCGCTCCAATCAAAATCCTGATGCATCCCAACGCCTTCCTGGTGATTCCGATGGGCGAACACATTCAGAGCTTTCCCGAAGGTGCGTTCAAACCCACACAACTGAATTTCCTCGAGACCAACAAAAGCAACTTCTTGCTGAAATGGAATGGCCAAGCGGTGGATTTCGCACGTGGCGGTGTTCAAAGAACTTCGGGACTGCTTCGGGCAGGAAGCGGCGAGCGCAAGTGGAAAGGAATCGCTTCACCCGCGCACGATATCCGTATCGGCCAGTTCGGTGATCCGCGCGCTTCCTATTACATCAACACCCCGATCATCGCTAACAGCTACGATGTGAATAGTAATTGGGGAGGGCGTTCACTGAAAAGGGATATCGCCAAAACCAAGCCCATGCTGCCATACGCCGAAGTCCGTATTGATCAATGGCCGGACGGCGGCTCAAGCTCCTCGCCCGGCGTCCGGCCTGTCAGCGATTCGCGCCGGCCCGGAATCACTCATATTCTCAATTCGAACGATACCATATATCCGGGTTCCGGCTACCCAGCCAGCCAAGCGACATTCGCTCCTGCCAGAATCTCGAATTCGGGTCGCTATGAATCCCTCTGTGAACTGGGAAACCTTTTTGATCCCGCGCAATGGAGCGATGTTCATTCACGAAATGCGCTTCCAAGCGCGGCGGCGGGCGGTGGATTCACGCTTGCCATCGGCAGACCCGAGTTTCCGGTTTTCGATACGGAGGGGAAACGTGCGGCTCAACTGCTTGATCTGTTTTCCATCGAGCCACCGGCAGGTAGCGGACGGTTGGAAGGACGAGCCATCAATATCAACACGGCTTCGCGCGAAGTTTTGCGTTCTCTCGTCGCAGGAGTTGAGCTCAATGCGGATGCTCTGTCGGAGCAGGTGGCTCCGGATCATCACGAGGCCTTCGGCGATCTTTTCGCGGATTGCGTCATCGCCCACCGCAACCAAAGTCCGCTGCGTTCCGTCTCCGATCTCAATTTGCTACGTAAACAACCGTATGCGGAACGCGATCCGCAAAATTCCGATACGATCCCGTTTTTCGGAAACCCGGCAAACTACCGCAATGTGAAAACCCTCACCAACCCGGACGATCCGAACGATCTCATCTCTTGGAGCGATGCAGGAAAAGAAGAGCTGCTACGCAAGGTGATCGATCTTGTGAGTTTTCAATCCAAATCCTTTCGCGTGGTCGTTGCAGGCGAGGTTTTGTCGGCGAAAGGGAAACGTCTCGCGCGCGCGACACGAGAGTTCCATTTCACCATCGAACCCGAACGCGATGTCGACGGTATGCCTTTTTCGGATCGCGAACCGCGCCTTATCAAACACTATGAAACCGCTTATTAAGCTGCTCATCGCTGCGATCTTCGTTTCGCATGCGTTTGCTCAGGACAAGCAATCCCACGGCTTCCTCAACGTGGTGAATCTGGTTCCGTCGGACACCGTAATTCATATCACCCTTGCGGATAAGAAACTGGTGCCAAGTGGCTTGAAAGCTGCGGAGCAAACCGGTTGGTTCATGATCCCTGCGGGTTCCGCCAGGCTGGAGATCGGACATGCGGATTATCAAAAGCACCGGGCCCCGCTCACGATTCATGACGGAGTGTCCCAGATCATTGTGATTTTCCTGCGATACGCTGATCCGCCAAAGACCGCCAAAGCCGATGAAACTCCCGCATTGCAGATCACATCCCTGCCTGCTTATGCATCGAAAGGTCATGGGATCAAAGCGGTTTCACTGATCCAAAACACGCAGGCATTTCAATTTTCCAAGTATCAACTGGAACTGGAATATCTGAACATTTCCGAAATGCCGAACTGGACGGGCAACACGTTTGAAATCAAACACAACGGCAAAAAAATCGGCGAGATCGACCGCAGTCGCGAACGCGCGTCGCACTACCTGTTGCTCGCAACGAACGGCAAAGACAAATACCTGACCACTTTGGTGAACGCCGACGTCCAACGCCTTCCCCCTTGGATGGAGAATTAGAGATCCCAGAACACACGTCCGTTATCCTCGATTTGCTCCAAGATACCGGATCCGATTTCACGTTCGAAAGCTCTCGCAATGACTCCGAGATTCGCCGGATGATTGAGCTTTCCGGGCAGCGGAAATTTCAGATGCGCGTCAGGTGGAAGCATGTCGGGAGCATCGGTTTCTAACAAAATCCGGTCTCTGGGCAGTTGCTTGAACACCTCCAGCACCTTGCGCTTCCTCTCTTGCAGGAAATATCCGGAGAACGAAAACCACGCACCGCGTTTCAGCAAGCGCTGTGCGATCTCCGCGGAGCCGCCGAACGAATGCATGAGAAATCTTTCCGGCCACGCTTCCGCCGCATCCATGCAGGAAAAAAATTCGTCCCATGCCTTGAGACAATGCACCGTCATCACGCGCTTGAACTCAACGGCCAACGCAACCTGTTTCAGAAACACCTCGCGCTGAACAGCCATGGCGGGCTTTTCAACCCAGGCATCCACCCCGACCTCACCAAGACTCGCTCGCAGGTCGGATCGCAAGAGCTGCCGCAATCGGTCTTCCCATCCCTCGCTCACCGTATCCGCAAACCAAGGATGCACTCCGTAGGCGGGACGAATAAAGTCCGGAAACTTCAACGCCAGCTCACGAACCTGATCCCAATCGCTTTCCCGCGTCGCGTTCACCACGCAACCCGCAATCCCCTCCGCCTGCATCGCGCAAACCCTTTCCTCAACCGGCATCTCAAAACGCAGGCTGTGCACGTGGTTGTGGGAATCGAATAGCACGGGATCAGCCTAACGGTTTTGTGAATCAGATCAAGAGAGGGAATAAATCACGATTTAGATCTTGCTCCGAAATTTCCACCCAATTAACTCCATATCGTGAAATTTCATTTCGCTAAGCGTCCAAGTAGTTGCACAAACGTGATCAACGAACTGACCTTAATAATAAATCCAATATCCCAGACAAGTAATACGAAAAATGATAAAACTAATAATAAATCTGTCTATATTCGTTTCGATATTGGTAGTGCTTCGTCTAATCGCATCCGAAACCTCCATCTAGCTTGCGTTCTATTTGCTTGTCTGGGATATTGGATTT
>CBFGOP010000111.1:0-8490 GCA_965650415.1 uncultured Prosthecobacter sp. | reverse complement strand
GTGAGTTTCTTGAGTTGGTCGAGTTGTGTCATGTCGGTGGTGGTTCTAATATGGGGTTGGGAAAAAGGAGAATGTTAATTTTCGATAAGGGAGGGTTTTGGGGATGAAAATTTCAGAAGGAGGGGATGAAAGAGATTTGCGGAGAGGATGCCTGTGAGGGCGCCGAGGATATCGGCGAGCCAGTCATAGGGATCATTTCCGGAGCGACCGGGCGTGAAGGTTTGTCGGTATTCGTCGATGGCTCCGAAGACGCCGAAAAGAACCATGGGAATCAGGAAACGGACATAAGGAGGGGAGTTTCTACCATGTTTGAGAAGCAACCAAGTGTTGAATATGACCGCACCGCCGAGAAAGTAAGTGAAGTGGGCGATCTTGTCCAAGTGTGGAATTTTCGGGGTTTCCTCGGGGAGTTGGGTGTTGAGAGAGGAAGCAACACTCAGAACGGTCAGCCACAGGAGAAAGAGTAAAAACCAAATTTTCGGCAATTGGAGAATGGTGAACGGGCTTTTCAAGGGAGGGGAACTACAAAGTATTAAGGTTTTTTCATTTCCTCTTCCAAGCGCTCGGCGAGCCATTGTTTCATCATCGATTGATAATTGAGGTAACGGGAGCGGGCGATACGTTTGATGCGCGAGAGCATGCGCGGATCGAAACGGAGGGTGATGGTGGTGGACTCGCGAACGATCGCTTCATGGATGGAAGCGGACATCAGTTTGGCGTCGAGTTCATGGTTCTGCCAGAAGTCGTTTTCCGCTGCCTCGTTTTCAAAGTCGGGAACTTGATTCCAGGATGTGAGGGTTTTCATGGGATTAGCGGGTTTCGTTGTAGTTGCGGTCGTAGAAACGGCGTTCGGAGTCGCTCATTTCACGAGCAGAAAAAACACGGGCGATTTTTCCGTCGGTGCTGAAAACCATGAACAGGTGGCGGTCGGAGACCGTGCGTCCGAGGGCGAAATATCGGGAGGCGCCATCGTTGCGGTCGGAATCCGGGAGGAAACGGATGCCGAAAGGGTCTTCGAGTGCTTCTTCGAGCTCACCGGGTTTGATGAACTTGAGATCGAAGGGGGCGTTGATGAGATCGATTTCCATGATGGTACGAAAGGTGAACTCTGTTCAAAATACTCAGGATGGCTTGAGGTGGGGAAGGATTTTATTCAGCGCCGTCTCAGAATTGATGTGGTGTAAATTGTGGAGAATATCGGGTTTGCCGTGTTCGATGAATTCGTCCGGCCAACCGATGCGCTCGACCTTCGTGGTGATCCTTGCGTTATGAAGATGGTCGATGCAGGCGGCACCGAAGCCGTTGAGGAGGACGTGATCCTCAAAAGTGCAGATGACCTTGGATTGGCGTGCGACTTTTTCTAACAATTCCGTATCCAGTGGTTTGATGAAACGCGGATTGACCAATGTGACCGAGTAACCTTGTTTTTCGAGCAGGTCTTTGGTCTGGGCGGCGAGGTCGAAGAACGTGCCGAGGCCGATGAGGGCGACGTCGCTGCCTTCCTGGATGAGTTCGCCCTTGCCCAGATGGATGGGAGAAACCTTGCTGTCGAGAGGTGTGCCATTGATCACGCCGCGAGGGTAGCGAATGGCGCTTGGGCCTTTGTCGTAAGTGGACATCCATTTCAGCATGGCGACGAATTCAGCCTCGTCCTTCGGCTGCATGTGGATGATATTGGGAATGTGGCGGAGGTAGCCGATGTCGAAGAGACCGTGGTGGGTTGGGCCGTCGTCACCTGAGAGGCCGCCACGATCCATGCAAAGGCGGACCGGCAGGTTTTGCAGGGCGATATCATGAATGATCATGTCATAGGCGCGCTGCATGAAGGTGGAGTAGATCGCGAGAAACGGGCGGATGCCCTCGGTGGCAAGTCCCGCGGCAAAAAGGGCGGCGTGTTCCTCGGCGATCCCGACATCGAAGTAGCGATCCGGCAGGGTTTTCTTGAAGATGTCGAGTTTGGTTCCACCCGGCATGGCGGCGGTGATGGCGACAATTTTCGGATCGTCGATCGCGAGGTCGGTCACGGTTTGCCCGAAAATTTCCGAACAGGTCGGAGTGGTGACCGTATCGGTCGAACCGTCTTCGATTTTGTAGGCACCGAGTCCGTGGAATTTTCCCGGATTGTCGATGGCGGGTTGGTAACCGCGGCCTTTTTCCGTGATGACGTGAAGGATGGCGGGTTCGTTGAGGGTTTTGAGATGTTCGAAGGTTTTGATCAGAAGGGGGATGTTGTGACCATCGATGGGTCCGAAGTAACGGAGGCCGAATTTTTCGAAGAGGACGTTGGGAAAAATGAGGTTTTTGGCACCTTCCTCGACGCGATGTGCGATTTTTCTAACGGCTTTTCCGAGGACGCGCTCGACAAAGTCGGCAGCGGCGGTGCGGACGGCGGAGTAGGTGGCGTGGGTTTGGAGCGCGTTGAAATAACGCGCGATGGCACCGACGTTTTTGTCGATGGACCATTCGTTGTCGTTGAGAACGACGATGAATTTTTTGGTGGTTTCCGAAATGTTGTTGAGCGCTTCCAGAGTGGGACCGCAGGTGAAAGCGGCATCGCCTGCGATAGCGACGATGTGGTTGTCTCCGCCATTCAGATCCCGGGCGGCGGCAATGCCGAGCGCAGCGGAGAGGCAGGTGCCTGCATGGCCGGCGCCGAAGGCATCGTGTTCGGATTCACTCCTCAACAGGAAACCATTGAGGCCTTTGTAAGTGCGGATCGAATCGATTTTCGACGCGCGTCCGGTGAGCATTTTGTGGACGTAGCCCTGGTGGGAAACATCGAAGACGAATTTATCCTCGGGAGAGGAAAAGACCTTGTGGAGAGCGATGGTGAGCTCGACCACACCGAGATTGGGGCCGAGGTGTCCGCCGGTGACAGAGAGACATTGAATCAGGGAGTCACGGATTTCCTGACTCAGTTCGACCAATTCCTGATCAGACAGGGATTTTACATCCGCGGGAGAATGGATCGATTTCAGAATCGGGCCAAGTTTGGAGGAGTTGTTGGATTCAGAAGAGTCGGATGTCATTAGGTTCGTCTGCGGCGCCATCGTTTTCGGATAGTGCGTTCTGGGTAGGTGATGTGGAAGATTGCTTTGCTTCGTGCCCGCTCTCTTCGCGATTTGCAAGAGTGATCAGCTCGATTTTCTTGCGGGCGGAGGTTAACACGGATTCACAGTGTTTGAGAAGTGCGGATCCTTTTTCATATTGGGAAACCAGATCTTCGAGGGGGAGTTGGTCGCTTTCCATGGTTTCGATGATTTCCTGAACGCTCGCGAGGGCTTCCTCGAAGCTCAGGGGTTCGGATTCATCGTTGGATTTTTTACGGGCTGGCATGAGGCGGTTTTAGTTTTCTTGTGTTGGGTTGGCGAGCGGCTCATTTGAATAATAGATCATATCCATGCCAACGAGAGGAGTGCGGTAAGGGTAACGACCTGCAATTTCACGGACTTTTGAATCTTTGTCAAAAATCGATAGTCCGGGAGGATAGGTTGCCTGGATGACACGACCTTCGAGAACCAGCGAGGTGAAATCTTTGTATTCTCGGGCTACTTCGGAGAGCGATCCGGATCCGTGTGAACTTGGTGAGATCAGAATTCCGGAAACCGGGGTTTCGAGGTTGGTGGCTTGGTTTTCAAGTTCGATGAATTCCTCGCGAGTCGGGGGCAACCAGATCGAGATACGGTCGGCATACCATGCGACGGCCCATGGTTGATCGGAGAAACAGATTTCAGATTCATCGAGCCATTCGTTCATGGAAAGGTTGAGCGGAGGGGCGAAATAGGGAGGCCAATGAGGAATTCCACCGATGTCCTTGCGATCCAGTCCGACCCTGACCTTGTAAGGGAGCGAGAGAATGAGGGGTAAAGCGCAGATGATCACGATGATGAAGTGATGGAGATTGCGCATGATCGGATTCTTGATCACGAGGGGCAGCTTGCTCCAGAGGATGGAGGTGAAAGCCAAGCCGTAGGCGGTCATGATCGGAGCGAAGAGCAGGTGGGTCTGGTTCGGATCGAGAGCTTCCGAGGTCACACCAAAGATGGCCAGACCCAGAGCTGAAACCGAAAACATGCACAGCAGCGCCCAGCGGAAGTTGGCGATGGAGATGCTTCTGAAAGGATGGAGCAGAGAGAGGAAAAACAGGGGAGCTACGATGATTCCTGCGAGGAAGGGAACGATATCCGTAGTTTGCACTAGCATGTTGCGCAAGATGGTGGTGAAGAAGCCGCGATTGATCAGATCCGGCGGCATCGAGCTACGCATGGCGAAGTCTTCCTTATTTCCTCCGATACCGTTGTAGAGGTTGAAGTAAGCGGTTCCGAAAGGAGTGCCTGTGATACCATAATTTCTCAGCATCACAAAAACCGAAGGGATGATAAGAATCAGCAATACCGAGATCCCCACGAGGCCCCGTGGGCGGAAAGCGATGGAAGCGAAAATGATGTAACCCAGCGCGATCCAGACCGTGAGGTAGTGCGTCATGGTCAACAGGGTGAAAAACACACCGGCGAGAATGGCTGAAGACAGCGGAACGCGTCCCTCGCTGGAGTCGTCCACTGCACGATAGGTGAAGTAGGCGCCGCACGAGAAAAACAGCAGCATGAGCATTTGTGGCAGACCACTGAGCGAATAGTTCCAGTAAATTTCCGAGAACATCATCAGCAAGGCGGTGATGCCCGCAATTTTGGCATCGAAAATCCTCAGAATGAGGAGGTAGGTCACACCGATGGAGAGCAGGAAGCAGATGGTGGAAACGGTCGCGACCACACGATCTAACGGATAGACCAGCTCTTTTTTGCCCATCTTCCAGCGTTCCGCATCGTCGGCTCCGATCAGTTTGAAGATGGCGGCGTTGAGCAGCGGATTCAGTGGCGAGTGGTAGGTGTCCTCGAAACCGGTAAACGTGACGTATCGTTTTTGGTGATCCTTGGCGGTCTGATAATCGAGGGGACGGATCACTTTAGTGGTAGGTCCGTTTCCGCGAGCGATCTCACGAGCGATCTGAGCCTGATCCATCGCATGGGGAGCATTCAATCCACGGAATAGGGTGAAAAGATTTCCAAGGGTGAGCAGAACCAGAACAATCAGAAACAGGCTGCGTCTGATCAGGGTTCCGGAGTCGTGTATGGCTGTGGAAGAATTCATGCGGGTGGGATGGATTTAATGTGGCTGGGTCTAGATGCCGAGTTCTTTAATTTTTCTCTGAAGCGTGCGACGGCTGATGCCGAGCAGTTCGGCGGCTCGTGAACGGTTGTCTTGGGTTTGCGCCAAAGCACCACGGATCGCGTTTATTTCCATGGTGTACAAGTTGAAATCAAGCTGCCCAGAGGGGCTGGTTGTTTCGCGATGCGCCGTGGTTGTGGGTTTTGGAGAGCCAGACAACAGGAATGCGGGAAGGTGGCGCACATCGATCTGGGGATCGTTCGACATGACCACTCCGTGCTCGATCGCGGTGCGCAACTCCCGGACGTTTCCCGGCCATGAATAGGTGAGGAGGAGTTGAAGTGCTTTATCGGTCAGTGATTTGAACGGCCGTTGGTTTTCTTCTGCGAACTCTTTGAGGAAAGCGTTTGCCAATAATACGATGTCCTCGGGTCTCGCCCGCAGGGTCGGCATCTGAATGGAAACCACATTCAGCCGGAAATAGAGATCCTCGCGGAATTTTCCTTCATCGACGAGTTGGCGTAGGTTTTTGTTGGTGGCGGTGATGACCCGGACATCGACCTTGATCGGGTTATTGGAACCGACGCGTTCGATCGTGCGTTCGGACAGGGCGCGGAGGAGTTTGACTTGGGTGGCGGGGTCGATTTCTCCGATTTCATCCAGAAACAACGTGCCACCATCGGCTTGTTCGAAGCGACCGATGCGTTTTTGCGAAGCACCGGTGAACGCGCCTTTTTCATGCCCGAAGAGTTCCGACTCCAGAAGTTGCGGCGAGAGGGCGGCGCAGTTAACGACAACGATTTTTGAGGCGGGTCGGCCCGAGAGGTGATGGATCGTGTGGGCGACAACTTCCTTGCCGGTTCCCGATTCGCCTTCGATGAGAACCGTGGCACGGGTCGGCGCGACTTGTTCGATGAGTTCCGTAACGCGTTTGATTTCCGGAGATTTCCCGATGATGCGCGACAAGCTGTTGCCTTTTTTGACCTGTTGGGTGAGCTGGACGTTTTCGGTTTCCAGGTTGCGGCTGCGCAAGGCGCGTTTCAGCAACATTTCCACCTCATCGAGATTCAGCGGCTTGGTGACAAAATGGAAAGCTCCACGCCGCATGGCTTCGACCGCGGTATCGACCGAGCCGTAAGCGGTCATCATCAGGATGGTCGGCGGGGAGGAGAGCTTCGATGCGGCATCGATCAAATCCATCCCGGAATCGCCGCCGAGCCGGAGATCGGTCAGGAGGAGCTCAATGGACTCATTTTTCAAAATGAACATCGCCTCGGTGTTGTTGGAGGCGAGATAGACATCGAAATCATCCTCCAAAGCCGAGCGCAGCCCTTCGCGGGTGGGGCGTTCGTCATCAACGATGAGGAGGGTAGGGTGCATGAAACTTTGAATTTTGAACTTTAAACGCCAAGGGACAGTGGTGACAAGTTGACGCAGTATAGTAAAGGGAGATGGTGCGTCAATAGGAGGGTTTTCACTCTGCATCAATCACCGGCGAGGGTAGTAATCTCGGGCTCGGCGCGGTGTGGGGAAGATGAATCAAGATGGAGGTTCCTTCGTTGGGATTCGAATGGATTTCGATCTCGCCACCGTGTTCGCGGATGATGCGGCGGACAATGAGAAGTCCCAGTCCGGAGCCGGCGGATTTTGTGGTGCGGTAAGGCTCGAAGATGCTTCCCATGTGCTCGGGGGAGATGCCTATACCATTGTCTGAAATGGAGATGAGGAAGTCGGTTTCGGTGGATCGGGTCTTGATGGCAATCAATCCATCCTCGCTGGAGATGGCCTGATAGGCGTTACGGAGGAGGTTGTAGAAAACCTGTTGAAACTGATCGGGATCGATGACGGCTTTGGGCAGGCTCTCCGCCAGATCGAGATCCACGCTGATGTTGCGTGAGTTGATTTCCGGTTCTAACAGGTTGAGGGTCTGACGCAGCAGTGTGTTCAAATCCTGCGGCTCGCGTCGCGGGGTGGTGGGGCGGACAGCATGAAGGAACTGTTTGAGAATGGTGTCGAGCCGCTGGATTTCCTGCCGTGCGGTTTGCATGTTTTCCGTCAGGCTCTGTCGATGCGATGGCGGGAGTTTGCGGATTTTCCGCTCGATCAATTGTAAGTGAATGTCGAGGGAGTTGAGAGGGTTTCCGATTTCATGAGCCACTCCTGCGGCGAGAAGCGTAAGAGCGTTGAGGCGTTCGGATTCGATGTTTTGTTCGGTCTCCGCGTGGGTGCTGGTGGTGTCGCGGATCAACATCACATGGCCGAGCGGGAGTTCGAAATTTTTCGGATCGTCGATGGGAGAGAGATAGAAATTGAGCCGGCGGTGTTCGGGGTAAAAAACCTCGATATCTCGGGAAACCGATTGGGCGGAATGATTCAGGGAGAGGTTGTCGAGTCCGCGGATTTTTGAGGAAATTTTTTCGCCAAGCGAGCTGGCGTGATCAAGTCCGAAGAACTGGCAGGCGGCGCGGTTGAGGAACATGATTTTTCCTTCGGGATCGAGAATGATCAGGCCTTCCTGTAGCGCCTCGAAAACATTTTCAAGGAAGCCTTTTTCCTGAATAAGTCGGGTGACGATATTCTGGATCTCGCCGGGTTCGACCTTGTCGAGGCGTGAGACGAGTTTTTCAAGGAATCCGGATTTCACAGGGGGATTGTGGGAAAAAGAGGGCGGGATGGCGAATGGAAATTGGCGCAAGATGATTCGTTGGATTTCAATGCCAAGACGCGAAGGTCACAGAGGTAAGGCAAAGGCATGTAGAAATGGGTTGCAGGAGGGGGGAGAGTTGGTTGAATGCGGGTGCCTGCGGGCAGGAATAACATTTTACACATGATGAATAGAAAACTGAAAATGGGAATGGTAGGTGGTGGACGAGGTGCGTTCATCGGAGCGGTTCACCGGATGGCTGCGAATTTGGACGGAAAAATCGAATTGGTCGCCGGTTGCTTTTCATCGGATCCCGAGAAATCGAAACTCTCGGGGCAGGATTTTTTCCTCTCACCGGATCGGGTTTACTCGACCTTTGAGGAGATGGCGGAAAAAGAGGCCGCGTTGCCGGTGGGTGAGCGTATCGATTTCGTCAGCATCGTCGCTCGTAACGATCTTCATTATAAAGTCGCGAAGAAGTTTTTGGAAAGCGGGATTCACGTGAGTTGCGAAAAGCCCTTGGCGTTCTCGAAAGCGCAGGGTGAGGAGCTTAAAGCGGTGGTGGAGAAAAGCGGTTTGGTGTTTGCGCTGACCCATAATTACACCGGCTATCCGATGGTGAAAGAAGCCAAGGCGATGGTTGCGGAAGGGAAACTCGGAAAGATCCTCAAGATCGTCGC
>CBFGOP010000110.1:0-8513 GCA_965650415.1 uncultured Prosthecobacter sp. | reverse complement strand
CCGACCACGTAAAACCCATGCTTGAAGGATACCAGCCAGACGCTTTTTTTGATGAAATGTTCTTTTCCGATGGGACGGTGCGACCGCATTGTGCCCCGCTCTTCGATCGCATCGCGGCTCTGGATCAGAACGATTTCGAGGCGCGGAAAGCGACCTGTGAGCTGTATTTCCTGAAACAGGGCGTGACCTTCAATGTTTACCACGACTCGCGCGGCAGCGAGCGGATTTTCCCTTTCGATCCCGTCCCGCGGGTGATTCCCGCCAACGAATGGGATCATCTCGAGTCCGGCCTGATCCAGCGCATCACCGCGCTCAATCTTTTCCTCCACGACATCTATCACGATCAGCAAATCCTCAAAGACGGGATCATCCCACGCTCGTTCATCGAACAGGCGCGTCATTACCGACCTGAGTTCCGTGGCATCGATGTCCCAGGCGACATCTACATCCACATCTGCGGCAGCGATCTGATCCGCGACGACAAAGGCGAGTGGCTTGTCCTCGAAGACAACGGCCGCTGCCCATCGGGTGCTTCTTATCTGTTAGAAAACCGCAAGGCATTGAAACGGGTTTTCCCGGATCTGTTCGATACCTCATCCGTCCGCTCGGTCGATTCCTACCCGCTCGATGTTTTGGAAATGCTGCGCCACATTGCGCCGCGCAAATCCGGAAATCCTGTCTGCGTCCTGCTCACTCCCGGCTGCCACAACAGCGCGTATTTCGAGCATTGTTACCTCGCTCGGGAAATGGGCATCGAGATTGTGGAGGGTCGCGACCTGGTGGTGCGCGACAACGTCGTTTACATGCGTACGACTCGTGGGCTGGAGCGGGTCGATGTCATTTACCGGCGCATCGATGACGATTTCATCGATCCTGTGGTTTTCCGAAAAGACTCCGTCTTGGGAGTGCCGGGCATCATGAATGCGTATCGCGAGGGAAACGTCGCGCTCGCGAATGCGGTCGGTACCGGCGTGGCGGACGACAAGGCGATTTACGCATTCGTTCCGGACATCATCCGCTACTACCTCGCGCAGGAGCCTATTTTACAGAACGTTCCCACCTATCTCGCGGCGAAAGAAGACGATCTGCGTTACATTCTCGATCACTTGCCGGAGTTGGTCGTGAAAGCCACCAACGAATCCGGCGGCTACGGCATGCTGATGGGGCCTGCGGCGAGCAAATCGGAAATCGCCGATTTCCGAAAACTCATCATCGCCGATCCCACAAACTACATTGCCCAACCCGTGGTTTCGCTATCCCGCTGCCCGACGTG
This sequence comes from uncultured Prosthecobacter sp., assembly GCA_965650415.1. GTDB lineage: Bacteria > Verrucomicrobiota > Verrucomicrobiia > Verrucomicrobiales > Akkermansiaceae > Luteolibacter. Next base: position 7,240 of record CBFGOP010000110.1, on the reverse strand, counting down.
GTGTGACGGAAACATGGAGGGTCGTCACGTTGATTTGAGGCCCTATATCATCTATGGCGAAACTCCAAGGATCGTTCCCGGAGGGCTTACCCGTGTCGCTCTGAACAAAGGTTCTTTGGTAGTGAACTCTTCCCAAGGCGGGGGGAGCAAGGACACCTGGGTTCTCCGCCAATAAAAACTCATCACTCTTTTCCGAATCATGCTCTCTCGTGTCGCCAACACCCTTTACTGGATGGCCCGTTATGTGGAACGGGCCGACAATCTCGCCCGTTTGATCGATGTCAATCGCCACTTGTTGTTAGATAATGAAACCCTGGGAAGCGACCGCATCGCGGATTTCTGGCGACCGATCATTCTCTGCACCGGCGATGAGGAACTGTATCATTCGCTCTATCCGGATACGTACGGCGAGGATGTCATCCGGTTTCTAACAGATGATCCGAAAAACATCAGCAGCATCGTTTCCTGCATCGCCCAAGCCCGTGAAAGCGCACGGACGGTTCGCGATCAGTTGTCCGACGAGATGTGGGAGGAAATCAACGCCCTGCATTTGTTTGTCCGCTCATCCGAGGCCGCCCAGCTGCTCCGGGAAGCGCCGCCGCGATATTACGAGCGCATCCGCCGCTCTGTCGCGACTTTCCTCGGGATTTCCGCCACCACACATCCGCGTGACGAAGGTTGGGAGTTCATGCAACTGGGTCGTCACCTTGAGCGCGCGGATAAAACCACACGTTTCCTGGATACGACCTCCTATTTGCCAACCGATACCCAAGGCAGCATCGGTGCGCCCGGCATGTTGCATTGGACAGCGATTCTCGGATCATGTGGTGCGCTCGGTGCATTTCGTTCCGGCCATCACCGCTTCGACGCGGAGGGCGCGCTCGGGTTCCTGGTTTTTTCCAGAAACTTTCCCCGCTCGGTGCGTTACTGCGTGGACCGGGTGGATGAGTGCATTCACATCATTTCCGGAAGTCCTCGCGGGAGTTTCCTCAACGAGGCGGAGCGGGAAAGCGGCCGCCTGCTGGCGGATCTCAACTACGGCAGCGCTGAAGAGGCGATGGCCATCGGCCTTCATCCGTATCTCGATGGCTTGCAAGAGCGTTTCAACCGGATCGGCGAACTGGTTTTTGAAACTTTCGTGCTCATGCCGGAAATGTTCGAGTCTCAGCGCAGCATGCAGCAACGCGGCCATGATGCCGTGACCGCATGGCAGGAACAGCAACAACAGCAGCAATGAATGATGATGTTGCGCAGGCAATCCGTATGCGCATGATCCAAGCCGACTCATGAAGCTCTCCGTCGTTCACCGCACCACCTTCCAATACGGAGGGTCTGTGACCAACAGTGTCAACGAGCTGCATCTCGAACCTCGAACTTTTCCGTTTCAAAAAACCATTTCCTCGCTGATCCGTGTGTTGCCAGCCACCCGTCTTAGCAAGTTTCAGGACCTTTTTCAAAACACCACGCATCATTTTGAATTGCTGAAACCTCACTCCCGTCTGGAAATCGAAAGCCGCATCCGCGTGCACAACCTACCGTTGGAAATTCCCGACGAGGCCCGCACCGCGACCAAAGAGGCTTACCGGGCTCCGGGTGTACAAGATCGCAGTTGGCCCTACCTCAACGAAAGCGCGAGGGTGATTTTCCGTCCGGAAATCTGGCGTCAGGCACTGGATCTGACCTTCGCTCACGATGCCTATTTCGATAAAGCGACCCAGATCATGAACTGGATCCATGAAGAGTTCCGCTACGAACCCGGCAGCACCGATGTGACGACGCATCTGGATCAATGTTTCGCCGAAAAACGCGGGGTTTGCCAGGATTTCACCCACGTCATGCTCGGACTTTGCCGCGCCGCCGGCATTCCCGCCCGCTACGCCTCCGGGTATCTCTACAATGGCCCGCGCGACCACCTTATCGGCGCCCAAGCCTCCCATGCATGGGCCGAGATCTTCCTTCCGGTGGTGGGTTGGATCGGCTTCGATCCCACGAACAACACCCTCGCCGATGCGCGTTACGTGAAAATCGCCGTCGGTCGCGACTACGAAGACGTCGCCCCCATCCGCGGCACCTACCGCGGCTCCGCCCACTGCCAGATGGAGGTCGAGGTGTTGGTGGAGGCGATATGAACGGGAAAAAGGCTTGCGCACCCGCATTTCCCGCCCTACCTGAGGCGCATGGCTAACGAAACCACGCTGATTCTTTTCAAACCCGATGCTGTCACCAAAAACCTCACCGGCGAGGTGCTTGCCCGCTTTGCAAAAGAAGGCTTTGTGATCCGTGGGATCAAGATGATGACTTTGAGCGATGAAATCCTTGCCGAGCACTACGCGCACATCGCTGCGATGCCGTTTTTCCCATCTGTTCGCGGTTTCATGCAGGAAACTCCCGTGATTGCTCTCGCCCTCGAAGGCGAAAACGTCATTTCCCGCGTCCGCGATCTGCTCGGCCCAACCGACTCCACCACCGCTGCCGCCGGCACGATCCGCGGTGACTTTGGTGACAAATCCGGCGACTCGAAAATGCGCAACGTCTGCCACGCCTCCGATTCTCCGGAAGCAGCGGCCGCCGAGATCAAGCGCTTCTTCAACGCAGACGAGATTTTTTCTTACTAATCCGTCCTTCGGATCGCGCTCATGAGCTACAGCCTCTTGCTCCGTGATCTGGAACACCCGCCGACACGGCCGCAGCTTGAGGTCATTTCCGAAAGTGTCCCCGGAGTTGCGAAGGCTGACTGCGCGGGATTTCTGGAACATTGGCTCGGGATCGTCGCCTCGAATCTGGAACTTAGCGATGCCCAGGCCTTTCAGTTGGCACTGCGCGGTGCGGGATATGAAACCGATATCGTGCTGGATCGCGATATCCCCGCACTGCATCCGGATTTCCGATGCCAACGCATCGCTTTCGTGGAAAATTCCATTCTGCTCACAGATGCGATGGGCAGGCATTTCCAGAGATCGATAGGGGATCTCGTGTTCGCCTCAGCAGGGATGCTGGAGCGCCAGAAGCTGGTCACCCAATTCCGAACGGAGACCGAATTGCGGATCTACGGAGAGGGCGCTTACACCGTTCCCGTCGAAAAACGCTACAAGCAGGAAATCGATAAAACATTTTTCCGCATCGATCTCTTTTTCAACCAGAGCCCGAACCGTATCTCGTTGGAAATCGATGCGAACAGCGTGATGTTTTACGCGGATCGTTCCGTACGGATCAAAAACGCGCTCGATCTGAAAATTCTCATGACAGATCTTTCCATGCTCCTGCCACCGGAGCGCATGAATACCGGCTTGCGTGAGCGGACTCTGGATCTCGTTTACTCCAGTATGAACGCGTATGAAGAGGAAATCCGTTGGTCTTTCTACCGCCTAGGGGCTAGGGGCTGAGATACGTTTCTTCTTCCATTCATCATCCGAGGTTGCCAGATTCCACCGCAATCTGCTGCAATGCAGCCCGATTTCCCCATTTTTCAAAACCCTGAAACCCAAAAATTCCATGAGCCACGAAGAGAATCCTTACAACGAGCCGATCACCAAAAATATTCCGGATCGCCGGCTGATCCTGTTCGCAGGCGTGATGCTGATGGCGAGTTTGGGATCCGTTTATGCCTGGAGCTATTTCACGAAACCCCTGCAAGCCGCTTATCACTGGGCGAACTGGCAAACCTCCCTGGTCTTCAGTCTTGCAGTAGCGGGTCTCGGATTTTCCGCGCTTTATACCGGGCCATTGGTCTCCAAACTTGGCGGTCGCAAGTTGATGAAACGCTCGGCGGTGTTTTTTGTTTCCGGCTATCTTGTTGCAGCACTCGGCCTCTATCTCGGTTCAGGAGTGATCGGTGATATCAAAACCCCATGGGTCAGTTGGTTGAGTTTCGTCATCCTCGCTCTGGGCTACGGAGTGATTGGAGGCATCGGTCTCGGCACCGGTTATCTAACAGCCGTCTCCACCATCGCCGGATGGCATCCCGATAAAAAAGGTTTCGCAACGGGCATGATCGTGATGGGTTTCGGCATCGGCGCGTTGTTCATGAGCAAGGTTTTCGCACCGGTGGCGATGAAGCTCGCTTCAGGAAACGTGGCGACCGCATTTCTCATCATCGCCGTCGTTTACGGTGTGATCATGACTTTGGCATGCCACTTCATCTACAGCCCGCATGCCGCTGCTGCTAACGGACACGCAGCCACCGTGGCGGATACTTATGAGCACCAGCCCAACGTGCGCGTTCGCCTGTGGTTCAGTTGCTTCACATACAGCCTGGCGGGTCTGGGAATCATCAGCCAGCTTTCACGCCTGATGCAGGATGTCTCCAAAACAGCAGATCCAAACCTGAGCGCGGAAATACTCGCCGCCGCAGGTGCAACCCTGATCGCCATCGCATCGCTTGGAAACAGTGTCGGGCGTTTGATCTGGGCATGGCTCTCCGACCATTTCGGCCGGGTGAATGTTTTCGTCACCTTGCTTGGCACCGCCGGCGTTGCCTATCTCATCCTGCCACACGCCAGCTCACCAATGCTCTTCAGCATTTTGATCTGCTACGTAATCGCTTCCTACGGTGGCGGTTTCGGAACCATTCCCTCCCTGATCAGCGATCTCTATGGACCGAAACGCATGTCCTCGCTGCACGGCCTGGCTCTGACCGGCTGGGCGACCGCAGGTCTTATCGCCCCGCCGTTTTTCGGATTCCTCTACGACAAAGTCCCCGCTCATGCCGCAACCTACGCCTACTACATCTGTGCGGGATCGCTATTCGCTTCCATGCTGCTGGTTCTCTCAGTCAAAAAACTCCACAAGATTTGCACCGCGCCGGCTGGGTCAAATCCGTGAGAGCAAGGATTCCGCTCATCCTCTTGCGGACTCGACAATTCGCCGTTTCAGACTATCCGTATAGAGTGATGAAATGGATTTGCTGTATCTCCGGGCTGTTGTGCGCCGCGTTTCTCAACGCTCAGACAACCGATCGCGAAACCATCACTTTGGCGGACATCCAGCGGATGCTGAAGGATGAGAACAGTCAGCTCTCCAAGCTGAAACGTGATATCATCAGCCAGGGAGACACGAATCGCTTCTTCTATTTCCCGACTCATGACCAGCCCGCGACACCGAAAAAGTGGGGTTTTGCTTATGAGGACGTGCATTTTGAATCGACTGACGGCACCAAGCTTCACGGCTGGTTTCTGAAAGCCAGAACCGCCAAACCCAAGGGCACCGTGGTGTTTTCCCACGGCAATGCCGGATCGCTCGGACACCATCTGGGATTTGTGATGTGGTTGGCAGAAGCGGGTTATCAGGTTTTCATGTATGATTACCGCGGCTTCGGAAAATCCGCCGGACAACTCGACCGCGACGGCATGGTTCAGGATGTTCAGGCCGCGTTCCGCTACGTTTCGACCCGAAAAGATGTCAAACCTGACAAACTCATTTCCTACGGCCACAGCCTCGGCGGAGCGAAATCGGTAGCCGCCCTCGCGGAGATGCAGCCGAATGGCCTGAAGGCGATCGTGATCGACGGAGCGTTCTCGTCTTATCAGGCAATGGCGAAATTGGTCGCAGGTGATCTCGGCGCCGAACTCATCTCTGATGAATTTTCCCCGAAAGACCTCATTTCTAAAATCACCAACACTCCCCTTCTAGTCGTGCACGGCCAGAAGGATCAGATCGTACCTTTCTCGCAGGGAAAACAACTCTACGACCTGGCGAACGAACCGAAAACCCTGTTCGAAGTCAAAGACGGCACCCACGGCGACGCCCTTTCGCGGGACGAAGGTGCCTACCGCGAGAAAATGCTCGCCTGGCTGGACAAGGTGATTTGAGAAACGGGGATTTCCCTCGTTTCACCCTTTGACAATCGTGCCACGGGCTATCACTCTCCCCGCGAATCAATTTTCAGAAATACTATGGCTTACGATCTCATTGTTATTGGTGGCGGCCCTGCCGGTTATGTCGCAGCAATCCGCGCAGCTCAGCACGGAAAAAAAGTTGCCTGCGTTGAAGCGGATCGCGCCGGCGGCACCTGCCTCAACTGGGGTTGTATCCCGACCAAAGCCCTTCTCAAAAACGCCGAGCTCTACCAAACCCTCACTCACAAAGCCACCGAGATGGGCCTGAAAATCGAAGGACTGTCCTATGACTGGTCCGCGGTGGTCGGTCGCTCCCGCAAAGTTTCCGACCGCCTCGCCGGCGGAATCGAATTCCTCTTCAAGAAAAACAAGGTCGACTACATCCGCGGCTATGGCTCCATCGAAGCCGAGGGCAAAGTCGGTGTCCGCGCCGCCGATGGCTCCACCCAAGTGCTCGAAGGCAAAAACATCATCGTCGCCACCGGTTGCGTTTCCCGCCCGCTGCCACCGCTTCCATTCAACGGCAAATCCGTCATCGGCTCCAAAGAAGCCATGAACCTTGCGGTGCAACCCAAGGAAATGATCATCATCGGTGCCGGCGCGATCGGGGTCGAGTTCGCCTACATTTACAACGCGTTCGGCACCAAGGTCACCATCGTTGAAATGCTTCCGACCATCCTTCCGGTCGAAGACACCGAAGTCGGTGAAGCGCTCGAAAAATCCCTCACCAAACAAGGCATCCGCTGCCTTACCAACACCAAGGTCACCGCCACCAAAGATCTCGGCGACCGTGTGGAAATCACGGTTGAAGGCCCGAAAGAAACCGGCACGATCTCCGCGGAAGTCTGCCTCGTCGCCATCGGCATCCAGCCCGTCCTTCCAGGCGGCGTCCAACCGGAGCTCACCGACCGCGGTTACATCAAAATCGGCGACCGCTACGAAACCAGCATCCCGAACGTGTTCGCCATCGGCGACATCAACGGCCCGCCATGGCTCGCCCACGTGGCTTCTTTCGAGGCGCTCCAGTGCGTCGACGGTCTCTTCGTCGATGGCCACAAGCCTCGCAAAGTGAAAAATTTCCCAGGCTGCACCTACTGCCACCCGCAAGTCGCTTCCGTCGGAAAAACCGAACGCGCGCTCAAGGAAGAAGGCATCGAATACGTGGTCGGAAAAATCCCCTTCGTCGCGATCGGCAAAGCCGTCGCCGCAGCGGAGACCGATGGTTTCACCAAACTGCTCTATGGCAAGAAGCACGGTGAGCTGTTAGGCGCGCACATCATCGGTGACAACGCCACCGAGCTCATCGCAGAGATGGGTCTCGCCCTCGATCAGGAGCTTACCATCGACGACATCCACGCGACCATCCACGCCCACCCAACGATGTCGGAAGTGATCCACGAAGCCAC
>CBFGOP010000109.1:0-8516 GCA_965650415.1 uncultured Prosthecobacter sp. | reverse complement strand
TGAACTCAATGTTGGTTCTGAGAATACGGTAGGCTTCGGAGTCCGGGCTCATGCCGTTTTCCTTGTAGAGAACACCAACGTTTTTCGGGATCACTGCCAAAACAGGCACTTGAAGGTAACGCTCCACATCTTCCAAGGTTTTGACGGATGTATCGATATATTCGAGGAAGAATGCGATTCCGACACCGAAAACAACCCCCACGACCAATCCAAGTGCCAGATTGAGAGCAACATTCGGGCTCACGGGCGACTCGGCGAGGGTCGGATAGTCATGAACGACAATCGTTTGCTCCGTGATATTGTTGTCAATCTCGGCACTCATCAACTGGATTTTCATCTTGTCCAGAATCTCTTGCTGATGCTCATAGTCGCGTTTGGCGGTCTCGTAATCCTGAGTATCGATACTTTGTTCGAGAGCTTCCTTCTTGGTCTCATCCTTTTTTATCTCCACTTTGGTCAAGCGCTCCTTGATGATGTCCAACTGGCCTTGGAGACGGGTTCTCAAATTGACGACACCTTCGTCCAATTGAAGCTTCATCGAATCCAACACCTGCTGGTTTGCCAAAATTGTTGGGTGTTTGTTGCCATATCCACTGGCCTTCAAACCATCAATCTCACGCTTCAACTGCAAATACTGCGGATACAAGATTTTGATGATATTGTCCGGCAGCTCTAGCCCCGATGCGAACAACAATAATTCTTCAGCATCATACTTGAGCAAATTCTCAATTTGAGTTTCAAGCTGCATTTTCTCACTCTCCAGCTCGATGAATTTCTGCTGTGCAAAATCCGCAACCCGATCCTCATTGAATCCTCCTTGGGACTGCATATTACGATAACCATAGTAGATAAGATTTTTCGTGCGGCTGATGGTCGTCAAATTTTGACGAGCCTCCTCGGTTTTGTCTTCTTGCAATTGAACCGCTCTTTTCAGTTCGGTAATTCCGCGGGTGAGCGACTCACCTTCCAGTTCAGTCCGGTATTCCTTGTATGCTTTTGCGACTTCCGCAGCAATATCCCGTGCGTCCTCTTGGGTTTCATGTCGTACTTTGATCGAGATCATGTCTGTTCCTCTGATATTGTCCGTCTTTACGATATTACGGAGAATATCCAGGCACTGCTCTTTGTTCAGTTCCCATTTGTTCGCCAGATCAAGTTTATCGACAACCCGGCTAAGTGAGTTTGTGCTTTTGATAATCTCGAACTCCGTGCCGAAAAACTGAGGTGTCATCATTTGCATTCTGGCACTCGCGGAACCATCGAGAGTGTCGATGGTCTTGCCGCGTGGCTTGATCTGAATTCGCGCGGTGCTCTCGTATTTTTTCGGCATGACATAGGTGATCACCGATGCCGTCATGAAGACCAATGCCAGAGTGAGCAGAATGATCCCGTAGCGATTCTTCACAACCTGCCAGTAGTCGATCGCGTGCAACGAAGCCTCGTTTTGTTGTTCTGAAAAATTCATGAATGGGGAGTTATATAAAAATGATCGATACCAAAAATGAGTCTAATCTGATAAAAAACTCCCGCAATGGAAAACACTGCGGGAGTTTTTCAAAAACATGAGCGATCGGGCTCAAGAGAGTCAGATTAGAACTCCGCCATCAGACCTACGCTGATACGGCTGCGGTCATAGCTGCGGTTGGCAAAGTCAGAATCCGCGTCTGTGAAGTTGTAGGTGAGTGTGCCATAAAGATTCTGAGTCAATTGAAGCGTGGAACCGACGTAGAGGTTGTAGAGGGTTTCGCTCTGATCGGCAGCAGTTGCACCTGTGGCAATGACACGACCTTCTTCGTAAGATGTGTTGATGGCATCAATACCTCCGAAAAGTTTGAGTTTTTCGGACAGTTTGTAGTCACCTTTGACACCGACACGCAAGGTCATACGGCTATCATATTCATCGTTACCTTGAACCGTATCGTAGGCTTCCGCACCATATCGGACAAAGGTGCTTATGGTGAACTGACGGTTCATATCGGTCTGAATAGTTGCTTCAAGATATGGATTGGTGGTGTCGTTCCCCCCTGCTGCATCGACACTTCTCAATTGAGCACCAACGCTACCGACGAAGATGGTGTTGGCACTGATACGATGTTCAACACCTGCAAGAAGATATTGGTCAGTCGAGTCTGCAGCAGAATCAGCACCACTGGTTTGAGCGTAACGGTAGGCTGCAGTTGCGGTAGTTTGCTGTGTGAGGACGTAACGGAACTGGTTGTATGCCATCCATGTGGTGCGATCCGCGTTGGCGACAGATTCATAGTCGAGCATGGTGAACTTCAAGCCAGTTTGAGTCGCAAACCTTGAAGACCAGCGATATCCGATCGAGTTATCGGTTTCAAGGTACAGGAACTCACTCGATTGGCGGTTGGTCGCAAAGCCGTAGGAATAATCCGGCTCAAGCTCGTAGGATAGGAAGTTACGGGTTGTGAAAACCAGACGCTGATCAAATCTGTGTGTAAGGTTGGCTCCAATACGAGCTTGTTCATACATGTCATCGGACCCGGCAGCAGTCGGCTCATCCAAGTAGTAGAGGACACCCAGTTTGGAATAAACATCCCATGTGGTTTGCGGGGCGTTGCTGGAGAAAGCAGTGCCGACGTAGGGATTCAAAGCAATGGTTTCATCTTTGCCTCCACCAGATGTAGGAGTGGTGTTGTCGTCCCAGATAGCAGTCATTCCAACGCTCCATTTGATAGGAAAAGTTTCCTCAGTCTCGTTGGGAATGTGGTAGAGGCCCTTCGCCTGGACGGCAACCAAGGTAAGTGACAAAAGTAGGGTTTGTTTGATGATGGATTTCATGAATTTTTAGCTGTACGAAAATGTTGTGTGACTGACAAGCTGACGGGGTGAGCGCTCGATTTCAAGATACTGGAGACTCTACGTCGGTACCTGTGTCTGTGCCACCGGTTCCACCCGTGCCACCTTGGTTTTGAATGAAGCCAGCGCCACCAGAATTATCACCACTGCCACTGCCACCGCCTGAGCCAGCACCACCAAGATCACCACCACCCGGAGGTCCTAATGGATCACCACCGCCGCCGGGACCACCACTTACGTTGATGGCGGTCATGATGTTAGAAACAAGGGTCGGAGCCACGGAGCTTGCCTGATTGACGATCGCAGTCATCACGGCGGGTTGATTGGCGAAAGTACTGACGATGGTGGTCATCAATTGACTGACGATCGTTGGATTCGCTGATTCGCCCCCCAAGTTGCTGAGTGCAGCGGAAGTGATCATAGGCGCTAGTGACGGATTTGCCGAAGCGAGAGCCGCGATAGCAGCGACAGCCGCCTCTTTGGCTTGATCACTTGCATTGGCGTCTTCCAGAACATCCGTCTGGGCTTTGACGGCGGCGGCAGTGGCTGGCGGAAGTGTGGTGGCCGTCTGTTGGGCGGATACCATTGAAACGCTGGCGATTCCAACGGCGGTAAGAAATCCTAAAATCGTTTTCATAATGTTAACTTGGGTTGGGTTTGGTATGAGTCAAATGGAGCGGGCAGCGGGAATCGAACCCGCATGTCTAACTTGGAAGGATAGCGCTTTACCACTAAGCTATGCCCGCTTTGTTGTGAAGAAATTTCTCACACGGCTTCAGGGTAGCGCAAGTATTTTTTAGATTATTTAAGCATTTTTTGAAGCGGCACATACCCAGAAAGCCCCAAAGAGCGAGCTTTAGAGTCCACCCGAACGCTCGATCCGGGTCGATTTTATTTGAAACTTTTCTGCCAGCTTGGCACCCAGCGCAAGCACGCCATAGGTTTCCGTGGCGTAATGACCCGCATAAAAGACGTTCATTTGCCTTTCCTCCGCCTCGATGTAGCTCCAGTGAGGTCCCTCGCCGGTCACGAACGTGTCGATTCCCAGTTCGGCGATGCGGGCGATTTCCGATCCCGCCCCGCCCGTCATCACCGCGACCTTTTTGGGCTGATCGGAGCCCTCGGGGCAGACATGCACGTCGCGGCCCACTGCGTTCCGGACCGAGGTTTCAAGGGATTTTCTCGATCCTGACCAGTATCCCATAACGGCTTGGGAAAATCCATCTTTCGGCAAGATTGGCTGGATTCGCTCAAGACCGATGGCGCGGGCTAACAGGATGTTGTTGCCGATTTCGGGGTGAAAATCCAGAGGCAAGTGGGATGAGTAAATTGCCAGATTACCGTCCATTGCCGCCTTCAGTTTTTGGTAGTATGACCCCGTGATTTTTTGTGCACCTTGCCAAAACAGGCCATGATGCACCAGCAAAAGCCCGCCTTCTCTTGCGGCCTCTCGAATCACAGCGAGCGATGCATCAACCGCTGAAATGACCCGATTCACGGTGCCGTTGTTTTCCAACTGCAAACCGTTCAGGGCTCCGGGATAGTCACGAATTTCCTCGGTTTTCAGTTCGCGGTCCAAAAACGTGACGATTTCTTTCAGGTCGGCCATAAAATGGTTCTAACCTTTCCTGTTCCAGATGACAACGCCTGACATGAAATCCACTTCCAGCCCCTCGATGAAGTGAACCAGATCTTTGGACAGACCAGTTTCCCAAGAAATTTCAGCACCTTTCCACGGAATCGACAACTTCGTTGCGTGAAGCGCCTGCCTCGGTAACAAAAGTTTTTTTGCCAGATCGCTGTTCCAATCTTGAGCCATCCACTCGAGATATTCGCTGCCATCTCCCGAGTAGATTTTGTCACCCACAATCGGAAAACCCGCATGAGCGAGATGGACCCGGATCTGGTGCATCCGACCCGTTTTCGGGAAACACCGCACGAGACTGAAGGGCAAACCGTGGCGTTCGAAACGTTGCTCGACTGAAAATCCCGTGATGCAGGGTTTTCCCGATGGATGAACGATTTGCCTCACCCAAATATCGCTCTTGCCGAGCTCGCCGGCGCGGCAGATCGGCGCGTCGCATTCCCATGTATCTTGCTCAGGCCAGCCGGAAACGATGGCGAGGTATTCCTTTTTTGCCTCGCGTCGCTCAAAAATCATGCCTAGTTCACGCGCGGCTGCGGTGTGCTTGGCGCATAGCACCAGTCCGCTGGTTTCTCGATCCAAACGCGTGATGATTCCGAGACACGCGCCATTTTCCATTTCAAAGGCGTAGAGATTTTCCAATCCACCGAGCAAGGTGGGCTCCGGTTTCTGGTTCGCCGGATGCACAATCAGAGGCGCGGGCTTGTCCACCACGACCCAGTCGTCGCTTTCATCTATGACGCGGAAATCCGGTATGACCTGCAGTGCCATCGCGTTGTGTCTAACTGATTCCAATCAAAAAGCACGCCGGAAACCCATCTTTTGAACGGGTTTCCGGCGATGATCAAAAATGCGTGCGCTGGGCACAACCTAGCGGACTAGGACTTGTAGCGAAGGCGCTTTTTATGGCGATTCTGCTTCATGCGCTTTTTGCGCTTGTGCTTGTTGATCTTGGTTTTACGGCGTTTCTTAATGGAGCCCATGGTCTTATGCGGGGTTGGTGTTGAATGAAAATTTACGGAACGAGTTTGTTGAGCGGATATTCAATGATTCCCTCTGCGCCCAGATTCTTGAGGTCGGGGATCATGTCTCGAACTAGAATCTCGTCAATCACGGTTTCCACCGCAACCCAACCTTCTTCCGAAAGATGCGAGACGGTCGGACGGCGCAGTGATGGCAGCTTGGCGAGCATTTCATCAAGGCGATTGGACGGGAGATTCATTTTAAGCCCGACTTTGTCGCGAGCCACCAAGGCGGACTTGAGCAGCATGGTGATGCGCTCCATTTTTTCGCGCTTCCATGGATCGGAGGCCGCAGCCTGGCTGGAGTAAAAGTGCGGGAACGAGGTCAGAAGCGTGTCGACAATGCGGAGGCGGTTGGCTTTGAGAGAGGAACCCGTCTCTGTGACATCGACGATCGCATCCACCAGATCAGGAACTTTCACCTCCGTCGCACCCCAAGAAAACTCCACTTCCGCCTTGATGCCGAGTTTGTCGAGGTAGCGCTGGGTGATTCCAACGCCTTCTGTCGCGATGCGTTTTCCCTCAAGATCCTGAGGTTTCTGAATCGGCGAATCCTCGGGAACTACCAAAACCCAACGGGTCGGGCGGGCAGTAGCTCGGGAATATGGAAGTTCGGCAAAATCAACGAGATCCGCGCCACCTTCGGAAGCCCAGTCCAATCCGGTAATACCGCAATCGATGAAGCCCTGCCCCAAATAACGTCCAATTTCCTGGGCGCGAATGAGATAAATATCCAATTCCGGATCGTTCGATGCCGGGCGGTAGCCACGCGAGGAAACGTATATCTCATACCCCGCCTTGGCAAAGAGCTCGATGGTCGGCTCTTGCAGGCTGCCTTTCGGGATCGCGATTTTAAGACTGTTGGACATGCTTGGGAAACTCGCGCTAAAGCGAGGGGCGGCGTTTTTAGCCGTGAAATCTCAGGAATCAAGCCAAGTTTCAGGAAAAAATCCTCACTTGCCGAAAAATAGGTCATTTACCCTCAACTCAAACAAATCCCCTCGTCTATCCAACAGCGGAGTCACCGAACCGGCAGCGCGTGAGCGATGCAGTGCAGACATATCCAGATCCGCAACGATCATCATTTCCACATTCGGATCGGCTTCCGCTTGGATTCCATCGCGGGCGAACTCGAAATCGCAGGGAGTGTAAACTGCGGCTTGGCCGTAATGAATGTTCATCGCGGGAACGTCTGGCAAATTTCCAACGACGCCTGCTGCGACCACGTAGATTTGGTTTTCGATCGCTCTTGCAGCCGCACATTTGGTCACTCGCAAAAATCCCTGACGGTTGTCGGTGCAATAAGGAACGAAGAGAATTTCGATTCCCTGATCGGCGAGACAGCGCGTGGCTTCGGGAAACTCGACGTCGTAACAGATCAAAATGCCAATCTTCGCCTTCGGTGTTTGGATGACGTGCAATTGGTTTCCGCCTTCGATCCCCCAACACGATTTTTCCCATGGGGTGATGTGAAGTTTCGGTTGGGAAACCACAGAGCCATCCGGGAAAAAGAACATCGATTCGTTCTGCAAACGCCCGTCATCTTTCAACACGGGATGCGAACCCGCGATGATGTGGGTGTTGGACTCGCGAGCCAGCGACGACATCAGATCACGAAACTTCGGTGTGAGATCAGCGAGCTTTCGAATCCCCTGCTCCGCTGGAACCGGCTCCATCGCCGAAAGCAACTGCAAGGAGAAAAATTCCGGAAATAGCACGTAGTCGACAGCGTAATCCTTCGCTGCGGTTTCGACGAAATACCGAACCTTCGCCGAGAACTCATCAAAGTCCGCGATTTTCCGCATCTGATACTGCACACACGCGACCCTTGCTTTTTTTTCCTCATTCATCGTATTTCAGAAACGGATATATCCACATTGCAGGGTTGATCACCAAACACTTTTTCTGTGAAACGAAATTCCACCACCTAAGCCCAAATGGCCTCGGTGGTGGAATCGCGTTTTTCTGACTCAGCGAGCCTCAAGCATCGCTTGGTATTTCGCGGGCTCCTTGTTAAATTTCTTCAAACAAGGTTTGCAGCAAAACTCAAACACCTGTCCTTGGTAAACCGTGGAAACCCGCTCGTCCATCGAGTCCAGATCCTCTCCGCTGACCAAACAGGTTTTCAGCGGATACGGACGCGGGCTTGTGGATTTCGGCTTCGCCTCGGCAACGCCGGAGTTCTTGCCCACGGGATCGACCTCGACGGTCTTCTGCACGGGGCAACAACTCGCGAACAACGCGGCTGTTAGATAAATGAGTGGAGTTTTCATTGGATTTTTTTCAGGTAACGTTGCGGATCTTTTTCAAATTTCGCCACGCAGGGTTTGCAGCAAAATTTCACTTCCTGATCACCATAGACTTTGGTGACGGGAGTTCCCATCGATCCGAGTTTGTTGTCGGTGACGATGCAGGTGTCAGCGGTGTAGGGTTTCACATTCGAGCCGCCGGTAGCGGCACAGGATGCGAAAACCGCAGCGGATAATAAGGTCAGTATCTTTTTCATATGTTTTTCAGGTTCGTGTTATTTGTTAGAAGCGAAAGCCGATGCCTCCGCCAAAGCCGTAGTCCGAGTGATACTCGGTGATGAGGGAAAATTCCTTGGTCAGCATCGCTTCCAATCCGACGCGCCAATCCCATTTGGTGTTGGTATCGAACTCGACTTCCGTGAAACCGGAGATCCGGTCCGTAAGCTGCATAGTCTTGCCCAGTGCCGCGCGCAGATCCCCCTCGGAATCGACCTGCAACGAGCTGTCGATGAGATAGGGCAGGCGGTATTGCACGCCTGCGAAGGCACGATTTTCCGAATCTTCGAAATCCGTGAAACGCCAACCCAGGGCTGTCGATAAATTCGGATCGATATAACGTTCCCAGGCGAGATCGATTTCGTATTCGCTTTCATCGGAGTAACCCGCGCGCCAATCGGCGACCCAATCGTTCTTGGAATTTCGCAAACTCAATCGACCTTCGCTGAGGTGGCTTTGCACGTTGCCCTCCATGAAATAATAGAGCATGTCGTGATCATGACC
>CBFGOP010000108.1:0-8629 GCA_965650415.1 uncultured Prosthecobacter sp. | reverse complement strand
GGAAAATGCACGGAACCTTCGTGCCGGGTCATATACAAACGCACATGCTCCCAGCCCGTTTCCTCGCAAGGCTTTAGGGTCGCCAGCTCTTTCAGTTCCTCTGCTGTCTTTTCAATCCCGATCTCCTCCTTGAGTTCACGGATCGCGGCTGTTAGATAATCTTCTCCCGCATCCAGGTGACCCGATACACTCGAATCCCAAACACCGGGATTCTTGTCTTTTTTCAGCGACCTCTTCTGCAACCACAGATCGCCATTGCGATTCAGCACGAACACATGCACCGCGCGATGGATCAGGTTTTTCTCGTGAACTTCGGATCGCGTGGCTTTTCCGACCACCTCGTCGTTTTCGTTCACGACATCGAAAATCTCATCCGCATTCTGCGGTTTGTCTCGTAAGGGATGCGTGTCGTAAGCGCGGGTGAGTTCGATCCATTTGTGCAAATCCAATTCCTCACCCCGAACGGTTGTGGCCAGTCCCAATTCCACAGCCACCTCTTTCCATTCACGGGTCTCAGGAAGCTGTTTGCCGAGCTGCTTGCGTCGTTGTGCGAATCCTCGACGCACCAATTCATCGAACAAGCGCGCGTCAAATACGGGAGCGTTTTTATCGACTCGTGGTGTCAGCACCGCAACCGCGGAATCAATCGTCGGGCGCGGATGAAACGCCTCCGGCGGAACGACCTTCATCGGCTTGATCTCCCAATCCACCTGCATCCGCAGACTCAAGACTCCGTAATCCTTGGTCCCGGGCTGCGCACCCAAACGATCGATCACTTCCTTCTGCAACATGATGACTGCACGTGAAAACGGATGGGGTCGACCCAACAGGTTTTTCATGATCGCTCCACCCGATGAATACGGAAGGTTTCCGAGAAACTTGAGTGGCCGGTGTTTGAAAAGAAACCGTCGGTCGAATTTCGCGCCATCCGCGTGATGCACCTCCACATCATCTCTGTCCTTGAAACGTTCGGTCAAATCCGCCGCCAGTCTGGCATCGAACTCGATCAGGATCACCCTGCGCGCCTTGCCGATGAGGTGTTCCGTGAGGGACCCAGCACCCGGCCCGACCTCGACCACCGCCTCATCGGGTTGCAGCTCCAGTTGAGCCACAATCCAACGGGAAATATTCGCATCGATGAGAAAGTTCTGCCCGAGCTGCTTGCTTGGCATCACCCCCGCCCGATCCAACACTTCACGAATTTCCTGACCATTCATCTGCACAAAACCTGAATCATCCCCCCGCATCTGACCAGATTTGATTCAGGGTGAAATCAGTCTTGGGGTGATTCGGGCTAATTTACAGGGAGAGAAGAGATAGGGAGTTCAGGGAGATAGGATTTAAGGGTTTGAAAATGAACCTATTATCAAACTCCCCGTCCTCTTCTTTTCCTCCTCTCTCCCTGTAAAATTTTTCCGAAACCATCGGACGGTCACAAACTTCCTGACTGGCACTCTTCCATTTCCTGTCTATTTTCCCTCCCATCCATGGTCTCACCCGAGCTCAAAGCCAAACTGCGCGATGTCCCGCACCAACCCGGTGTCTACATCATGAAAGACCGTTTGGGCGCGATCATTTACGTCGGCAAGGCGATCGACCTCAAACGCCGCCTTTCCTCCTATTTCATCCCCTCAGGAAAAAACCGCGCCAGCCTCAAAACCCGGGCCCTGATGGATTCGATCCATGATTTTGAATTTCACATCGTCCGCAATGACGAGGAATCGCTGATCCTCGAGGGCAAACTCATCAAGGACTACCGCCCGCGCTATAACGTCGCTTTCAAAGACGACAAACGTTTCCTCCACGCCCGTATCCGCTTAACCGATCCCATCCCGCGACTCTCCTATGTCCGAACCAAAAAGGAAGATAACGCCCGCTACTTCGGTCCTTTCCCGCACTCCAGCGCGCTGATCGAAACGATCAACTGGCTCAATCGCCGACTCGGCCTTCGCGTCTGCCGTGCAGCGAATCCCGGCGAGAAGGAATACAAGCACTGCAACGCCGATATCATCCGCAACTGCTCCGCACCGTGTATCGGACGTATTTCTCCCGAAGACTATCTCGCAAAAATCCACGAAGCCTGCGCCATCCTCGAAGGAAAAGGCAAAAAGGCATTGTTCGATGAACTCGAAGACGAGATGCAGGCCGCCGCAGAGGCGCTCGATTTCGAGAAGGCCGCAACTTTCCGCGACATCATTTCCAACCTCAAAAAAACCCTCACTCCGACCCGCCAGTTCGCGCGGGGTCGCGGTGTTCCCTCCACCGTCAAACCCACCGAAGACCTCGCCGATCTTGCCGAAGCCCTCGGTTTGGATGCTCCGCCGCGCGTCATGGAGTGTTTCGATATCTCCAACGTTTCATCGAATCACATCGTTGCTTCCATGGTGCGCTTCACCGATGGCCAGCCCGACAACCAGAACTACCGGCGCTATCGAATCCGAACGGTTTCAGGGCAAGACGACTTCGCATCCATGGCGGAGGTGGTGTTCCGACGTTACTCCCGCATCCTGAATGAAAATCTCAGCGAAGAAACCGAACACAGCCAGTTATCGTTGATTGAAAACCAGCGTCGACTCGCGAGTGAGGGAAAAGCCAAGATCGTCCTGCCCGACCTCATCATCGTCGACGGGGGAAAAGGCCAGCTCTCCAGCGCCTTCAAACAACTCCGCGCCCTCGGTCTTCAGGAACTGCCCATCATCGGTCTCGCCAAACAACGCGAGGAAGTCTTTTTCCCCGGCGAATCCGACCCCCTTCTCATCCCCCACGATCGCGGCGCCCTGAAACTCCTGCAACGCATCCGCGATGAAGCCCACCGTTTCGCTAACGGCTATAACGAGTTGCTCTACCGCCGTCGCATGAAAGAGAGCGCCTTGGACGACTGCCCCGGCATGTCTCCCCGCCGTAAAGCAATGCTCCTGGAAAAGTTCGGTTCCGTCTCCCGCATCCGCAAAGCCACACCCAAGGAGATCGCCGCAATCCCCGGAATCTCGGAAAATTTCGCCCTGAACATTCTCAAACACCTGAGTTGATGTGGCTGTGACTTGCAGTCCCAGACTGTCGTGGGGACATCCTGTCCCCAATCTAAATTTCCTTTCATGGCCATTTCACTTCGATAAATTCAATTCATGTCCCTTTCCAATGATGAAAAGCCAAAACCCCAATTTGGCCGCCAAAAGACATCGTCCTCATTATGGGCGACAATTTTGACGACGAACTTGAGGATTTTGCGGATTATGGACCAAAGATTCTTGCCCTAATTCCAGAACCTATCTTGCCAACAATGACTGAAAATAAGTTAGCTCATGAGTAATACGCAAAAAGCCATCGTCACCCACTTCGACGAAATCGAACCCACCGAGTGTCCCTGTGGCACCACGCGACGTGCCTTCGCTGTCCCCGAAAACCAAACCGCAACCATTCATCTGGTCGATATTTCCATTGATGCCAAAACCCATTATCACAAAAATCTCACCGAAATTTATCTCATTCTCGAAGGCGAAGGCCACATGGAGCTGGATGGTGAACTCGTCCCCGTACGCCCGATGACCTCCATCTTCATCCCTCCCTATGTCCGCCACCGCGCCATTGGGAAACTCAAAATCGTCAACATCCCCATCCCCGCCTTTGACCCTCACGACGAATGGTTTGATTGAAAGCATCAGTAGCTGGGACTTGAAGTCCCAGTCCGTCTCGGGGACATCCTGTCCCCTCATTCATTATTCGGAGAAGATCATACCCAACCTTGACCTTACCCCCTAGTGAGTTTACCCACAGCCCATGGAAACCGATCTCGATCTAGCCGTCCGCGCCGCCACCGAAGCGGGCAAACTCCTCCGCAAGCATTTCGGACAAACCCTCACGGTCGATGAAGCCCACCATCACGACATCAAGCTCGCCCTCGACAAGGAGTCTCAGGATCTCATCACCAATATCCTTCTCACCGCCCGCCCCACCGATGCGCTCTACGGAGAGGAAGGCATCGCCGGAAACCAGGATTCGGACCGCCACTGGATCGTCGATCCCATCGATGGCACCGTGAATTTCTTCTACGGCATCCCCCACTTCTGCGTCTCCATCGCCCTGCGTATCGGCAAGGACGTCACACTCGGAGTCATCCACGATCCCATGGTCGGCGAAACCTGGACCATCGTGAAAGGCGGCCAACCCCTGCTCAACGGAGTTTCGGTCAAAGTTTCCCCACGCGAGAAACTTGAGGAATCCATTCTCTTCGTCGGTTGCGGCAAAGATACCGAGGCCCTCAACACCGGGATCGAGCGTTTCCACAAAGCCTCACTCCGCGCCCGCAAGATGCGCATGATGGGCTCCGCCGCTCTCGGCATGGCCTACATCTGCTGCGGCCGTCTCGATGCCTACGTCGAATCCACCATCTCCCTCTGGGATATCGCCGCAGGACAGCTCCTCGTCGAAGCTGCCGGTGGAAAAGTCACCCTCACCCAAAAGGCCGGAAAATCCGATTCCTATTCCATCGTCGCCACCAACGGCAAAATCCCGATTGAAGAGATTCTCTAACAACTCTTCCGGACGCAGTCCGCATTCCCTCTTGAGATTAGAAACTTGAACTTTGAAATTTAAATGATCGGCATCGGCTACGACGTACACCAATTCGCGGAAAACCGTCCCCTCATCCTCGGCGGTGTGACGATCCCCCACACCCACGGCCTGGCCGGCCACTCGGATGCGGACGTGCTGTGCCACGCCATCGCAGACGCGATCCTCGGTGCGATGGGAAAACCCGATATCGGTTTCTATTTCCCGCCCGGCGATCCCGCATGCAAGGACATCAGTTCACTCAAGATCTTGGAAAAATGCCGCGAACTTCTCGCTGAGGAAAATCTCACATTGATCAACGTCGATTCCACCCTCATCGCCGAAGCCCCGAAAGTTCTCCCTCACCGCGAAGCCATGCAACACAACATCGGCAACGCTCTCGGAATCCCAGCAAATCGCGTCGGCATCAAAGCCACGACCAACGAGGCCATGGGTTTCATCGGCAGAAAAGAAGGCATCGCCGCCATGGCTGTGGCACAGGTCGGGTAGGGTCGTTTTGACAAAACGACCGCCAGAAAGCGCCCGACCAAGCGAAACGGTCATTTCATCGAAATGACCCTACCCTCAATGCTTCACCAAAATCTCCACCCCATACTTCGGGGCTGCTTGAATCAATTTCTCAATGTCTTCAGGAGTTGGAGGAACTGGCTCATCCTCTTTGCTGGATAGCTCAATCCCAATCTCGGCAAAAAAATCTTCAAAACCCGCTGGCGTAACCGTGATCAACATTCTACCGGGCTTTTTTCCGACATTCTTGAAGTTGTGCGGCACCCCGCGCTTACCCAGCAAAAAATCACCAGCAGTCAGACGCTTCGATTCCCCAGCCACAATGAACTCGAATTCGCCCTCGATGACATAAAACATCTCGTCTTCACGATGATGCACATGCGGCGGCGATCCATTTCCCGGCGGCACATAAGCCTCAAACATCGCAAAGGCCCGGTTGGTCTCCACACCCGTCACAAAAAAGGTATAGCGATCTCCAACGACAGAGTAGGAAGGGTAGGTTTGATTGGCTGGGTTCATGAATGAATATTCACAATTTCATCTCATTCTTCAAGTTTGTCTTGCTCATCCCAAAATCGAATTTGCTCATTGGCAAAAAACAAGGCATCGCTGCCTTGGCTCTGGTGTCTATGGGTTTAAACAAACTATAAACTATGGATATGGCTACGTTCGATAGCCACTCTTGGGCTCATTTTTTAGCTTTTCTTCTCTGGTTGTATTCGAGTTTCAGTTCATCCGGATTCAGTCGGTTATTTCCGAATAGCTCAGGAGACCGGGCAAATGAAACAAGACCAAGAACACCAACAATCGTACCAACTGGAAATCCTGGCAATGACAGGACACACAAAACCATACCAGCGGCCCGACCCCAGCTAAGTCGTTTCACAACACTGATGGTGAAGACGAGGTAAAAAAGACTACCTCCGATAAATGCTCCTCCGGTTAGGTAATTGTTAAGAGGATCAACATCCGCATCATGCGAAACTGTGATCCCTATTCCGATAAGTAGACATACGATAGATCCCAAAATCCATAATATTGACACCGCTTGAATTGAACGATGGTCGGAATAAAGGGCTTTGAGCTTCTGATCATCGATCTCCGGAAAAGTGTTTCTGTCGACTTCTGATGGCAATACTGGTGGCTGCATGAATGAAAATGGTCTTACACAATCAGGTTCTTAAAGTTTGAAAAAATTCACCCTTACCTCTCCCGCAACCACTCAATCCGTTGCTTCAGCTTCTTCACCCTCTCCTCATTCGGGTTTGGATAAAGGATCGGATACCAGGCGCTCATCACAACGGCTCGCGCGATCAAACATTGATCCAGCACACGCTCATCAAATTTGCCTCCGGCATTCTGATAGGCGCTCAAAATGGCATCCACGGTTTGATGATCGTTTTCCAACAACTTCGCATTCCAGATGATGGATGCGAGATCCCACTCGATCGGACCGCTGAACGCATCTTCCCAATCCGTCCAGAGCAGGCCTTGCGTGGTCATCATGAGATTTCCAATGTGGGCGTCTCCGTGCAAAGGCAGATGAACCGCATGATCCAACACACCGAACGAGTCGGCTAAATGGTGTTTCAATAATGCAACCGTGCCCGAGTCGAAATACGATTTCTCCACCGATGACCCGAGAATCTCCATCGTCTCATGAAGGATCGCCAGGTTAGGCAAGGGATCGCCAAAACCCGACAAGATTTCGTGACATTGAAAAAGCGTCCGACCTATCGCATCCGGCTCGGGTTTTTCATCCGTCTCAGTCACAAACTTCCAAAAATTCATCGCGTAGCCATCATGCTGATGAGCCCGAGGCGGAAGATCCGGATGCAGGGGAATCACGGGCGCATGATGCTGTGTCAGATGCGCGGCCACCGCTGTTTCACGTTCAAACCACTCCAAACCCTTTCGCGGCCCGTCAACATCCGTCACCACTCTTACGACCAAAGTTTCATTCAATCGAACCACCAACGTATGCCCGTCCTGCAGAATCTGGCGGCGATCGACCGAAACCCCATGCCTTTCGACAACAGCAACAGCAGCTTCAATGCAAGGATTCATGATTTCAGATACTTCCGCCTTCTCGCCAACATTCCATATTTCGGCGCGACCACCAAACTCATCACAAACAACAAGGTCATCACCAAAACCATACAACCGCTCGTGGAGGTGGTCGCGTGGTAGCTCACGAAAATCCCCACAAAATTTGAAACCAACGAGCATCCAACCGCGATCGCCAGCATCCGGTCAAACCGATCTGTCCACAGGTATCCGATGCATCCGGGAATTACCAGCATCGCCACCACCAAGATGATCCCCACCGATTGCATCGCCACCACAATCGCGAGCGACAACAAGGCCAACAAAAGATACGTCAAGAACCCATCCTTCAATGCCAGGATCTTCGCCTGCTGCGGATCGAAACAAATCAACAATAGGTCTTTCCGGAAAATCAGACTCACAACCAATACCGCACCGCCAATCCAAAGGGTTTGGTTCACCTGTTTGTCCGAAATCCCAAGAATATTCCCTACCAGAATGTGATCCAAATGCATGTCCGATGGGGTCTTGCTGAAGAGCACCAGACCCACTGCAAACATTCCTGTGAAAACCACCCCCATGGCAGTATCCTCCTTGAGTCGGCTGTGTCGTTTCAGAAATCCGCTGCCTGTCGCACACAACAAGCCGGCAGCAAACGCACCGATCATGAGTGGCAATCCCAACAGATAAGCCAACACCACACCGGGCAAAACCGCATGGGAAACTGCATCGCCCATCAACGACCAGCCTTTCAAAATCAGGAAACACGAAAGCACCGCGCACAACGCACCCACCACCGCTCCGACGATCAACGCATCCTGCATGAAGGCATATTCGAACTGCTTGAACCACTCGCTCATCGCAAGACCTCCTTCATCCGTCGTTTCGCCAGAAATCCATGTTTCGGTGCGAAAATGAAAACCAGGACGAAAATGCCTGCCTGCAAACTCACGATGCAACCACCCGTCGCTCCGTTGATAAAATAACTCAGATACGCCCCCACCAACGATGTCACCACTCCAAGACCCGATGAAATCCAAAGCATTTTCCCGAATCGATCCGTCAGCAAATAGGCCGTCGCTCCGGGCGTGATCAGCATCGCCAACACCAAAATCGCTCCCACCGCTTGCAGCGCCGCCACACAAACCGCTGCCAGAGAGATCAGCAAAATCATATGCAACAGCCCGACCTTGAGACCCAACGCCCGTGCTTGTTGGGGATCAAAACAATACAACATCAGATCCCGCCATTTCACTCCCAGAATCAACAATACCGCAGCGCCGATCGCGATCACCTGCCACATGTCCTCACGTGCGATCGCTAGAATATTTCCGTAGAGAATCACTTTCAAATCCACACCCGCAGGAAACAACTTGATCAGCACCAAACCCAACGCAAAAAACGAAGTGAACACCACCCCGATCGTCGCGTCTTCCCGAATCCGACTCTGGGCGCGAATGAACGCCATCGCCCCCGTCGCCAACATACCGGCCACAAACGCTCCGAA
>CBFGOP010000107.1:0-8704 GCA_965650415.1 uncultured Prosthecobacter sp. | reverse complement strand
TCGCGATCGCCCTGAGTCTCGGCGAGCAGGATGCCATCGGTCATGAACTTGATCCGCGTCTCGCGCGAAGTCGTGTCATCAAACCTTACCTGATACCCCACAAAATCCCCCAACGGTACCGAAAGTTCCTCCGCCACCCGCTTCGCCACCGACACCGCCGCAATCCGCCTCGGCTGAGTGCACCCGATTAGCTTCCTCTTCTTTGAAACTTGATCCTTGAAATTTGAAACTTCCAGCGCCTCCGCGACCATCTTCGGCAACTGCGTGGTCTTTCCCGAGCCCGTGTCGGACACCACCACCACGACCTGATGTTTGCGTATCGCATCGATCAGCTCGCTGCGTTTGCCGACCACGGGCAAATCTGGCGGATAATTCCAGTTCCCAGAAAAACTCATGAGTAACTGTTAGTTGGCTTTCCTTTTCGGATAAAGATTGAATTCAATGTATTTGAAAGCGGATTGGTCGAATTGGGCATGGCCGAAATTCTGGCTATAACCGATCCATTTTCCATCTTTTACATCATCCAGTCGGAACACCAATTTCGATCCGTCGGACAGACTTGCACGCACATCACCGTTTTCGAGTTTGGCGGTTTCAAGATCATCTCTCTTGAGTGGAATGTTGGTCAAACGATGAACCGGAAAAATCACTTCTGTGAAGGGTGTTTTCAATTTGATCATGTCGCCTTCCACACCGATGACTTCACCTTCGATCGTATCGCCGTTGGACAAAATCATCCGTCCATCCGGCAAAGGGACTTTCATTTCCTCACCTCGTTCATGCATGCCCATGTGAAATCGGTTGATTCGCTGATCACGCATCAGCAAGTCATTCGCAGTTTTTTCATCCAGAAATCCATCCCACTCGCTGATGATGATATTGGAAATCGAGATCGACGACTTTGGATTTCGGTTTGCCTGGGCATCCGAGATGAAATGAATCCCGACTCCGGTATTCTCCTTTAGAGCCGGGTCATTCCATATCCCGGATGGTTCATCATCGACAAGCAGCAGGATTTTTCCGGTTTTTTTACTCACCCGCACCGAGATCTTCGCTGATTCATTTTCGCGGAATACCGATTGATTGCTGTTTGTGCCAAGCCAATCGCGATCGCTGAGACGCCTCACATTGATCATGCTGGGTTGAAAATTCATTTCATAGCCGCTTGAAGGAGATGTTGTATCGATTTGAGAAGATCCGAAAACTAGCCGTGCTTTGAGCAATTCCCTCCAGTTGATTTGAAAAGTTATTTCGTATTCTTCCGGCAAATCAAAATTTCGTGCGATACTGCCTCTATGAGTCTCGGAAATGAATTGTTCATTCTCAAGTTTCCATGATTCCTCACCTCCTGAGATCGTCCATTCCTTGATATCGTCAGGACCGCGATACAGCACTTTCATGAGTCGGTTGATATTGATGGATTTGACATTCAAACGTGGGAAAACCAACTCGCCTGCATACCATGTTTTGAGTTTGATTTGTTGATCGGATATCGCGACCAGTGCGCCTTTCACAATGTCTCCATTGGTAAGTTCGACCACTGCTTCATGAGTGGTCGAATCGACATGCTTCATTGATTTTTTTGAAGGCAGACGAAGATCGAGAATCTCACTCAATTTGAAATTCGCCTGTTCCTCAAGCAGGCTGGATTGCCAGGAAATGCTGTCGCGTCCGATCGATACGGCACTTCCCGCAAGTTGGTCGCCATTGGCAAACCGCACCACAGCCGTGTCCTGGTTTGCAAGACACATGACACTGAGAAAAATGGATAGAAAGCCGATCTTCATGGTTTTGTAACACGGTTAGATGGGTTGGTTGGGCGACGTTCCAACCGAATGACTGCCGAACGATCGATTTGGATCTCCCCCAACAGAGGATGAGTGACGACGAGCGTGTTCTGATGGAATGTGGATTTTGTCACGGTGAGAAAACCTCCGCCTTGCAGGAGCAAATTCATTCCATCAATCGATTTGGGTTTTGTTTCGTTCGTGCGAGCCAAAAAAATGGTCGATACCTCTGACTCGGGTAAATCGATGGGCTCTTCCTGGAAATTGCTTTTGAACCTATAAACCTTGAGCTGATCAACCTCTGAAATCGACAAGAGTTTCCCGCCAAAACGTTCGCTATTCCTGCCAATCAACGCATCTTCCTTGGTCGCTCCACGGTCTTCGGTGTGACTCTTGCTGTTATTGCCTGTCAGTTCCTTGACTTCGATTTCAGAAATACTCAGGTCGGACTCCTGTCGTGAGAGGCTCGTGAAAACCACTCCGTTGCCTTTGGGAAAGTCTCTGGCCGGATCGATATATTTACCGGCCAGTTCGTTGTTGATATGAAGATCCAAGCGCCCGTTTTTGCGATTTACACGAATTTCAATCCACATCTCGTTGTTCTCGTATTCGTCAGGCGAGCGATTGATGACGGCAATGGTCGTGTAGCGATTTCCGGCAATCGACTCGCGTTTGAGTTCGAGTCCGGCTCTACCGAACTGGATGTAATAACGATCCGCAGCCTGGCTTTCGGGCGTGAGAGGATCACTGAAGCTGAATTTGAAGTTCGGGTTGAATTTCCAGCTCAGTTTGAACCGGATCGAGTAGTTCTCGGGAAGTTTGAAATCTTTCTGGATCGAACCGCTTCCCACAGCCGTCAGTTGGTTGTCCTCGCACTTCCAGTTCATGATCTGATCCTGTGTGCTTTGCCATTCACCGATTTCTTTGGGCCCGTTGTAGAGGTTGGTTTGAGAAAACAATCCGCTTTGAATGGAATCGATTTTATCACGCGGAATATCGAGATCACCCAGAACCGGTGAAGTCATTTTCAGGATCTGATCGTCGAGGCTTTTGATGACGACAAAGAGCTTATCACCGTTCACCAAGGTGATATTTTGCGGCGTTTTTTCGACCTCTTTTGTCGGGTTGGCAAAATCGATTTTCTGAACTTTTTCAACCCGTATTTTCAGAGGTTGTTCCGAGTATGCGGTATTCAAAGTGATGGATCCATTCACATCCATTGCGACCAATTCTCCGGTGATCTTGTTGTCATCGGAAAACGAAATTTCTGCAGCCCCAGCGAGAGCCGAAAAAGACAAACTGCAGAGGATTTGATTAAAATTCCGCATTCCAGTCATCCAGATAGCTAGGGGTGGAGTTGAATTCGAACATGAAAGCGGAATTGAGGTCGACCTGAACCTCACCGATCGATGGGTGATTCAACAGGATTTTTTTTGCATCGCCGGAAAGGATTTTTCCACTGATGCTGCCGAGTGGATGGAAGCGAACCTTCAGCAATGATGGCTGATTTTTTTCGACATCCGCCACTTGTGACTTTGCAAAACGGATCTCGGCAATTTCCGAAACTGGAAAAGTGAAATTGCCGTAACGCCCGGTAAGGTTGACTTTTCCATCCTTGATGTGGTTCACCTTGCCTGAAAAACGGTCCGTTCCATTGGTCAGCAAAACAATGTCGTTGTCATCGGATTCCAAACTTCGGGCGGAATCGGGGATTCCATGCCATTCTGCCACGAGCACTTCGGAAATCCGGACGGCCGAGCCTTCTACCTGGGAAATGAAACCGAAGCCGTCACCCGGTGCGCGGTATCCATCTGACGGATTGCCATTTTCCGTGATCACACTTCGACCCTCGTTCCATTCACTGATAAACTGGTCATCCACATAAAGCATGATGACACCCGTATCGCGATTGCAGCGGATTTCAATTTTGGCACTCGATGCGTTTTCGAGACGCAAGTTGGAATTTTTCGACTGCAACCGTTCCATCGTCGGCGTTCCATCATCGGCAAAACCGGCACGATAAAGCACGAGATAGTTCGAATAGAGGTGAAGCACGTAGCTGGATCCGAAGACAAACGGCAAATTCCCCATGTAACCGCTGCGACCTGCATCGAACACGGCCTGTTGGTCTTTTTCTTTTGCTTGGAAAGGTTTGAAATCCGCATGGAAAGCGATGCCCAGAGAAAGGCGGTTTTTCCATGCCAGGTCGAACTTGAGGATACTGCGGCCCGGCAAACCGTTTTTTCTCACCAAAGCAGGCGACGAACGGTCGTTGTGCCAATACCATGCAGACCCGGAAAAAATCCATTCGGCTTCCTTTTGATTGGCCTCGGATTTGAGTTCGGTGTCCCGGATGGGGTTTTTAACCTTATTTTCCAGCTGCTCCCAATCATTCTTTTGGTAAGAACCGTAATAGAGCACTTTGCCGCCTATTGGATTTGGCGCGAAGATGCTGACATGTTCACGTGGGATTGAAATCAACCCGGCGAAATCGGTTTGCACCAAAATGCGTTTATCATCGAGTTCCTGAATCATACCGGAGATCCGATCGCCGTTGGAAGTCCCGGCATACGAATAGGTGGACTGCGGACGATCCGCTTTTCCACCGCGCAATACGATCTTTCGAATATCCGCCGTGTTGAACTGGATTTTTTCCTGATCCGTCGGGTTGCGTTTCCACAGGATCGCAGAAGTATCGGCTATGCCGTGGAATTCACCATGAAGCTGATCGCCGTTGTCAAACAGCAACAGATCCTGAGTCTCTGCATGGGATAGCAGAGGAAGCATTGCCAGAGATGTGAACAGAGATCGGATCATTTTTCGTAGATCGGCAGATAACGATAATTCAGTGCGAGCGAGAGCAACGCTCCCGCCGTGCTGAAAGACAGACCTTGATTTCCTGGAAAAGAACCATCGGACGATTGGATGGTTCCCAAATACCGGATGTTTCTTTCATTCCATTCCGCCCAGATTTGATCGTCTGCATGAAACAGGGCTTGGGACATGTAATATTCAAAATAGTAAGGATAACTCCTATCGCGATAATCCATGTTTTTCTTCAGGAACTCCAAGCTGGCTTGGAACCCTTTGTTGTTCTTTTCTTTGGCTAACGCGAAACAAAGCAAACCGATGGCGGTGAGAGTCGGTTTCCCTCCTGCTGAAGTGGTGTAACCGTAAGAGCCATTCGCACCACGACAGTTCGCCATATAAGCAAGAGCCTTGCGGATCGCTTCATCCGGCACGGGGAATCCGGCGTTTCTTGCTCCCAACAAGGAAACGATCTGGCACCCGGAAACCGATGAGTCAGCATCCCGAGCATCGGGTGTATAGCGCCATGCGTTGAAAGGATTTCGCTTCTGCGCGCTGAGAATGAGATCTACAGCTTTTTTCAAGGCCTCGCCGATTTTAGGGTGATCGACAACGCCGTAAGCTTCGGCCAGCGCCTTGGTCGCGAAACCGTGGGTATACATGCTATTACCGATGAATCCGTTGTCTTTGACTTTATTTTGCTTCGACAAAATGTAATCCAGTCCGCGTTTGATGTTTTGCGCATAAGAACCATGATTCGGATCATCGCCGTGTGCGAGAAACGCCGCGACGCAAAGCCCTACCACACCGGGTTCATCACCTGACGAATCATTCCAGAAACCCTGAGCGTTCTGGCTCTTGGAGAGATAGGCCAGACCGCGCCCATAAATGACATCCACTTGCGACGGGATACGGTCGTCACGACGTTCAAACCATCCTTGGGCACTTGCGGAAGTGAAAGATCCTAACAGCAAAGTGATGAAATTCCTACGATCGATCATTTTCCCATTTCCTCCAAACCACGGTTGTAGGCATCCAATGCCGATTGAAATTCGTTGGGCAGATTTTTTCCAGCTTGGCCTGCGGCCTTGGGAACCCGCCTTTCTTCTGTTTTTCCAGAATTCGGACCACCGGAAAGTTCATTGTCGGAATTTGAATTTCCACTTCCGCCTTGGCCGGCTTTATCGCCACTTTGGCCTTCGCCTTTTTCATTTGCTTTTCCCTGGCCTTCACCTTTGCCCATCATGCGCTCCATCATATCCATCATCGCACTTCCGGCCTGACCTCCACCACCCTGCTGTTGTTTCTTTTTGGCAGCTTGGTGAATTTTTTCAATGATCTCGGTTTGTGCTGCGATGGTCCGGCCTCCCGTATCAGGCTCGGACAAATAATCCGTGGTTTCATCCATGATGTCTTCCACTTCGGAGAGAAGCTCGATAACCTCGGGCATGGTTTGCTCCATCACGAGCTGTTGTACGGTAGCCGACAATTCATCCTGTTCTTCCGCAACCTTCTCCGCTCCTTTCGCATGCTGCTCGAGGGCTTGCTCTTTGGTGATGTTCTGCTCTTCCGCACAGAGAACGGAACTGAATAACAGTGTCAGATAATAGAAAGCACGAGGGTTCATGATTTACGGAGCCTCCTTCAAATTCGTATCGCGTTTGAGTTGTTCCAATACCCTGGTTCTGGAACGCAAATCCTGCTGGTCTTGAATCATTTTCATCACCCGCAGCATGAATTCGAAATCCTCATCCTCCGCGTTCGGCGCATTGTCTCCACCACCACTTCCGCCTCCGTCTTTCTCATCCATCGAACCTTCCAACAAAGAAGCCCATTCATTGAGTTTGTCTGCCGTGCGACTCGCCGCTTCAAGTGCCTCGTAGGAAATGTTCGATTTCAGTTTATCGCGAATTTTTTCAAGACTCAGATCAAGCGTCACATTCGTCGGACTCTGATTCTCGATGATATTGATTTTGCTGTCTCGCATCAAGTCCATGACTTTCTTGAAAGACTCATCTCCTGTACGCGCATGGTAGTGCCCCAAATCTTCCTGAATCCAACGCACATCCGACGCGGTGAGGATCTGCTGTTTCTGTGCTGTCATCAGCATGCGTTTGTCTTTGGGATCCACATCGGTTTCTCTGACGCCGATGATATTTGATAAACCCGCCACCAAAGTGGATTTGATGCCGTTTTGTTCTTCAGCTGCTTTTTTCAAACGGGTGACAAAGGTGCTCGCTTCAAACCGCTCGTTGGCCTGCTTGGCTTGGGCGATGGCTTGCTCCATTTTTCTGACCACCTCTTTTTGTTTCTCAACCGCCTTGTTGACATCATCTTTCGATTTTTCCGAAGTATTGGATGGCTCCCCGGCTTCCCGGAGTTTCTCGCTGACCTCCGGCATATCTTGCTCCGCAAGCTCTTGAATTGATTTCATGGCTTCGGCCATTTTCTTCATGGTCTCTTTGTCGATATCACCGTTGCGGGCGGTGTCTTTCATCAAATTCTCCATGCGTTTTTTCATTTCCTCCATCGCACTGATATTCTCATCCTCCGCACGTTTTTGATCCGCCAAACGCTGCCTGCCGTCTTGGGACTGCAATTCCTCACCGTTGAGTTTTTCGAGACGCTGGTTTTCATCTAACAAATTCAGCTCCCTGCGTGAGAGGTCTTCAAATTCGCTCAAAACGCGATCGAATTGATTCTTCAGAATCTGGGCGTGTTCATCGCGACTCAGCACATAAATCAAGACCGGCTGGGAGTAGATGCGACCCCGCTCGGGGAAGTAGTCTTCCACAAAAGAGCGCAGGACGATCTGCTGTGGACCGATCCCGAATGCGGCAGGTGAAAAGGATGCGGGTTCACTGAGCCGTGGGATTTCGGGCCCGCCGTTGGAAATAATGAGTTCACCGGTGTTGCTGGGCGTTTCACCAGGCAAGGTTCCGACACCGCTCCACTCGATTCCCGCTCTCTTGATCCCGAAATCGTCTTCGGCCAAAATTTCAAAATCCAAAACCTCCTCGGGCAGAATGGCTTTTTGTCGATCCAGACCTTGGATGTATGCGGTGGGCGCGGCGTCTTTCACCGCATCAACACGAATCTTGTATCTCTCTCCACCTGATAGATTGAATTCATCGATCCAAGTGAACGGCACAGAGAAAGGAATGTTGCCAGCATCAATCGGACCAAACGCAGCGTTCAGGCCATTGACAATGAGGCTGCCAGAGAGCGGTTTGAAATCACCCGATTCAACCATCTCTCCAGAAACCGCTGTCGGTCCGAAGCTGCCGCTTTTGAGCGGACTGCTGGTTTCCATGGTGAAGATGAGTTTGCTTCCCTCGACCGCGCTGATTTCACTGATGGTGAGTTCTTTCTCACGCTCGGGAATATTCAAATAGTCCGGAGGTTTCACCTTAACAGAAGTCCGAACCACGACCGGACGCTGCTTGGGTTCGACCAACAATCGATGCCTGAGATCGCCGATTCGGAATTCGATCACCCCCGCCTGCTGCTGACCGGGAAACTTGAAATCGTAGAGATTTTTACGAAGCATCGTGCTGACTTCCGGCTGATTTCTGAAATGCCCGATCGCGATTTGGGGTTTTTGCTCGGATTCCGCCTTGAGCTTTAAACTGACCGTAAAAGCCTCCCCATAAGGCACGGCCAAGCGGATTGGAGGATTGTCCAATTGGGTGAAAGTGTATCGTTCGACTTGAGCCAAAGGTTTCAACCAGCGCTCCAAGGCGTTCATCCCGGCCTTGGGTGTGAAAACAAAGGCGGTTGCAACCAAACCAAGCAAGAGGATAGCAGCAAGTCCCCACTTCTGATGACGCGCCGTCGGAAGAGCGGAATCCAGTTCGCGTTTCAGAGCCTCGGCGGCGACCACTTGCATGGCCGCCTCACGCAGGCGCGGCGAGAGCGTATCACCGTTTTCGTCCTGTGCCTGAAGCTCAATCACTCCGAGCAAACGATCTCCGAGTCCGGGATATTTTTTGGCAATCAAACGTGCCAGCTGTCCTTCTTGCCGGTGTCCCCAAACCCAGCGATGCAGCCAATACGGAGCAAACCCAACAAATAAAGACACTCCCGCCAGCATGATCAGCAAACGCGCC